>DATEIS010000055.1:0-9236 GCA_035278765.1 Pyrinomonadaceae bacterium | reverse complement strand
TGGACGGGGAGCAAGCATCGCGAGCAGAGTGTCGGCACCCGAAATCAGCGAAATCGCTGTCAGACGGCTTGGATCCGCACCCTGCGTACTGGAAACGATGATAGTGTCGCCAACCTTAACATCTGCGATCGAAATAGTTGGCAATCTTTCGAGCATCTCGTTGTTATTGAAGCCGCCACCGGGACGCGGACCACCCGGTCCACCCGCGCCGGGACCATTGCCACCCTGCGGACGCTGCGGCTGAGCACCTTGAGGCTGCGCTCCTCCACCCGCTGCAGGTGCGCCACCCTGGCCACCACCACCCGGACGGCCGAAGCCTCCCATCGCTCCCATTTCTGAAGGAAAGCGCCGCAAAACAGCGTCCTGCTTGATAACGATTGTGAGCGGAGTCTTCTTTTCTAGTTCCTTGATTTGAATCTCACCGGTTGCGGGATCGACAGCCGACACAACTCCACCGACCGTGCGGAACGCGCCAGTCACAACCTTCTGTGGGTTAAAACGAAGCGGATCCTCAGTTCGTTCACCGAGCGCGCGTAACTGATCGCCAACTTTCAGGTCGCTAAAATTACTCGGTTTGGCGTCGCCAAACTTGATCGAATCGGGCGCATAACGCCGCATTTCGGTCTTGTCGCTAATTGGAATCACGACAGACTGTGTTCCGGCCATGGTCCGATTTGAGATCGTGATTTCTTTGGTGTCGGGCTTCAATGCCGTGATCACGCCGAGAATTCCGCGACGGCGCCATTCGAGCCGTTCCGCTTCCTGCTTCTTGGCAAGGTCGCCCTTAGTCATCACGATAATCTGAAGAGCAGGAACCGACTTTTGATCCGCCGCGACAGTTCCTCTCGCCATCACGCGGTCGCCTTCGGCGAGGTCAGCAAACGTCAGGTCAGTCGCGTTTGTAAGGGATTGCTCGCCGGGCGCGAGTTTTTTGTAGGTCGTTTTATCGCTCAGCGAAACCGTGACCATCGACCCGGCGTCGGTCTTGATGGTCAACTGTTTAGCGGCGGCATCGATAGATTTAATCTCACCTATCGCGTGTTTGGCAGCGATATTTGGATCGCCGGTCTGTATCACAAAACTAATAAAAGCTACTACAGCCGCGAAAAAGAACGTCCTCATTACTAGCCCTTTCTGTCTGTTTAAGCATTCGCCACAAAAAGGCACAAAAGTCACAAAAAGATCTTCTGTGCTTTTTGTGCCTTTTTGTGGCTAACTATTCCAACCGACGCGGTACCGGGCCGTCAGTGCCAGTCCAAAGCTGATAATCAGCATAAAGACGGCCATAAACGGCCACACGTAGGGGAGCGAGGTTAAGAGTACCCAAAAACTTGTCCCAAGTAATAACGCCACCGCCTCGGAATTCTTACCGATCGCGAGATATTTTCTTTGCAACCAGCGTCCGGTGGCGGCGTAAAGAATCACTCGGCCAAACACTCCGGAGACGAGCAGAAGCAGCAAAGCAAGCAGTCCGACCATCACCTGGACCGGCTGCGGCATGATCCAGAGGCACAGCGGCACTACTCCCAGCAACACCACGAGCCCGATCAGACCAATTGTGGCGACGCGCAAACTGGTTAACTGAAGCCGCGCGACACCTCGACTGATCGTATTCGGCATTACCAGAGTCAATCCGAGCGACACGAGGAACCAGAACAGCACGACGAGCAATCTCGTTCCGAGATAAGTCGACGTCCAACGAGGACTGAAGATCCCCGATGGATTGTTCATCATGTTGCTGAGTTCCTGCTCGTAACCCGCATACATCATCGTCATCGCATCCGGATTGCGATTGGGATGAGGGTCTTCGGATCGATAACTGCCGCCAATCACCATCACGTCGCCGCCGATACGCGCGCCGGCTTTTTGAATTACCGAACCACCGACCGCAGCCACGTCGCCCTCAACCACGCCTTCGACGATCACATCGCCGCCGAGTGACACAGCTTCCTGCGCACTGCCGGTGATTCTGAGTGACTTTCCTAATCCGACCACCGGACCTTCATTGGCGCCTGAGATTATGAGCGTCTCTTTTGCGTTTTGTGCGCTGGCAACACCGACCAGCACCATCACCCAAAGGAGTAGCGCGAAGAATCGGTTTAGGTCGAATTTATTTAGGGAGTGTTGAGATCTGACTATTGAAAGGTAAGTGACCATTGCCCGAGGCAACCTCCTATTCGGTTGCTCTCGTGCGATGATAATTTGAGATCAAACGCGAGAGTATAAGAATTGCGAGAGCGAGCACGACCACCAGGGGACCTAGCGAACCGGATTCGATAATGACTTTTTTGCTGAGCACTCTAACAACTACTGCGAATCCGGACACTGCGTCATATGCAGTAGTAGCGACGAAGCTGACTAATCCGAAAACAGTGGCAACAAACCTCTCGGCAACTATGAACACACTGTTGCGCGCCGCGGCGCCGAGAAGTGCAAACCCAACGAAGGCGAGGACTGCGCAAATGGTCAAAGCCTTGCGATTTTCCGAACGCGTGCGCACGCCTCTCATATCGCTTGCCGCACGTGCCGCAACCATTCGCGAAAAATCAACCGGCACTGGAATCTCAGCGCTTTCCAACATTGCCGCATCCAGCTCGCAAACAAAAAGCCGGTGCGCTCTCAACTCGGCGCGACACTCGGCACAACTTTCAAGATGATCTTCAAAGAGGAGGGTTAGATCCGTATCCAATTCGCCATCGACGTAGGCGGCAAACAGATTTCGTTCGCAGATCTTTTCCTGGCCGTTAGTCATTAAATGCCGGTAATTCCTTTGTCGACAAACTGCTGTCGCATCATCTCGCGTGCACGAAACAGCCGGTTCTTGACGGTGCCGAGCGGCAGGCCCGTTACTTCAACAATCTCCTCGTAACTGAGATCCTGTGAGTGACGGAGGATAATCAACTCACGATAGTTCGATGGCAGCGTTCTGACCACTGACTCAATCTCGCCTCGTCGTTCTTTGCGTTCACTTTCCTGTTCGGGACTCGGACGGGTGGATTCGACCGGGAGATCGAATTGATCGTCTTCTCGTCCCATAACGAGCGACTGTTCGCGAGTGGCTGTTCGTCGCAGATGATCGACGGCTGCATTGTGCGCGATCTTGTAGATCCAGGTTGAGAATTTAAATTCGGGTCGATAACGGCTGAGTGAACTGTAGACCTTGATGAAGATTTCCTGGGTTAGGTCGAGGGCGGATTCGTAGTTGCCGACCATGCGATAGACATAGGCTGAGATCGGCCGCTGGTAGCGCCGGACAAGCTCTTCAAAACTTCCTTCGACGCCGTTAATAGCAGTGGCCACGAGATCGCGGTCATTGGCCGCTGTCAAATCTCGTGATAAAGCACGGGAAACCGAGGAGGCTGCAAGATTCATAATACAGGGGTGTTACGTGCCACAAAAAATTTTGTTTCAATGGATAGCCACAAAAAGGGGCCACATAAAGCACAAAAGGCACATAAGGCACAAAAGCAACCGATAATCCCTTTTGTGCTTTATTTGGCTTACCAGGACAGAGTCGCCAGGCCGGCTGGGGCGGCGATGGAGTCGAAACTGAATTCCCGGCTGGGCAGTTGTAATCCGAGGTCTTCAGCCTGTAGCGGACGCAGGTCCCCGCCCGTCGTTTCGTTGACGATTTCCCCGGCGCGCTGTTTCGTGATGCCCTCGCCGATAACCATCAACCGCATCAGCCCCGGACTCTCGCCAGTTTCAGGAGTGCTGCGATCTCGATAGAACAGCAGCAACCGGTAAAACTCGTCCTCAAACTCGTCTTCGGCACACTCGACGGTGCGCACAAACAGCGGATGCCTGTCGCGGAAAATGACACCAGTAAAACCGTGACTCGAATTACTCAACAGCAGTGAATCGCCGCCTGCACCATTGCGCTTCAACCACTGCGCTTCACCGAGATGTCGAGGCAGAATCAATCCCGCGCGCCATCCCAACGAATCAAGAACTGCCTCATACTCGGCAAGAATCGCTTTCTTGACCGCGATGACAAGATAACGATCGCGTCCCTGTGCATCTTTCTGGAGACGATCTTTGGAAATGGAGAGCTCTTCCATCGTCGCGCTAAAACCGCGTTCAATCTTCCACTTCAGTACATCCTGAAGTTCGGACGCTGATTGCAACTGGCTTTCAATGGTCAGGACGAGTGTTCGTGCGGTAGCTTCGGGCAACGAGAGTGACCAGCGCTTCTGGCGCAGCAGTCCGGCACTCGCTGCCAGATCACTCAAGACGGCTGCGAGTTGAGCTCGGTTCTCGATGTTCGGTTCGTCAAAGCCCGGTCGAACGAGTGATTCATCGATATTGAAAGTGGCAGCGCGGCGCAGTTTACAAGTTGAACCCTTGACGCGTTCGAGCTGAACTACAGATGCAGCTCCCTTTTCCAAACCGATTGCGGTGGCGGGATACCAGGGGTCAATGAGCCGTGACAGGAGGTTGGGCATTATCTGAACTTAGAACTTTGCTCTTGGTTCTTTGATTGTGTCCTTGCTCCACAAAGAACAAAGGACAAAGATCAAAGATCTACCACTCACTATAAGGTGTGCCTTCAGTCGAAACTTCTGCGGAGGCGCTGTGGATGTCAGTCATACCCTGCTCACCCTCGGACGAATTGGGATCTTCGCCGGTCGTGATGGCCCAATCTTTCTGTCCCGTAAACGGGTCGATAGGCACTTCGCGCATGTAACCTTCACTAACGAGCTCGTCGAGTGATTGAGGCAAGCGACCTTTGTCCGCGGCAAACTGATCGATCAGCGAACGCATCTTGCGCAGATCGTCTCGGAGTACAACCTCACGCGTGTGCATGATCGTCTTCATATACTGCGGCAGTGTAATGGAAGCGAGAATGATGATGATCGAAATCACGATCATCAATTCCAGCAACGTAAATCCTGCCTGTCTCTTACCAATCACTGTAGTTCTCCCCATTTAACGCTGTACCTTTCGACTTCGAGCGCACATCAAAAACATTTTCACCGCCCCAGGAGCCGGCGTCGGATGCGTCGTACGAAGAACGAAGCTCCCAATCTGATTTCCCGGTCATCGGATCGATCGGCAATCCTCGCAAATAGACCTTTTGTTTAGTGGATAACTGGCCGCCGACTTCAGTTGCATTCACGCCCTGCTGTCCGCGACCACCCACCGATCCTCTCGGTATGACATTGACACCATTCACCAGCGTATCCAGATCGGGCGGATAATGATCCGGATTGTCGACACCAAAGATCGTGCAATCACTGATTACGACTTTGCTGCGCGGATCTATGGTAGTGTTCTGCCCTTGTGCCTGCGCCTGTTGCTGCGGCGTCATTGCAACTCCGGTACAAACCATCCCGACCGTATCGCGATGAAACTCGTCGATCGCCATCCGAATCGAGCGCAAGGTCTCACGCAGTTGCTGCTCCTTCTGACGCTTAACCGAGACTTTGACGAGAGGCAACACGCCAAGCGTCAGGATAGTCAGCACGGTGATCGTGATTACCAGTTCGATTAATGAGAAGCCTTTTTGCTTCATAACCTTTACACGCCTGAAGTCGCAAAAAAGCACAAAAAGCACAAATGATATTTCGCTAGACTTGTGCTTTTTGTGCCTTTGCCAAACCGGCAAACATCTATTGCTGCTTCACGGTCGCCATTCCCTGAACTATCTCCGACGTGATATCACGCGCGTCAGTGGCAACCAGGTGCAGCGTTTCCTTTACAAAGACAAGCGAAGCATTACCTTCACCAATTGCTTCGATATCTATAAATAAGAGTGGTCCAGAGCCCCTAAACGATGCCTTGCCGTTGAGACTCGAGATCGATATCAAACACGTCCCCGCACTCGAGTCGATCACAGGTGTAAAGAGCGGCGCCGCCTCTCCCGTAGTTGGGAGAATACTCCCGGCGGACAATCCATGGACCTTGACTACCCGCGGATTGAATCGCAAAGCAAGTAAAGCAAGATTCAACGGCACGTCAGAGTTCAAGTGCACTGCGTAACGCCGCTTCTCGCCCACCTTCAGCACATCGCCGGTCGGCAACAGACTTAGTTGTGCGACTCGTATCGCGCTCGTCTTCGGTTCGAGCGAAGTCTCGGCGGCTTTTGGCATTGAAGTCAGAACTGCGTTCTGAGTTCCAGCGCCAGTATTCACTGTCGCAACATTCGCCGCTGCCTGATCGCTAATCAACGACTTCGGCGCCGGCACAAACGACGGCAGCTCTTCCATCGGTTTGGTGTTCGCCGCAATCACAGTCACAGGCTTTTTCTCACCAGGCGCCGGGGTGAACGCATACGTACCAGCCGGCGGAGGTAGATTCGCCGGCGTTGTGTTCTGCATCGCCGTCTCACCCGCCGCCCTAATCACTGGCGCATCCGGAAGCTGCATCGTGACGTTCGTCGGCAGCGCACGTGCCGCTGCGATCTGATCTTCGCGATCGGCATCACGAATCATTTCGGCGAGCGAACCAGTAGTCGGTGACTGTAGCGTTCCGCTCGGTCGCATCTCTTCGTCACGCGGAGTAACGGCCGGCGCACGAAGCACGCGCGGCGTTACTGAGATCACGATATCAACCGTGCGATTGTCACGTGTCGGCGCACTGAACAAACGGCCAAGATAAGGTAAACCGCCGAGGATCGGTAAGCCCTGCCTTCCACGCGTCTCAACGTCCTGGGAAACGCTGGCCAGCATCATGGTCCGATTATTTTGCACGCGCGCCGTGCCGGTGATCGAGCGTTCTGTGAATGTTGGAGTCGGCGACGCCACTCCGAGAACATCTTTCGATTCGATGTTCATCTTCACCTGCACGTCAAGATTCGGAAACACTTGCGGTGTGAACTTCAGAGTTAGACCAGTCGGTTCATAGTTGATGACTGGAAAACCGCCGCTCGGAAAACCATTTGAATTAGGCGTCGGCGATCCGGTTTGTATACCGAACGGATACGCCTGTGCTGTTTGCACCGGCACACGTTGACCGATGCGAGCGGTCGACTCTTCACCGTTGAAAGCGTGTACCTGAGTCGAAGCGATCAACTTCGTATTGTTCTTACTTTGAAACGCGGTCAAGACTGAGGGCGGAATTATAAGAGCAGCGGCAAGTGCTGTTGGCGAAGTTATACCCAGGTTTACACCGCGACCACCCTGCGTTACGGCATTGTCAGTTAACAACGCGAAGCCGGGTGAACTACCTATACTAAACGGACCGCCACTACTGTTTGGCACGCCAATCTGGTTGCCAAGCTGCATAAAATCATTCTTGGAAACTTCATAGATGCTGACGTCCATCACGACTTCAGCGCGATCCTTGTCGATGCTCTGAAGCAGGTCGCCAATCAAGCGAACGTTTTCTGCTGTGTCACGCACAGTCAAACTGTTCGTCGCATCGTCAGGAACAACGATCGTTTGCGGACGACCAACTGACGGCGGAATCGCCTGCTGGACGAGCTGGCGCGCATCAGCCGGTTTCATGTTCGAAAGGTAGAACGTGCGCAGAACGAGTTGTTGATACTGTGGACGACGTGCCTGATCCGCGACGAGGATTGTCCTGCGGCTGAGCTTCTGGAAGAAGAGTCCTTCCTGAAGGAACAGGTAGTCGAGCGCTTGCGCCGTGGTTACGTCTTTAAGATTGATGTCGACGGGACGTGATTGTGCAAACGATTGGCGGTCGAAAATGACGTTGAGATTCAACTGCTCTGCAAGACTGCGAATGAGTTGTTTAAGATCGCCTTTGACGTCGACAACGCGAAGCTGCTGTTCGCGAGGCGTCGCGAGGTCCTGCGCCTGAGCGGTGGCCGGCGTGATCGTACCCTCTGACAGCGTGTCACCATTTTTCGATCCACTCGGAACCGACCGACCTTCCTTCACCGCCTGGAGTCGCAACATGCGCTCCATTTCCGACACGGCTAATTCGTTGACCGGATCGTACCCGTAGGCTTGCCGGAAAGCATTGTAGGCGCCGACATAGTCCCCCCGTTCCGACAGCGAGCGCCCTTGCTGCATGTAGGTCTGCGAGGCATTGAAACTCGCGCGCCGAAAATGGAGTTGATACTCCATGTTCGACGGGTCAGCCGCGACTGCGAGCGTAAATTCCTGGGCGGCTTTATCCCATTGTTGTTGTGCCTCGTAGTCCATGCCACGCTTGAAATTCTTGTCGCCTTTTTTGCCGAAAACGGTGATTGGCAAGGACAAGAGGCTGATGGCAAGGAGCAAAGAAACTAGGGTTCGAGTGCGTGTGTTGTTTTTCATGACCTTCTACTCGGTTGCTCGGTTCGGGAGGTGGAAAGTTTAGCGACCTAATAATGCCGCCGCGACGCCTAAGATGCAAGATCAAACCGGCCAATTTGCTTACACGCGGCGGCCTTTTTTTGGTTCCTTCAGAATCGGGATTTTTATAGGTCCTATTCGACATTAGGACCTATTTACTGCCGGGGATTAAACGCCTGCGCTGAGTTCTTCGACAAATGTTACGCGGTTGATTTCGTGCAAGGTCGAAACTCCAGTGAAGACCTTCTGCAAAGCCGACTCTCTCAAACTCTTTAACCCTTCGGCCTCTGCTGCGCGCCGAACCTCGGAACCGGGTCGCCGCTCCACGATCATTTCGCGGATATTATCAGACAAATCCAGCAATTCGTGAATCGCAGTTCGGCCACGATAACCCGTGTGATTACACGCATCGCAACCGACATTCATATAGAAAGGTTTAGTACGGTATTCGTCCGGTTGCAGCCCCGATTCGAACAATTCCGTATCAGTCGGGTGATACTGCCGCTTGCAATAGGCACATAGCATTCGAATCAGCCGCTGGGCCAGCACGCAGTTGAGCGACGAGACGAAGTTATAGGGCTCGACACCCATATTCAAAAATCGTCCGATCACGTCGATCACGTTGTTCGCGTGTACAGTTGTAAATACGAGGTGACCCGTCAACGCGGATTGAATCGCGATCTGCGCAGTCTCCGTGTCGCGAATCTCGCCGACCATGATCTTATCGGGATCGTGGCGCAGGATTGAACGCAGCCCACGATCGAAGGTCAGTCCCTTTTTCTCGTTGACCGGAATCTGCGTGATGCCGTGTAACTGATACTCGACGGGATCCTCAATCGTGACGATCTTGTCTTCTTCGTTTCTGATCTCATTCAGCGCCGCGTACAACGTAGTCGTCTTACCCGATCCGGTTGGACCAGTGACGAGGACCATCCCGTATGGCTCTGCGATGTAGCGACGAAACTTCCGCAGATCCTCTTCCGCAAAACCAAC
>DATEIS010000054.1:0-13888 GCA_035278765.1 Pyrinomonadaceae bacterium | reverse complement strand
GTCGCTTCTTGAATCCGTGTACAAACCACGGGCGGCCACGGAGGGCCGCCCCTACAGTACGTACCGCGTCACGCGAGTGTCGAATCGATAACTGCCAACCTGTTTCCGCTACCCGCGTAACTAACATCCGTCAGACCCAACGTACTCCGCAACCTCTCGGCGGGCACATCCTTAATCGGCCCAGGCGCGGGTGCGGTGCCCGGCGCGGGCTGCGGAAACGCGGTCGACCGCGCCGTGTGAAACGTCACGTTACCCTCAACCTTCTGCATGATCTGATGCACATGACCATTCAACACCGTCACCGATCCAAACCGCTTCAAATACGAAAGCGCCTGCTCACTCTCGTCCGTCCCCCAACCCCACTCCGGATAAATCGTCCACAACGGAATATGCGCAAACACCACCACCGGCGTACTACTCGCCAATCCTTTAACATCATTCTTCAGCCACGCCAACTGCTCCTGGCCCAACTGTCCAAACCCGCTGCCGCCGAGCCCCGTTCCACTTCCCTGCTTCAGATTGAGCACGTTGATAAGCCCGATAAAGTGAACGCCTTCATAGTCGAAGCTTTGCCATCCCAATCCCTGCGTCCCGCGTCCAAATCTTTCGCGATAGAGTTGCCCATCATCAGTAAACACATCGTGCTCGCCAGGCACGTAGTAGACATGACTAGTCTTGGCGCCCTTGAGAATCTGCGCCGCCGTATCAAACTCCTCAGGTCGCGAAAGATGCGTGATGTCGCCAGTGTGAATCACAAACGCGGGTTCATCCGCGAGTGCATTCACCTTGTCAACAGCCTCCTGAAGAGTTTTGGCCACATCGTGATTCGGATCCTTATTGAACCCGATATGACTATCGCTGATCTGCACGAAGTTGAAGCGCGATTTTCGTTTCGCTCCCGCGATCAATTCACTCGCGCTCAGTACGCCTCCATTCATCGCCCAGACGATTCCCGTTCCTGCCCACGCCATGCATTTCAGAAAACCCCGCCGCTCGATCTTGTCAGACATGATTGCTCCCTTACTTAACGATTACCTTTCCCACCATCTTCGGATGTAGCGCGCAGTAGTAGTTGTAAGTACCGGGCGCGTTGAACTGCTGCGAAAAGCGATCGCCGTTGTCCAGAGTCTTCGAGTTGAAACTCTTGTCGGTGGCAGTCGCTGTGTGTGGTTCGTCGTCGTGATTCACCCATGTGACGGTTGCCCCGACTTTGACCGTGAGTGTCGCTGGTTCGAATGAGAAGTTTTCGATGACGACCTCATTCGGGTTTGTACTCGTGCGAACCGTAATAGCCGTCGCACAGATTGCGAGCAATAGTATTAGGACAAATTTTAGTTTCGATCTTTTCAGCATGTTTCTTACCTCCAGTGTTCGTTTTCTATCTGTCCAGACTCACCAACTCGGAAGATATTCCCGGCAAGAATCGGGGAATAAACAAGAATGGGATTGGGTCTATGAAGTGTGACGTGCGAACAGGTTCAGGAATTAATACACGCTTACATCGATGGTGAGCTCGACCTTCTTAGGAATTTGGAGATTGAAGGTCACCTCGGTGAGTGCGAGGTGTGCCGGTCCGAACATCAGGGACACGCGAATGTACGCACCCTCGTGCAAGGTGGCGCGCAATACTTTCATGCGCCCGAGATCCTTAAGAAACGAATCGAGAAGCAGGTAAAACCAACGTCACGATTAAGTTCTCGGCGCTGGCTTGCGGCTGCTGCGGCAGTAATTTTGGCTGCGGCGCTATTGGTTATCGTTTTCGCGCGCTCGCAATCGCACACTGACAATCTGCTCGCGCAGGAAGTCGTCTCCAGTCACATCCGTTCAATGATGCTCAATCATCTGGTGGATGTGCCATCTTCCGATCAGCACACCGTAAAACCGTGGTTCAACGGCAAACTCGATTTCGCACCGGAAGTGAAGGATTTCGCTGACCAGGGATTTCCTCTGATCGGCGGACGTCTCGACTACATCGACAATCGAACGGTTGCCGCGCTTGTTTACCAACGCCGCAAACATTCAATCAATCTCTTCATCTGGCCTGCTTCCGGAACTACCGATCAAGCCGCACAACAATCTTCCAATAACGGCTACAACATCATCCATTGGACACGCTCCGGCGCGAGCTACTGGGCGGTGTCAGACGTTAACAGCGCTGACTTGAGTGAATTCGCAAAACTCGTGAGCCGTTAGTACGAGTTGTATTTGACGCCTGACTATGCCACCTTGTGACTTATTTATCTGACAACTGTCTGATTTAGAATCAACCGCATTCAACAATGCGCTCGATGTAACGGGCAAAGCGCACGGCACTTCGATTGCCGAGCTCAATCGTTCAATGTCTATTCGGAAAGCAACACTGATTTCCAATCCGAAGACTGGTCGCTATGCATCGCGACGTCTCCGCCCGATCCTGGAACTTGCATCGCGACTGGAGTCACTCGGTCTCAAAGTCGATTTGCGATTAACGAGCGGACCTGGCGACGCGGCGGAAATCGCGGGTCGCGTGGCGCGTAATGGCAGCTCTGACGTGATCGTCGCTGGTGGTGACGGCACCATCAACGAAGCGATACAAGGTCTCGCCGGCACTAACGCGCGACTCGGAATCATTCCACGCGGCACAGCAAACGTGCTTGCGCGTGAACTCGGCTTACCACTCGACGACGAACAAGCACTGAAAATCGCTGCCCACGGCAAGACACGCGAGATCTATCTGGGTGTCGCGATCGACGAAACCACGAACGAGCGGCGTCACTTTGTCTTGATGGCGGGAATCGGACTCGACGCGTCAGTAGTGAGGCGCGTGCAACCGTCGTTGAAGAAACGAATCGGCAAAGGAGCGTTTTGGATTTCCGGGCTCAGTCATCTTGCAACCTGGAACCCAAAGCCCTTCACGCTCGAGATCGAAGATCAGAAATACACCGCGACGTTTGCGGCAATCGGAAAGTCAGCGCGATATGGTGGCGATCTGGCGATCACACCGGGCGCACGCTTGGATCAACGCGAGTTTGAGATCTGTATGATCCAGACAATGAGCCGGCTTCGTTACCTGCATCTTCTCTCATACGCAATGCGCGACGGTATGCCTCGCGACAAACCGGAGGTGCAATTCGTTAAAGCCACATCTGTTAGGGCATACGGCGACGCACAAGTGCAGGTCGACGGTGAACTACTCGGCCACCTGCCGATGCGATTCGAGATCGCTCAACACTCCCTCAACGTAATCGTGCCTTGAAAAATCCGTCTTAATCCGTGGTTTACTTGCCCGTGAGCCACGCAGCCCGCAACGCCTTCTGCTCAGCGGTCGCATCACGTCGCTCTTCGATCTTGTAATCAAACCTTTCCGGCTGACGCAAAACTAAATTCGTGTTGATCGTCTGTCGATCGCGTTTGACAGTCACCGGCACCGAGTCGCCCGGCTTAAAACGCGCCAGCGTCTTGCGCCAATCCTCGCCAACATTCTTGCCTGCGAGCGAAATAATCTGATCCTTACTCTGCAAGCCCGCATCTTCCGCCGGTGAGTTCATGATCACAAATGAGACGATCGCCTTGCGGTCTTCGAAATCGATCCCAAGCCCGGCGTCAAATGGTTCTTTTGCCTGCGTCTTTACAAGGCGCAACCCGACATGACCAAACGCTTCGTCGTAAGGCAGCAACTCAACGTCTCGAACGTGGCGTTTGAAGAAGTCGCTGAAATCGTGGCCCGAACGCCGCGAGACGATTCGCTCCAAATCCTCTGTTTGATAACCACGCCCGCGAAGGTAGTAACTGCTATTCGGGCTTTTCAGATAAAACTCCTCATACATGTCGCGCATGACATCGTCGAGCGACGCCTTCCCTTTCGATCGACCACGCACCAGAAGATCGAGCACCATCCCGATCAGTTCGCCCTTCGGGTAATAACTGATTGCAGTGTTTTGCAAATTGGTCGCCTGCTCGTGTTGCACGCCGTCGATGAAAGGCGCTGACAACGACGACTCCTCAGCGCTCATCAAGCGGTTACCCGGCGCATACTCAACGCGCGATATCGTGACCGCTTCTCTATCCAGAAATTTCTGATCGTTCCAAAGCCCAGCGCGGCGCGACATCAGATGCCCGTAATAGTTCGTGAAACCTTCAGCTACCCACAGACCACGCGTGTTTGCCGGACGCGTAAAGTCCCATGGTCCAAGTTCGAGCGGTCGGAGTCGCTTCACATTCCAGACATGAAAGAACTCGTGCGAGACAGTGTCGAGAGCTCCGTCATAAACGCCGGGCTCGCCGAGTGCACCCGGTTGGATGATCTGTGTTGAAGTCAGATGCTCCATCCCGTCGCCCGAACGATCGTCGGCGGCAAAGTGTAAGAGGAATGTATACTCTTCAAACTCCGGTGGTCCCCACATCGCGACTTCCGCTCTCACGATCTTCTCGATGTCTTTCACGAGCGCAGCACGCTTGCCGCCTTCCGCGCCAAATGAGTGAACGACGACGTGATACTTCTTTCCATCAACTTCGAAAGTATCCTGCGTCCAGTCAGGTCCAATCTCCGTTGGTGTATCGATGAGGATGTCCCAGTTTGGAAACTGCCACGTGGTTTGGCCGGGACGTTCGGTGCGACCGTTGACAATCTTCCAACCCGGCGGAGCGTTGATCTCGAGTTTCACCGGATCGGGTTTGTGGCCCACGACGTACATGTAGATCGAACCGCCGTTGTAGTTGGCGTGACGAGTGTCGAGTTGTGAAAACGTTCCGTCGAGATCGTTCGCGAAGACTTTGTATGAAACGGTAAGCGCGGTGCTTCCGAGTGGCGCGATACTCCAGGTTTGATCATTGACTCGAGTGACCTGCCGCTTGGAACCATCGCGGGCAACGGCGCGTACTTCCTGAACGTTCTTGGCAAAATCGAAGACGCCGTAACGACCTGGGGACCACTTCGCCATTTGCAACTGGAGCGGCTTGTCTTTCAATTCATCCGGCAATTCGATTAGGATCGACACTTCGAAAAGATGCGACACCGGACGCGACATCGATAGCCTGTAAGTGATCGATTTCAGCGGCGGTTCCTGCGCGATGGCAATGCTGGTGAATAGACAAATGAGTACTACGCCAACTATTTTGGGTCTCATGCGCGTATCTTAAAAGATCCGTGTAAATCCGTATATTCCCGAATCTGTGTAATCTCTGGCCATGCCCGTAACTGAACGACTCTATTATGCCGATTCCCATTTGATTGAGTTTGACGCGCGTGTTGTTGACGTGGGTGAGCGCGTTAGTGGTTGGACCGCAGTCGTGCTTGATCGCACTGCGTTTTATCCGACCGGCGGCGGCCAGCCGAGTGACACTGGAACACTAAACGGCGCGCGTGTGGTTGAGTGCATCGACGACGGCGAGAATGGTGTGCTCCATGTGGTCCAGGGTGCCGCGCCTCGTGATAGTGTTGTGCACGGTCGTGTGGACTGGCCGCGTCGGTTGGACCACATACAGCAACACACGGGACAACATATTCTTTCGCAGGCCCTTATCAACCTTTTCAACGCACCTACTCGCAGTTTTCGAGTGCTCGAAGCGTCGTGTGAGATCGATGTCGATCTCAGCAACCCAACTACCGAGAATATTGAGCGCGCAGTTGAACTCGCAAACAACGTGATCTGGGAAGATCGCGCCATCACGATTCGCAACGTGACCTCGGCCGAAGCGGCCGAGCTACCCTTGAGAAAAGAACCGGCGCGTGAAGGCGAGCTGCGTTTGATCGAGATCGAGGGTTTTGACCTGACGCCTTGTGGCGGCACGCACGCGTATAGCACTGGTGAAGTGGGCATGATTGCTTTGCGGTCGTGGGAACGCGCGAAGGGTTTGACGCGGATTGAATTCGTGGCGGGCACGCGCGCGCTGGCTGATTATCGTCGGGCGAATAAGAGTGCACGCGAAGTTGCGGCGTTGTTTAGTACTGGAAGAGACGATGTGCCGCAGGTTGCAGCGCAGATGATTGAAGAGCACAAGGAGTTGAATCGGCGCATTCGTGTGCTTGAAGAAGACGCGGCGGAAGTCGAGGCGGAGAAGTTGTTAGCGTCTGCTCAGGATGGCGTGGTGTTGCATGTCTTTTCTGATCGTGACGCCGACTCGCTTAAAAAACTCGCGCACGCTCTCATCGCGAAGCCGCAAACGATCGCACTGCTCGCCTCTCGCGACAAAGATACCGCGCGTCTGGTCTTCGCCCGCTCAGCGGACGCTTCCGGCGACATGAGCATGCTGATGCGTGAAGCGTGCACGATGCTCGACGGCCGCGGCGGCGGCAGACCCGACATGGCACAAGGCGGCGGCAAACACCTCGAGAAACTCGACGCCGCCCTCACCCACGCCTTGACACTCCTCTCGCGCGCTTCCTAATATGTCCCTCCGCGTGGGGCAGTAGCTCAGTTTGGCAGAGCGCCGCGTTCGCAATGCGGAGGTCAGGGGTTCGACCCCCCTCTGCTCCACCAATAGAATTCAACGACTTACGGCAGGGCGGCGACCCTGCCTTTTTCATTTGTCACCGATTCGTCACTTGGTCCAATCGGTGTCGCCAGATTTCAACTGCTCGGCGCTTCGACTCGTCGGTCGCGTGAGTGTAACGCAGAGCCATTCGAACATCTGACCATCCGAAGATCTCAGCCAACGCAAAGGCATCGGCGCCGCCGTCTGCCATGCGAGTGGCAGCGGTGTGACGCAGGTCGTGAAAGCGGAAATCTCTGATTCTTGCTTCGTTCTTCGCCTTATCAAAACTAGACTTTATATCGATAAGACGACCTTCGGTCTTCGGACTCGGAAAGACATACTCGCTGGTGCGTGGCAGTCCTTCCAACATCCTGCGAACCGTCTGATTGATCGGCACGAAACGGTCTTTGCCGTTCTTTGAGACACGAACGTGGAGCAAACCTCGCGGCAAGTCCACATCGAACCAGGTGAGATCGCAAATCTCGCCTTGCCTCATTCCGGTGTTGATCGCCATCGTGACGATCCGTTGTACCCATTCCTGACTTTCAAGTTTCTCCTTAGATCTTCAGGGTTTGCTCACCTTTCTTATGAAGTAAATGTGAGTCAACTTTGTAGTTGCGGGGTATTCCGCAGCACGCTGAAATTTCGCGCAACATCGATCCCTTTTCGACAGCTCAAATCGTATAAGAACAAATAACTTGGTTCCTTAGTTCGCGGTTCAGCGACGGCATGGCCATTGCCAGCCATATTAGCTCGGCGTTTGTCGAGACACTTTCAACTGCGGTCGTACTAGTGACATGGCAAAAGAGTAACCCTATGAATCTGGACACGAACACTACAACGCCGGCAATCGAGTTTCGTAACGTCTTTCTGAGTTTCGATGATCAGCCGGCTCTAAGCGACATCAGCTTCTCACTTAATCATGGCGAGATGATCTTTTTGACCGGTGTATCAGGATCCGGCAAATCCGTATTGTTGCGTCTAGCAATGGGTCTCATAAAACCAGACGCAGGTCAGATATGGATCGAGGGCAAAGAAATCCAAGGGCTCGGCGAATCAGAACTAATCGCGATACGAGGCGGTTTGATGGGAATGGTATTCCAGGAAGATTCGCTCTTCACAGGCCTTCCGGTTTATGAAAACGCGGCGTACCGGCTGGAGGAGCACGGGTGGGCAGAGGAAGAAATTGACAGAGCCGTAGGCGAGGTGTTGCGGTTTGTCGGCCTGGATGGCGAAGAAGCGAAGTTTCCCGAAGAGCTTTCGGGTGGAATGAAGCGGCGGCTGGAAATTGCTCGCGCACTAATCGGCTGGCCACGAATTATGCTGTTTGACGAGCCAACCATGAGCCTCGATCCCTTGGCAGCCATTAAGGTACTGGACCTGGTGATTCGCGCTCGCGATATTAACCATATCTCGTCGCTGTACGTCACCAAGAAGATCCACGAGATCAAGTATCTTGCAAATTTCCGTGCAGTAGCTGTGACTAATGGCGAGGTGAGAACGATGGAAGCTTCGCCAACCGCATTGCCCGAAACAAGAGTGATCGTTCTTAAGGATGGAAGAATTGCATTCAATGGATCGGTGAAGGCGTTTAATAACAGCGAACTTCCAGCAATCCAGGAATTAGCAGCACTTGATGGCCACGACCACTCAAAAGATCCTTACTTCTCAGATCCATGGGACAAACATCGACAGCCAGCCGAGGCGATTCTTTAGCATGCACGCAGGCTCATCAAGAGCCAATTTGAGATCGGCAAGTTCCTTCTGCGAGTGCTCTAAAGCTTCTTCAGGGGAGTTGGGTATTCAGTGATGTTGGATTAATGACCGTCATTGGGATTTACAAGATCACGTTTTGCCCTCAGCGATAGCCACCTGAGATTCTTCGAGCTTCTTGAGGCGATATCTAAGCTGGTCGCGTGAAATGCCCAGAAGTTCGGCTGCACGTGTTTGGTTGCCGCTACTTCGGTCGATAGCCTGCCGAACGAAAGAAAGCTCCACCTCGTCAAGCGAGATACCTTCATTTGGTAACACAAATCGAACCGACACTTCATCGATGGTGGCAAGCGACGACTTCTCGAGTCGAGGTGGTTCCAACAATCCTACATGCAAGTACTCGGTGGTGATCTGATCCTCGTCTTCCAGAATGAGTGCTCGTTCAATCACGTTTCGCAGCTCCCGAACATTTCCGGGCCAGTTGTATTTTCTGAACACTTCTGTTGCCTCGCGTGACAAGCTCGCGATTTTCTTGTTCCGCTTGAGCCTTGCGCCAATCGTATCAATGTAGTGTTGAGACAACAGCAAGACATCGTCATCTCTTTCACGAAGCGGTGGAATGTCGATTTGAATAATTGACAGACGATAGTAAAGATCTAAACGAAACCTTCCAGCTTCGCTTTCGCTTTTTAGATCGCGGTTAGATGCGGCGAGCACACGTACATCCAGAGAAAGATCTTTCAAGCCACCGACGCGTCGAAAAGCTCCCTCTTCCAAAACTCGCAAAAGCTTTGCCTGAAGCGAGAGTTCCAGTTCACCAATTTCGTCCAGCAAAAGCGTTCCGCCTTCAGCCTGCTCAAATAGACCTTCCTTGCGCGCTTTTGCGTCGGTGAACGCGCCCTTTTCATAACCGAACAGCTCGGATTCAATAAGCGTTGCCGGAAGTGCGGCGCAATTCACCGCCACGAACGGGCGTTCGGCACGGTACGAGCCGTAATGAATCGCTTTCGCAACCAGGTCCTTTCCTGTTCCTGATTCCCTTGAAGTAAAACCGAAGACACCTCGCTTTCGGCAACCTTCGCAGCGAGTCCAAGCATTTTTTTCATCGCCGGAGACTCACCCACGATCTGTCGGAAGTTAAACTCTCTCGCACGTTCTTTTCTAACCTCTGCGACTTCGCGTCGTAGGCGCCGCGCTTCGATCGCATTACGGATTGTGACACGGAGTTCTTCCAGATTAAGGGGCTTTCCGATGAAGTCGTAGGCGCCTCCGCGAAGAGCCGAAATGGTGTTATCAATCTGCACATTACCGGTGATCATAATCACAATTGCTTCAGCATGTTCACGCTTAATCTCGCGCAACACGTCGAGCCCCGAGCCGTCTGGAAGATCGATATCCAGCAAAACTGCATCAGGCAAATCAGCTTTGTAGCGAGTTAGACCCTCAGCAACTGAGCCTGCTTCAATTGCCGCGAAGCCCCAGCTTTGTAGAGCTTCGCTCAGCGTCCAGCGAATAGCCTGGTCGTCATCGACGACAAGTATTTGTTCGCCTGTATTCTTGGACATTAAGCTCTCACAGACTATTGATTGAGATCGCAACCGGCGTTTTGATTATATTCGCTGGGCCAATGAGGAGGAAGGCCAGTGTGCAGGACGGTGATTACTATTTGTATTTCTTTCCCTGTGCAACCTCTGTGGTAGAACAGAGAAACAGTTGCCTCAGATGCGCTTGGGTCGCAAAATCGTCCACGCCAAATAGATTCCCAAGACCAGCGCACTTAGAAACCCAAAGGCGAATATAACCCATGCCCAACGCTCCCATCCGGGAGGCCTGTAGACTGAGGCGAGAACGGCCAGGCCGTTAATGAAGGCTGCGGCAATCACTCCCAGTACAATCCTGTTCGCGATTCTCTCGAGGCGATCAATGACTGGATCAAAGCCTTCCGGACGCATGCCAATTTGAAGATTTCCATCTTCAGCGGCGCCGACGATCCTTCGGAGTTGCTGCGGCAGCTCCACTCCCAGTTTCGCAAACTCTAAACTCGCACGCCCAAAGCTGCGAACCCATCTGAACGGAGAATACTGACGGAGCACAAGTCGCTTGGTGTAGGGCGTTAGTGACCTTGTTAACTGAAAGTCAGGATCGAGATTCACTCCCAGGCCCTCAATCATAATCACGGTCTTGAGTAGTAAGGCGAGATTTGATGGCAGATGCATTTGGTGCTGGCGCATGATCGAAAAGACATCATTCAGCAGAGCCGTGACCTTCAACTCACCTAATGACAGCCCCCAATAGGTCGACAGCAAACGCTCAATATCACGACGTACTAGCGCACGATCGATTCGCTTCCGAGTAACGCCGAGATCGAGGAATACATCGACTAGCCGATCGGCATCCTGATGGTTGATGGCGATCAATAACTCGGCCAGGAGGTCCTGGGTCCGTTCATCAAGGACGCCGACCATCCCAAAATCAATCAAACCGATCGCGCCATTCTGCTCAATAAAGAAGTTTCCCGGGTGAGGATCTGCATGAAAGAAGCCGTCTTCGCACACCATTTGCAGCACGACATTGGTGGCATATTGTGCAAGCCAGCGGCGATCCATCCCCTGTTCATCGAGGCTTTTCAAATCATTGATCTTGACACCGCGGATTCGCTCCAGCGTGAGCACTCGAGAGGTGGTGGCATCCCAAAACACGCGCGGCACATGAATATCAGATTCGTCAGCAAAATTCGTCGCAAACCGTTCCGCGCTGTGGCCCTCCCGAATGTAATCAAGTTCAGCGCGCAACGTTTGAGAGAATTCTTCAACCAGCCCCACGAGATCGTAGCGATCGGCAAATTCAAGATGCCGGCTCGCAGTTGCCGCAAGCTCTTTAAGAATGTCCAGGTCCTCGTTAACCGTTTCGACCACTCCCGGCCTGCGAATCTTTACGACGACCTCTGTTCCGTCCGGTAGCGTGGCAGCGTGAGCTTGTCCGATCGACGCTGCGGCTAGCGGTTGAGTATCGAATTCTGCAAAGACATTCTCTATGGGCTGGCCCAACTCAGACACTAGTGTTTCCTTAATGGCTTCAAATGGAACTGGTGGAGCTGAATCCTGCAACTTAGCTAGTTCGGCGAGATATTCGGGAGGCAGGAGATCACCACGAGTGGAAAGGATTTGGCCCAACTTAATGAAAGTAGTGCCCAGTTCTTCCAGGGCCAATCGCAAATGTGCAGGCCTCGCGGCTGCCGGCCGGGAGTTCGCACCGGCAACAGCTTCATCATTGTTTCTTAAAAAGCCCCACCCATGAGTTAGCAGCGCACCAGCGATTTGCCGCGAGCGGTTCAAGTGAAAGGTCTTTCGCCAACTGATGAGGTTCATCATTTACCCGCAACCTCGCAAGCCTTTCCATTCGGGCGGCGATCGAAGCCAAAAATGTCCACGTTTAAGCAGCGATGATGTTTGCTTTCACGATCCGTTCCGATCACTCGGAGCCACTGGTCTAACTTTACCGGACAGCAGCGCACGAGAGCGCAGTCCTCACACCTGATGTGATTTCGACAAGTGGATTTGCTGGTAAACACGGCAAAGGATTCCTTCTGAATCTGCCAGGCCCAACCTAGACCGGTTGCCCGGCTTCGTTATGAGAAGTCGAACAACCGGACCAGGAGAGTAAGGCCTATGCAGCGGCCTTGATTGATTTCTCTTCCGTTGGTTCTTTGATTTCGAGTTTGCGCGTTGACGCTTCGACTTTTGGCGCCGGCATTGTTATTTCGAGTACGCCATTGCGAAATGTCGCGGTCGCGTCTTCAGTCTTGGCGCCTTCAGGTAGAGGAATCTGCCGATAAAAGCTTCCATAGCTTCGCTCGCTGCGATAGTAGCCCTCGTGCTTCTCTTCTTTCTCTTCCTTCCGCTCACCTGAGAGAGTCAGCATGTCATCCGTCAACTCAACCTTGACGTCATCTTTCGTCAGGCCCGGAAGATCCGCCCGCACCATGAGCTGCCCGTTGTTCTGAAGCACCTCGATCCGCGGTACCCATTCAACTTTATCGAACTCCATGCCAAATGGAGCAAAATCCTTGAAGAAGTTCGGGAAGCGAAATTCCTCAAAGTCGTTAAACAACCGCTCCATGTCCTTCGTGAAGCGACGCATCATTCCGAACGGATTAGCCGTCTCAGGAGTCTTTTGCGCCAACTCCATTTTTTCCTTTTTCTCGTTTTTCATTGCCTCTTTCCTTTCCTTCAATTTGAGTGCGCATTTCAACTAGAAATAGGGATCAATTCGAACGTGATCCCTCACCTGGGTCACACCCGGCGCATGGCTGATCGAGCCGAGTACTGCCCGCTTTTCTTGCCAGGAGTGAACTCGCCCCCATAGATCTACCGCGCCATCATTAACCTCAATTCGCAAGCGTTCCGCCTCGCGATCGGCTCGACGCTCCAGTGCAAATTCGATCTCTTCACGCAACTGCTTTGCGTTGACGGCCTGTTTGCGAATCGTGATCTTGTTGATTACGCCAACCACGCCCGCGAGCTGTCTGATCGCTCGTTCCGCATCGTTGCGTTCGCGCCAGTAGTCCACTTCGCCCTCAAGCGTGACCCACCCATCCGTTACAGTTGATTGAATGAGTTCATTCGGGACCAATGCATCCCATTCGAGCGCATTACGAACAGCACCTGCAATCTCCGAGTCAGTGCGTATAAAGCGATCCAATGGCATAACCTCGATGTCATTCGCTACATCAAGCACGCCAGCAACACGATGCGCGGCGTCCTGTGCAGCAATTTTCTGCGCATAACTCGGTACTGCACCGGTCAAAGTTGCGACTGCGTCGTTGACTTCAACGTTGATGCTCGCCCAGTCGATGCGCGAATCCCATTTCATTTCGCGTAGCACCCGTTGTTTAAGATCTCTGTCACTTCGTTTTTCCAACATGATGATCCTCCCATAGCCTAACCAGGCTATTCCCTTAAACGCCTGCCACCGCGCCCTCCGATCTCTCGTAACACTTTATTTAGAGCAACGGTTGTGCCGTATTTGGATTAAGAAAATAGGCAACAAATTAACTGTTTAGCTTAGTTTTAGGCAGCTTCTCGTGGGGAAAGTTTCGCATGCCGCTGCGAGGAAACTCGCTCCAGTCTCGCGCTCGAAAGCTAAGAAAGGCCAACGGTAAAGGAGTTGTTGGCGCACACCTTCCATTGTGCCAAGTCGGCACGGCCCTTGCCCTCTCTAGTTTTCGATTCGGCAGATCTGCGCAGCAATGGAGCCGCGAATAATGGGAGTTGCAACCACGTCATGAAGACAAACCAACAACTTATTTACACACTCGATTTCGCCGAGATCGGCATAAAGGATATTTCGCGGGTCGGCGGTAAGAATGCCTCTTTAGGTGAACTCTTTAATGCACTTAAGCCCCAGGGCGTTGGCGTGGTCGATGGCTTCGCTACAACGGCAGACGCCTATCGCGCGCTATTGGCCCAGGGCCAACTTGAATACGAGCTCCGTTCATTGCTCTCAGATTTCGATCCGGAAGATGTAGAGGAACTAAGAAGGCGAGGACATGCTGCACGCGTGGCCGTGCTGGATATGCCGCTGCCTAAGGAGTTGCGAAACGCGATCATCAGCGCCTATGAACAGCTTTGCAATCGGCTAGGGCATGAGCCGGATCTTGCCGTGAGATCTTCTGCTACCGCTGAAGATTTGCCCGAAGCCTCGTTTGCCGGCGCCGCCGAGA
>DATEIS010000053.1:0-8365 GCA_035278765.1 Pyrinomonadaceae bacterium | reverse complement strand
GTTTTGGGAAGAGATTCAAGAAGCTACGGTCTCGAGTTTGGTGAACACGATCAAAACCACGGGCGGCCACGGAGGGCCGCCCCTACAGTACGCTCCGCAGGACCCGATCTGATTCCGTACACATTACTTTCGGGTCTGTTTCGCGACAAAATAGCTAAATCTCTCAAAGAGCAACTCTTACCTCTCTTAAGCCCTCGTAACCCTCGTATGGAACGATGCTTGCCAACCGTTTGCGTGGGCATGCTCTCCCGAAGTCAAAATTAGCAAAAGAATTGGGTCCCTTAGAGAAAACATGTCAACAGCTATCAAAACACGAGTTCACGAGTTCCCCAGGGCCGCAGAGATTGGCTCTGTCCCTTCGAAGTCACAGTTTTTCTTCAACCGCGAGTTGAGTCTGCTCGAATTCCACGCGAGAGTTCTGGAAGAAGCACTCGACGACCGCAATCCACTGCTCGAACGGCTCAAATTCCTGGCGATCTTCTCCTCGAACCTCGACGAGTTTTTTATGATTCGCGTTTCCGGTCTAAAAGAGGAACTCGAAGACGCCAATGTCGTCTCGCCTGACGGTCTGACTCCGCTAGAGCAACTGGCGAAGACGCGCGAGCGAGTGGTCGTGCTCATCAATGAACAGGCACGATGCCTGCGCGAAGAGATCCTGCCGCAACTGAAGGATACGGGGATTTCACTAATTTCCTACGATTCTCTATCGCGCCATGAAAAAGAAAGTCTCAAAGACTACTTCATGGAGAAGGTGTATCCGATTCTAACGCCGTTGGCAGTCGATCCCAGTCACCCGTTTCCTTACATCTCGCCGTTGAGCGTGAACATTGGCCTGATGGTCCACGCGCCGCGAGAGGTAAGACTGATTGGACGCCGGAAAGACGCCGATTCGCGTTTTGTGCGCATCAAGGTGCCGTCGGTTGTGCCGCGACTGGTACAGGTTGGCTCTTCGAAAACTCGCTTCGTATTACTCGAAGAGATTATTGAAGCGAATATCCAATCACTTTTCCCGGGCATGGATCCCGGTCCATGTCACCGTTTTCGAGTCACACGCGATGCGGATATTGAGATCAGGGAAGAAGAAGCTGAAGATCTACTCAGCAAGATTCAGGAAGAGCTACGTCGCAGAAGATTCGGCGCACCCGTGCGTCTGGAAATTTCTCCTGACATGCCTAGTGACATGATCGAGTACCTGACTTCGTCACTCGATCTGGAAGCCGACGATGTCTACGTTTTTGATGGACCACTACACATTCAGGATCTGACGTCGCTCTATGATTGCGATCGCCCTGACTTAAAAGACACTCCTTTCACGCCGTCAATGCCTGACTGGTTTGAGAGCTACGACAATATCTTCGAAGCTATCAAAGACCGCGATCGTCTGCTGCACCACCCGTACGATTCTTACGACTGTGTGACCGGTTTCATTAATCAGGCAGTCGAAGATCCGGACGTCGTAGCCATCAAGATCTGTCTATATCGCACTGGTCCAGACTCACCAATCCCGCCGGCACTGATCCGCGCGGCCGAGCAGGGAAAACAAGTAACCACTTTGATCGAACTGAAAGCACGGTTCGACGAGGAACACAACATCGAATGGGCGCGCAAACTCGACGAAGCCGGCGTACACGTCGTCTACGGCATTCTCGGTCTGAAAACTCACGGCAAGCTGACACTCGTGATCAGACGTGAAGGCGACACGCTGAAGCGTTACGTTCACATCGCATCGGGCAACTACAACCCGACGACGTCGTGCACCTACACGGATCTCGGTATGTTTACGGTCAACGATGCAATTGGCCGCGACGCGACTGAGCTCTTCAACTATCTCACCGGTTTTTCTGAGCAAACGGATTATCGGGAGCTCATGGTGGCGCCTGTCGATCTGCGCGAGAAACTCAATGCCCTGTTTGATCGTGAGATCGAACATCAACGCGCAGGCAGACCAGCGCACATCATCGCCAAGTTCAATCGTCTCGCCGATCTTCAGATCGTCGAGAAGCTTTACGAAGTCTCGCGCGCAGGCGTGCAAGTCGATCTGATCGTGCGTGGCATTTGCATGTTGCGTCCCGGAATTCCGGGTCTGTCGGAAAACATCCGAGTGTGAAGCGTGGTCGGTCGTTTCCTGGAGCACAGCCGCGTGTTCTGGTTCTCGAACGGCGGCGATGATGAGGTTTACATCGGTAGTGCCGACTGGATGTCGCGAAATCTCAAAAACCGCATTGAAGTTGTTGCTCCAGTCACCGAACCCCGTGCGAAGCGTTTTCTGCGTGATGTGTTGCTCGATATATATCTGAGCGACAACACGAAAGCGCGTGAGCTACAGCCCGACGGCAGGTACGTCCCTATCGAGCGAGGCTCGGATGCACGCAATAGTCAGGCGTATTTCATGGACCGTCGCGGTATCGATTAGAAGGATGAACAAGAAATTGTTCATCCTTTAATCGTGTTCCCTCCTACTTCCCTCGTTGGCCCCCGCCTTTAGTCTTTTGCGGAGATTGCTATGAACACCTTGAAGAGGCTGCGAGCGCTTACTGTCGTCGCGCTCATATTGACCCTTGTTTCCATTGATACTGGTCTCGCCAAACCAAAGAAGAAAAAAGAAGCATTAACTGGAACACCAATTCTCTGGCAGCGTCCCGACAATATTTCATCGCGAGATCTCTTTCTCGGGCCGGGCGGCGAAGCAATGCGTCCGGATCTGCGTCGCATCACTTTTATCAAAGAAGAAAAAGGCGGGTATTCAAAGAAGTATCGCGTGCGCGATGCTTCGGGTCGTGAGTGGGTCGTAAAGATCGGCAAAGAAGCACAGTCGGAAACTTCAGCAATCAGATTGCTCTGGGGTGTCGGTTACTACACCGAAGTCAACTATCTCGCGCCGCGCGTAACCATTCCTGGAAAAGGAACGTTCACAAACGTCAGGTTTGAAGCCCGTCCCGAGCAGTGGGACCGGGTGGGCGAATGGAAGTGGAAAAGCAATCCGTTCAGCCGCACTTCGGAGTTGCAGGGTCTGAAGATCATGATGGCGATGATCAACAACTGGGATCTGAAAGACTCGAACAACGTAATCATCAAGAGCAAAGGTGGGAACAAACTCTATTACGTCATCAGCGATCTCGGCGCGACTTTTGGTCACGCGAGCACCACTCCAATCTTTTGGCGACTGACCAGAAGCCGCAACAATCCTGTTAACTACGCGAAGTCAAACTTCTTCGAGAAGGTGAAAGGCGATCGTGTCGTGCTGCACTTCGGAGGCAAGAATCGCGGCATCATGAAAGATCTCACGGTTCAGGATGCGCAGTGGATTGCCAGTCTGCTTTCGCAACTGAGTGACGGCCAGATTCGCGACGCTTTTCGTGCGGCCAACTACAGTCCCTCTCAAATCAACTTGCTTGCGAGCGAGGTACGTGAGCGCACGAATGAACTGCTTAGCTTGAGTCCGAGTCCGCGGATTGGACGAGGCGAATAGGACTCTATGGCGAATCAAAGACGAAAAGAAGTATTAACATTAATAGTCGTTTTCGCTGGGGTCGTTTTACTGAGCGCGCTGGTTGTCTACTTTGTTGGCGGCGGCCGACGCGCGACTCCGGAAACAGTTCGGCAGGGCCCGAGTCCCGATGCGGTTCTAGGACAACCCGAAACGCGCACGTCACCAACTCCGGCTCAGATCGATTCGGGTGAGACCTTTATCGATAATCTGTTCGGGACACAACACAGTGGGCCAAATGCGGGGGGCGCGACGTGGCTCGAGACAATGGGACACCTCACATTGAGATTGTTGCTTGCGGCGTTACTCGGAGCAGCTCTCGCATTTCGTCCGCGAAAACGAATACTCGCGCTCAAGCGCAACCCTTACGTTTCGCAAACACAGATTTTGCTCGCCGTGGTCGCGGCAGCCTTAATGATCATTGTTGGTGATAACGCGGCGCGCGCGTTTGGCATCTTCGCGGCAGTTTCCCTCGTGCGATTTCGGACCAACATTCGCGATCCGAAGGAAATTACTGTTCTTCTGATCAGTCTCGCGTTAGGACTTGCGTCGGGATTTGGGCGTTGGGACCTGGCGCTTGTACTGGCGATATTCTCGTTGATAGTGCTTTATCTACTTGAGTGGCGTGAGCCTGAACAGGTGTTTCGCTCGATGGAATTGAAGGTAATCACCAAGAATGTCGTCTCAACTCAAAAGGCGCTGCGCGAGGTGTTAAAGACGCATGGTTTCGATAAGGAACTACGAGCGGTCGACCGCGAAGCTACGGAAGAATCGCCGGGCAGCATTGTGTATTCAGTCGACGTGAGCCCGACAGTCAGCACCGATGAGATCAGTGCGGATATTCTGGCGATCGATGGACAGAACGTTCAGGGGATTGAGTGGGATCAGAAGAAGAGCTACTCGTACTTGTATCAATAGAAAGAGTTTCACGCAAAGAAGAGAAGACCGCAAAGAAAGAGTTTTCTTTGCGGTCCTTCGCGTCTTTGCGTGAAATATTTATCTCGTGCCTTCGACGGCTACGGATGATTTGACTGGGAAGTTCACAGAGTAATCTTTGACGAATTTCTTCATGTCGCCATGGCCCCAGCGGGAGTAATAGTCGTACTTCTTCATCTCCGCATAGACTTGATCGTAGTTCCAGTTGTAGTGATTGAACCTGTAGACAGCGCCCATCACGCCCGTGCGATGACGTCCACCCGCACAATGAACATAAAACTTTCCGGTGGTGGGATCATCGACCAGCTTTAGGAACTGCTCGATCTTCGCCATCGGCGGATAATCCTTGTCGCTCATCGGAATGTTCACATACTTCATTCCGAGCGCTTCAACATTCTGCTTTTCATACGCCTTGGGTTCATCCTGCAAGTCGATGACTGTCTTAATACCGAGCGCAGCTAACTGGCTGTAGTCGTTTTCTTTGGGTTGACCGCCGCGGAAAAACCGCTCATCCATCTGGCCAAAATTCTTAATCGTGACCGTAGAGATGTCGGTTTTTTGATTTTCCTGGCTAAAAGCTGTGATTTGAGAAGCGAGAATAATTGCGAGTGCGGCGAAGAAAACGGACATATAGCTGCGGGACAGTTTACTCATGCAAAAAACTCCTTAATTCTTTAACGCTTAATTTTGGATGAACCAGAATCTACGATTCGGCAACGTGAATCATGGTTGTCTAGACTACGGTCCTCGCATTTGCAGCCTGCGGGAGACGCTGCGGTTTCGGCGCCGGACTCGCCGGCGGCACCACTCTCTCACCCAGCGCTTCGCGAAAAACCTGCCGCATATTGTCAACAAAAACGAAGCGAATGTCCTTGAATGGTTCCTTTGGAACCTCATCCAAATCGCGGCGGTTTTGTTGCGGCAGGATAATCGTCGTGACGCGTGCGCGCCGCGCCGCAAGAACCTTTTCTTTTACGCCGCCAATCGGCAAAACGTTTCCACGTAAAGTGATTTCGCCGGTCATGGCGACATCTTTACGAACGGGTCGAGTGGACAAAGCCGAGACCATCGCCGTTGCGAGTGTAATTCCCGCGGATGGACCATCCTTGGGAATCGCACCTTCCGGGATGTGGATATGCAGATCGTAATTACTGAAGTCTTCTTCGGCGATTTCCAGCTCTTTCGCACGCGACTTGGCATATGAATAGGCTGCCTGTGCAGACTCTCGCATTACATCGCCAAGTTGTCCCGTCAAAACGAGATTTCCCTTGCCTTTCATTTTCAGCGCTTCGATGAAGAGCACGTCACCGCCGACTGCGGTCCATGCGAGTCCCGTGGCCACACCGACCTGATCCTTCTTTAATGCTTCCTCAGGAATAATCTTCGGCGCACCAAGAAACTCGTGCACATTCTTCAGTGAAACTCTGACACTACCTTTATGACCTTCAGCGATCTTGCGTGCGACTTTCCTGCAAATTCTGGAAATCTCGCGCTCCAGTTGTCGCAGTCCTGCCTCCTGCGTGTATTGCTGAATGATGGCTGTGAGTGCGGTCTTTGAGAGGTGCAGATCTTTCGCTGTGATCCCATTTTCCTCCAATTGTTTTGGGATCAGGTGACGAATGGCAATCTCGCGTTTCTCTTCCTCTGTATAGCCGGCGAGACGGATCACTTCCATGCGATCGCGCAATGCCGGCTGAATCGTGTCGAGTATGTTAGCGGTGGTCATAAAGATCACGTTCGAGAGATCGAACGTAACGCCGAGATAGTTGTCGCGGAACGAATTGTTCTGTTCCGGATCGAGAACTTCGAGTAAGGCCGACGACGGGTCGCCACGAAAGTCCGCGCCAACTTTGTCGATCTCGTCGAGCATGATCAACGGATTATTCGTGCTGGCCTGTTGGATGGCTTGAACAATCCTGCCGGGCATCGCTCCGACGTAAGTTCGGCGATGACCGCGAATCTCCGCTTCATCGTGCACACCGCCGAGCGAGAGTCGGACAAACTTACGATCGAGAGCGCGTGCGATTGAACGGCCGAGCGAAGTCTTACCCACACCTGGAGGGCCAACCAGACAAAGAATCGGACCTTTCGGTTTTTCTTTCAGCTTGCGCACTGCGAGTGCTTCGATAATTCGATCTTTGACTTTCTCGAGACCGTAGTGATCTTCGTTGAGAACTTTCTCCGCTTTCTGCAAGTCGAGATTGTCGACCGATGATCTGGACCACGGCAGATCGGTCATGATCTCCATCCAGTTTCGGAGTGTGGCTGTTTCGGCCGCATCCGGATGCATGCGCTCGAGTTTTTTGAGTTGCCGGAGAGCTTCTTCCTCGGCGGGTTTCGGCATCTTCGCGGCTTCGATCTTTTCCCGAAACTGCGCGATCTCTTCCGCTAATTCGTTGCCTTCACCAAGCTCACTCTGAATCGCTTTGAGTTGTTGCCGCAGATAAAACTCTCGCTGCGAGCGATCGATATCCGCGCGAGCCTGCGTATTGATTTCCTGTTGGACTGTGAGAACTTCGATTTCCTTATTTAACAGGTCGTTGACGCGTCGCAGACGTGCGGTTGTGTCGGCGATGTCGAGCACTGACTGTGCGTCTTCAACTTTCAACTCCAGATTTGAAGCCGACAGATCTGCGAGTCGCCCGGCGTCGTCGAGGTTAGCGATAATCGCCATCACTTCGGGAGAAATATTCTTTCCGAGGTTGATCGCTTTCTCCATCGACGCGCGCACATTACGCACGAGCGCCTCCACTTCCAGCGAACGTTCCGGAGGAAGCACTTCCTGCATCACGCTCACACGCGAACGCAGATATTCACCAGTTGCATCTACCGTTTCAATCTGAGCACGCGCAAGTCCCTGGACCAGGATGCGAATGCGCCCATCGGGCAATTTGAGCATTCGCATGATCACGGCGGCGGTGCCCACGGCATAAAGATCCTCTGCCGTCGGTTCCTCCTTGTCGAGATCCTTCTGCGATGCAAGCAGAATCATGCGATTCTCCGACAGCGCCTCGTCCACTGCTCTGATCGACTTTTCGCGCGAGACAAATAACGGCACGATCATGAACGGGTAGATCACGATGTCGCGCAAGGGCAACACCGGCAGTTCACTCGGGATCTGCAGTTGCTGATCGTTGTCAGTTGTTGTCGTTTCGATTGCTTCTGTAAACTCTGGTTCTTTAGCTATTGCCATGATGTAACCTTTACGATTGTTCTGTTGTAGCGTCCTTAACTGCTATCAGGACCTCCTCTCCCCGGCGATCTTCAATCTTTGGAAGGTAGATGTGCAGCACACCGTTGCTAAGCTCGGCCCACGCGTCGCGGATGCTGAACGTCCATCGCAACGGCACGATGCGTCCAAACTTTCCGAAACTGCGTTCTGAACAATGGTAGGAAATGATTCGACGACGGTTGGGCCGGCGTTTCTTTTCGCCCCAGATTCTGAGCTTCGTGTTGCTAATTCCGATCTTGATTTGGTCGGCGGTGACTCCCGGAAGTTCAGCACGAATACAAATTCCCTTGTCCGTTTCACAGAGATCGACCGGAGGCGCCCAGGTACCGGAGACTAGAGGATTCTCTGCCTCGGTTGCTTCCTGCAAAGCTGCATAGAGGCGTCCGACGCGATCACGAAGTCGCTGCACTTCAAGCCGTTCTAATCCGGTCGCGCGAATGGGTTTGATCATTGCTAATTCCCCGGTTCGAAGTAATCCGTTCTATCTGTTGGCTCGTTGTTTCACTACCAAATGCTTCAGCTCGGTCATGAATTCCGAGACGTCTTCAAATTCCAGATATACGGATGCGAAGCGAACATATGCGACTTTATCGAGTTCTTTCAAGCGTCGCATGATCATCTCTCCGATTTTGCTTGTTGGTCGTTCGCGTTCGGGGGATTCCTGCACATACTTCTCGATCGCATTGACGATACTGTCAAGTTTAGCTGAA
>DATEIS010000052.1:0-17707 GCA_035278765.1 Pyrinomonadaceae bacterium | reverse complement strand
CTTGTAAACAATTGGCTCGCTGTATTCAGTGCGACCTTTTACCGAAACCACAACTTTGCCGCGCGGCAGAAATTCACTGGCGACATCAATCGCCTGATCCAAAAGCCCGCCGGGATTGCCACGCAGATCGAGAATAAGCTGTCGCATACCCTGCTCCGAGAGGCGCTTCATTGCTTTCGCGAGCTCTTCATCACTCGATCTCTGAAAACCTCCGGTCAGACCGATGTAGCCGGTGCCGGGACGAATCATGTATGAGTTACGAATTGTCGGGAGCGGTACGGAGTCCCGCACAATCGTAAAATACAACGGCGCTTCAGAACCCGCGCGCTCGACTTTGATCGTGACCGGTTCACCGAGGCCCCCGCGGACATTCTTCGAAACTTGTTCGCTGGACCAATCCTTCGCGTCCTTCCCATCAACTTCCACAATGCGGTCGCCATACTTCAAGCCAAGCTTCGCGGCCGGCGTCCCTTCGACGGATGATTGCACATAGACGCCGTCGCGATGCTGCACGATCGTCACGCCGATGCCGTAGAAACGAGAATCCTGATCCTCTTTTAGCTTTTTGAACTCGCTGTAGGGGAAGTAAGCGGAATGCGGGTCGAGCGTGGAAAGCATTCCCTGAATGGCCGCCTGCGTCGCCTTTTCGTAATCAATGTCGCCGGAATAATTAGTGTTGATGGTGGAGACTGCTTCGTTGTAATCCTTTTCAATCTCATCGGCGACGCGGTAGGAGTTCTTCGGACTGGTGGACGTGAAGCTGCTGAGATTTCGACCGCTGCCGATCGTCCCTCCGAAAATCGCCGCTACGAGAATCAGCACCGCCGCGCCGATTGCGAACTTCCGGCTCATCCAACTTTGGCTGTACGACGGGGATTCCTCGAATTGGCGTGCAACTTCCATTGGCAAAATATAGCACAGAGCGAGCCTGTGTTATATTGCGCTCAGGGCCAGATGTCTGCATCTCTTTCGATCATTATTCCCGCATACAATGAGGCAGCCCGGCTGGAAAAGACGCTTCGGGGTGTTGTCGATTACCTGCGCCAGAACCGCCCGGAAGCGGAAGTGATCGTCGTCGATGACGGTTCCTCAGATGAGACCGCTGAAATTGCGCGCCAAGTCTTCCAGGATTCAGGCGACCTGCGCACTTCGGTCATCAGTTACAAGTCAAATCTAGGCAAAGGAAGAGCCGTTCGGCTGGGCCTACTGGCTGCTCGTGGTGACGTGGCGCTGTTTTCCGATGCCGATCTTTCGACACCCATCACCGAAGAGAAGAAGCTGATTGAGCCCATTGTAAACGGGCAATATGACGTGACGTTTGGATCGAGAGCGTTGGACCGCAGCTTGATCGGAGTGCATCAATCATGGCGTCGCGAACAAGGTGGACGCGTCTTTAATCTGGTCGTTCGCGTGGCCACGGGATTGCCGTTCTGGGATACGCAGTGCGGCTTCAAAGCGTTTCGCATGAGCGTGTGCCGCCCGCTGATCGAAGCAGCCACCATCGATCGGTTTGGATTTGATGTCGAGTTGCTGTATCTGGCATTTCGCGCGGGCTTGAACCTTGCAGAGATTCCGGTGCGGTGGGACCATAACGAGGGCAGCAAAATTACTTTGTTTACTGACAGCTTTAAGATGGTGAACGAGGTTGGATTGATCCGGCAGCAGGCGCGCCGCGGGGTTTACGATACCGCGATTCGTGCCGTGCATGATCTGAAAAGAGATTTATAATTAGAGCCATGACCGCTCGTCTCAACGTCAACATCGATCATGTCGCCACGGTGCGGCAGGCGCGTCGCGCTCCGGAACCGAGCGTCATCGCGGCGGCGATGGCGTGTGAGCAGGCCGGGGCGGACGGAATCACGGTCCACCTGCGTGGAGATCGCCGTCACATTCAGGATCTCGATATCGAACTGCTGCGCAAGTCAGTTACGACTTATCTCAATCTCGAAATGGCCGCGACTGAAGAGATGTTAGGTATCGCGCTGGATGCCAAGCCTGATGCAGTCACGCTTGTGGCCGAAAAACCGAACGAGATCACAACTGAAGGCGGTCTCGACGCCAAGGCAAACATCGCGATCGTGCGCGCCACCGTATCGAAGTTGCGACTGGGAAACACTCTCGCCAGCTTGTTTATCGATCCGGATCCGGAACAGATCGAAGTCGCACACAACGTCGGCGCACAACAGGTGGAATTGTGTACCGCCGCATATTGTGAGGCGACGCTCGGCGCGCGTGGTATTCACGGTGAAGGAGCCGCTCACGCTGCGCATGAGTTACGCAGATTAAGAGAGGCCGCAGAACTGGCGACTCAATATGGATTGGCTGTCGCCGCCGGCCACGGACTCACTTATCGAAACGTTGGCGCCGTCGCCGAAATCAAGCAGATCACGGAATTCAACATCGGCCACAACATTATTGCGCGTGCGATTTTTGTTGGATTGGATAACGCGGTGCGTGAGATGAAAAGGGCTATTAGCCACGGATAACACGGATAGAAAGCCGGATTTCGTTCCGTGTTATCGGGAAGCGAGTTGGAGGCGCACCATCGAGCGGTCCAGTTTGGTCTTTGCGATTTCGTAGTCCTCTTCGGATCCGGTCCACACGTTGAGTTGTTTCTCGAGTTTGTCTCGCGAGAGTTTGGCGCGCGCGGGGTCGATCTCGTCGGGGCGCTCGGCGACTTCCGCCAATACCGCAACGTGATCGTCTCTGACCTCAACAAAACCGCCTGACACGTGCATCTGAGCACTCTTGCCGTCCTGAACGTAAGTCAGAACGCCGGTTTGAAGTTGCGAGATCAACGGCGTGTGGCCCGGAAGGATTCCCAATTCACCTCCCAGACCCGGCACCGTCACCATATCAACTGGCTCCGCAAGAACGCGTCGCTCCGGGGTTACAACTTCGAGTTGAATCTTTTCTGCCATAGCCTCTACTGAGCGATCGTCTTCGCCTTCTCGATTGCTTCCTCGATCGTGCCAACCATGTAGAACGCCTGCTCGGGCAGATCGTCGTGTTTGCCGTCAACCAGCTCGCGGAAACCTCGGACAGTGTCTTCGAGTTTGACGTACTTGCCTTCGAGACCGGTGAATTGCGCCGCCACGAAGAAGGGTTGCGAGAAGAACTTCTGAATCTTGCGCGCGCGCGAAACCGTCAGCTTGTCTTCGTCAGACAATTCATCGAGACCGAGAATCGCGATGATGTCCTGAAGATCCTTGTAACGCTGCAACACGCGCTTCACGTCCTGAGCGGTGTCGTAGTGCTCTTTTCCGATGATGCGCGGATCGAGAATGCGTGACGATGAAGAAAGAGGATCGACAGCGGGATAAATTCCGAGTTCCACAATCTGTCGCGAAAGTGCGGTGACCGCGTCGAGGTGCGCGAAGGTTGTTGCCGGCGCCGGATCCGTGTAGTCGTCAGCAGGCACGTAAACCGCCTGAATCGACGTGACTGAACCAGTCTTGGTCGACGTAATGCGCTCCTGCATTTCGCCCATCTCAGTTGCGAGGTTCGGTTGATAACCTACCGCGGAAGGCATTCGGCCGAGCAGTGCGGACACTTCGGAACCGGCCTGCGTAAAGCGGAAGATATTGTCGATAAAGAGCAACACGTCCATTCCCTGATCGCGGAAATACTCGGCAACAGTCAGACCCGAAAGTGCAACTCGCAGACGCGCTCCGGGGGGCTCTGTCATCTGCCCGTAAATGAGCGCCACCTTCGACTGTCCAATCGCATTCATGTCGACCTTGGTAAGGTCGAACGCGCCGGTGTCGTGGAAATTTTTATTAAACGCTTCTCCGAACTGAATAACCTGCGACTCGACCATTTCGCGCAGCAGGTCGTTTCCTTCACGCGTGCGCTCGCCGACACCCGCAAACACCGAAAAGCCAGAACGCGCTTTCGCGATATTGTTGATCAACTCCATCACGATAACGGTCTTGCCAACGCCCGCGCCGCCGAACAAACCAATCTTTCCACCACGCAGAAACGGCTGGATCAGGTCGATGACCTTGATGCCGGTTTCAAACATCTGCAATTCAGTCGACTGCTCTTCGAACGTCGGCGCATGACGATGGATCGGGTAACGCTCATCGTGCTTCACAGGGCCGAGCGTATCGACTGGCTCGCCGATAACGTTGAGCACCCGACCGAGCGTGCCTTCGCCGACAGGCATCGTGATTGGACCGCCGGTGTCGATCGCCTTCATGCCACGCACCATGCCGTCGGTCGGCGTCATCGAAACCGTTCGCACGCGGCCTTCGCCGAGGTGTTGCTGAACTTCCGCGATGACGTCGATCGGAGTCGGGACATCGAACCCGTCCGAGGTGACTCTCAGCGCCTGGTAGATCGGTGGCAGGTAGCCTCCCTGAAACTCGACGTCGAGCACAGGACCGATAATTTGCACGACTTTACCGACTTGACCGTCGGCGCTCACGTTTCCATTAGGCGTAGCCATACTGTTCTATGAACTCCTCTTTCCACCTATTAAGGCGAACAAAACTGGCAGGATTGAAAGCCGGATAAGATAACACACGCTTTTAGTTACAGCAAAATCAGGCCACAGATTAACGCGGATGACACGGATCAGAATTTCTTATCTGTGTAATCCGTGTTTATCTGTGGCTATATTTCCCGAAACCCTACTTGTACTAGTATCGTAGTACAATCCGAGATGAGCCAGATTTTCTCATTGAGCCCTTCGCACCCCATGCCGCTTTACGCGCAGTTAACGCGAGCGATTCGCTTCGCGATTGCGACGGGACGGCTACGGGTCGGGGAACAACTGCCGACGGTGCGTCAGTTGGCGGTTGATTTGCGCGTGAATGCCAACACAGTCGCCAAGGTTTATGCGGAGTTGGAACGCTCAGGAATCCTCGAAACACGAAGAGGCGTGGGAACGTTTGTCAGCGCCCATCATCTCACTCCAGGTCATCGCGACGAGCACGAGAAGCATTTGAAAGACTTAGTCGATCGCTTCCTCGAAGAAGCAAGTGCGATGGGCTTTTCCGTCGACGATTTGCTGGACCAACTTCAGAGCCGGCGCAAAAAGGAGACTAAGAATGTCTAGTCCTACAACGAGTTTGATTCAAACCAGGAGTAATTTGCCCGCCTCGGAAATGCCGCGCGTCAATGTAGTCTCTGCGGTAGTTCTCCTCGCGCCCCTTCTGCTCGGCGGTATAATCTCGTGGTTCATGTTTAATCCAGTCGCAGCGATCGTGGGCCTGGTATTGGGCTTACTGCTGGCACAGGCGCCGAAGATCGCGCGGCAATGGGAACGCGCGGTTGTCTTGCGTCTCGGACGATATGTCGGCCTGCGTGGTCCAGGTCTGTTCTGGATCATTCCGTTTGTCGATTCGGTTTCAGCGTGGGTGGATCAGCGAGTGATTACTACGAGTTTTGCTGCTGAAGAAACACTGACGTCAGATACAGTTCCAGTCAACGTCGACGCTGTGCTCTTCTGGATGGTTTACGATCCGGAAAAAGCAGCGCTTGAAGTTCAGAACTATCCGCAGGCGGTTAGTTGGGCAGCGCAGACTGCACTACGTGACATCATCGGCAGAACGTCGCTGACTGATTTGCTACGCGGTCGCGAACGGATTGAAGATGAGTTGCAGCAACTGATTGATGAGCGTTCAAATCCGTGGGGTGTCACGGTGCAATCGGTGGAGATGCGCGATGTGATCATTCCAGCGGCTTTGCAGGATGCGATGTCACGCGAGGCACAGGCAGCACGAGAGAAACAGGCGCGCATCATCCTCGGTCAGGCTGAAGTTGAGATCGCACACTCGTTTGCGACTGCGGCTCAGTCGTATCATGACAATCCGACCGCGTTGCACCTGCGCGCGATGAACATGTTGTATGAAGGCTTAAAGGAAAAAGGCGCTTTGATGCTGGTGCCCAGCAGTGCGGTTGAATCGATGGGAATGGGTGGGTTGCTCGGCGCCGCAGCGTTGCGACAGCAGAAACTAACCGGAAGCGATGAAGTTCCGGAATAGAAAAAACCATCCACAGATTACGCAGATTTTTCTGTGTAATCTGTGGATGGTTCTAGTTCGTTTTCAATGTCCTTCGGGGTCGATCCGGATTTTCATTCGCTGTAGCACTTGCAGATCTTCTTCAGTGAGTTCGAGGTCGGCGCCATCGGTGCTGCTTTCTTCATCACCGGCGTGAGGCCGCAAGCCGATCTCGAGGCGCAGGGTTAATTCCATTTCGTATCCGGCTTCGCGCAGACGTTCAATTGCCTCTGCAACCTTGGTGGAATTCTCCACCGATTCATTGATCGCCGTGCCGATCTCGCGAACTATCTCTTTTGCGTCGTCATCGATTTCCATTTTGTTGGTATGCTACTCCAGTCATTCGCAATCGGCAATTGGCAATCGGCAATGTTAGACTGAGGTTTATGTTCGGAACGATTGGAATCCTGACAGGCGGTGGTGATGCCCCCGGACTGAACGCCGTTATCCGTGCGGTTGTGAAAACTGCGACGTGCGAGCACGGCATGCGCGTGATCGGTGTCGAAGACGGTTTTGAAGGTCTCCTTGGCGAAACCAGAACGCGACTGCTGTCACCAAGCGACGTGCGCGGACTATTACCGCGCGGGGGCACGATTCTCGGCACCCGCAATCGCGGACACTTCGTCGAACGCGCTTGTGAAGGCACACCAAGAGACGTCGAAAGCGTTTACCAGGAAGCAATCTCAAACATGAAGATCGTTGGGATCGACGCCCTCGTGGTGCTGGGCGGTGAAGGTACGCTAACAATCGCAAATGAGTTTGCTAAACGGGGTGTCCCAGTCTGCGGTGTCCCAAAGACGATTGACAACGATCTCGCCTGTACCGAACTTACATTTGGCTTCGTAACCGCCCTCGACATCGCCACTGAAGCACTCGATCGTTTGCACACTACTGCCGAATCGCACGATCGCGTCATGATCCTAGAAGTGATGGGACGACATGCCGGCTGGATTGCGTTGCACTCCGGTATCGCGGGCGGCGCTGACGTGATCCTGATTCCCGAGATTCCCTTCTCACTCGAAGTCGTCGCCGAAAAGATTCGCGCGCGCGATATCAGCGGGTCAAATTTTAGTATTATCGTCGTCGCTGAAGGAGCCCTGGAGGTCGGACACGATCTAGTTTATCAAGACAAGGGTGATGGACTTCGTGCACCCCGGCTCGGCGGTATTGGTCATCACCTGCAACAGGATCTGGAACAAGTAACGGGTCGCGAAACGCGCTGCGTCGTGCTCGGACATCTCCAAAGAGGCGGGCGGCCCAACGCTTTTGACCGGATGCTGGCCACGAATTACGGTTCGGCTGCGGTGCGGGCTATTTCGAAGGGCGAGAGCGGCGTAATGGTCGCTTTGCAGGCGGGAGACGTCGTTACGGTCCCGTTGACTGAAGCGATTAAGGGTATCAAAACTGTGCCTCCGAACGGACAGCTAGTCCGCACGGCTCGTGATACTGGTATTTGTTTTGGTGCTCCCGACGAAGCCAGTTATCATAAACCCCTTTAGTTTTGAGCAAGGTTGGCATTGAAGTTGCCAAACCAATTGAGGCTTTGGCCGAATAGGCTTGCCGGATAAGGATGTAAGCGGTGTCATCATCACAGGCAATCAAAGACAAACTCCAGGGCGAACTCGACGAACTGGAAAGCGAATTGCGCATTCATCTGCCAAAGGAGATCAAGCGGGCGCTCGAATTTGGTGATCTCCGAGAGAACTCTGAGTATCGTGCCGCACTGGATCGGCAGAACGTCGTCAAAGCTCGTATCGTCGAGCTGAGGCAGCGAATCAGTGAGATTGCCTCGATAGATCCGAATAAGGTGCCACGCGACAAGGCGTCGTATGGCTCGACCCTCCTTCTTTACGATAGTGAGAAAGATGAAGAAGTAACCTATCGGCTGGTGACCCCGGAAGAGAGCGATCCGGCGCAGGGGTTGATTTCGACGACATCACCCGTGGGCAAGAGCCTAATGGGCAAACAGGAAGGTGACGAGGTGGTTGTGCGGACTCCAGCCGCCGTTCGTAACTTCGAAATCAGGCAGTTGCGTACGCTACATGACGAACTCGAAGCAGAAAGTTAGTTTTTATACACAGATGACACAGATATCCGTGTTGTTTGTATCCTAACAAAAGGCGAGGAGAAGCGAACCCAACACATGTTCGGTGCCAGTATCGGACGGGCAGCACAGCGAATTATTGACGCGATAGTACGCTGGCTAGCCCACGGTCATATCAATCCAAATATTCTGACCGTCATCGGCGTTGCTCTAAACGTCGGCTGCGGTCTTCTTTTTGGAATGGGCCGCTTTTTCTCGGCCGGAATCACCCTGATTGTCGCTAATCTGTTTGACATGCTGGACGGCCAGGTGGCCCGGCTGTCAGGCCGTGTGACGCGCTTTGGCGGTTTTCTCGACTCGTCGTTGGACCGGCTCTCAGACATGGTGGTTTTTGTGGGCCTGATGGTCTTTTACGCCCGCGACACGGAGTTTCATTCAACTCTTAACGTTTTTCTTGCGGGCGCCGGACTAATGGGCTCAGTTATGGTAAGCTACGCCAGCGCTCGGGCAGAGAGTCTGATTCCCAAGTGTGATGTTGGCTTTCTGCGGCGCCCAGAACGGGTTGTACTCTTTATTATTGGGGCGCTCAGTACTCATCCAGGTTCGACTAATTTCTTCGCCAATCGCATGCCCGCCGTTTTGTGGGTGCTCGCAATTGGCTCGTATTGGACCTTCGCCCATCGCATGTATCACACGTGGCGCGAGCTAACTAAGGCTGAAGAAGCAAAAACAGCGAACGTCGACGACAAAGCTTCGTATTCACAAGCCGGTGGAAGCAAAGAGCGTCCGACGCAGGCTGAAGTTCCGATTTAATAAGTCCTATTAGGACCTATTTTTGAATTCTTTGAGGTAATTGCTTGACGACTTGTCCGTGCTGCGGTTTTAAATTCCACGGCGCATTGACCAGTGGTTGTAAACAGTGTGGAGCCCGCGCTGTCGGTGAGCCGCTTCCCAAGCCGGCTTACGAACTCCCTTCTTACGGTCGCGCTTTAATTCTTGCGGTCACCGGTTCATTGGTGGCCCTCATTTTTGTGGTCCAGACCACGGTCGCCTTCGTCCAAAAGTGGGACGGTTCATTCGGATTCTGGTCATGGGCCGCCGCTGGTGAAACTGCCGCCTGGCGCTTGAAATGGATTGCCGCTCCGGCGTTACTCCTCGTCCTCTGGTTCGGACGTAAGCTTTACCGGTCCATCCTGGCGCAGCCTGAAAGATTTTGCGGAGTTAAATATGCCCGCCGCGGACTCCTCGCATCAGCAACTGTTGCGATGCTGATCGCGTTGCTGATCGGAGTCACCGTACCGGCTCGTTTGGAACACCGCAGACTCGCGAAGGAAGCAGCGATTCTGGCGCAGGGATACACCATTGAACGGGCACTGTTAGAGTACCGAATCAAGTACCACTCGCTTCCCGCAGACTTCAAAACTCTGCAGGAACGCGTTTCCGACGAGGACGGATCGCTTGCAGCCGCCCTGGAAGGTCTCTCTTCGACTGCTTACCTGCCGAGCGCCGACTTCGCCGCAGTTTCAACTGAAAAATCGCGCACACTGCGGGGCGCCGTCATTCGTAAAACATCACTTTCTACTGCAACTGACGATACACCGCCCGGAGGGTTGGCGTTCACAAACTACGTGCTGCGACTGCCTGGCGAAGACAAGATCACCGGCAACGAAGATGATTGGGTCGTTCGTGATGGCGTGGTCATGAAACTTTCCGAGGTCGCCAAAGGCGGTGTCGGAATGACAGTCTCGGCAGGGGCTTTGGAACCATAGCGACTTCAATGTCGTTCCTCGACCGTTTCCGTAAAAAACCTGAAGACGAAGCCTCACGTATTGCGCGTCTATCGAAAACGGGCCGTATGACCGATGGTCAAATTATCGATGCCGTCTCAGACAACGACGGTCGCATCTCCCAGGTAACGTACACCTACATGCTCGCGGGAGTTCTCTACGAGTCCTCGCAGGCACTCAGCCATTTGCAGCAACAACGCTCCAACGACTACGCTCCCGGAAAACAAATTGTGGTTCGTTACGATCCGCGCAGCCCTGCAAACTCGATCGTCGTTTGACCTATCGATCATCTCGGAACGTACTGTAGGGGCGGCCCTCCGTGGCCGCCCGTGGCTTGGAATCGTGTTCGCGAAACCAAAGGCAGTTGATTTCGGCGTCATGATCAAAACCACGGGCGGCCACAGAGGGCCGCCCCTACAATATGTTCCGTGGCCGTTGAAACCCACTTTGACTAAACACCACCACACCAAGTACAAATCACCATTCGTATGTTCCGCAAAATCCTGATTGCCAACCGAGGCGAAATCGCCATTCGCATCATGCGCACCTGCCGCGAGTTGGGTATCAGGACAGTCGCGATCTATTCGGAAGCGGACGTTGAGAGTCTGCACGTACGCATGGCTGATGAAGCAGTTTGTGTTGGACCAGCAGCGTCAGCCCAAAGCTATCTGAAGATCGAAACAATCGTGGCGGCGGCGAAAGACGTAAACGCTGAGGCCATTCATCCGGGTTATGGTTTTCTTGCAGAGAGCGCGGAGTTTGCTCGCGCCGTCAACGCTGCGGGCCTGGTCTTTATTGGACCATCTCCGGAAGCGATGGAGATCATGGGCTCGAAGACGAGCGCGCGTCGCGCAGCTGTTGAAGCCGGTGTTGAGATCGTGCCGGGAACAGTTGAACCGCTTGCATCATTCGACGAAGCAAGTGCGACAGCGGAGAAGTTTGGCTATCCAGTGATGCTCAAAGCAGCGGCTGGCGGCGGCGGCAAGGGGATGCGTTTGGTTGCGGAGAGTAGTGAGCTGCGTTCTGCATTTGAGACGGCTCAGACTGAAGCCGCCGCTGCGTTTGGCGACTCTTCGCTTTACCTCGAAAAGGCAGTCGAACGCCCGCGGCATATTGAGATACAGATCTTTGGCGACACGCACGGCAACGTGGTCCATCTCGGCGAACGTGAATGCTCCATTCAACGGCGCCACCAAAAAGTGATCGAAGAATGCCCGTCGCCGATGAACGATGCGGACCTGCGCCGGCGTATGGGTGAAGCAGCGGTGAAGATTGGAAGTGCCGTGAATTACACGGGCGCCGGGACGGTTGAGTTTCTCTTCTCGGACGTGACTCACGACTTCTATTTCCTCGAGATGAACACGAGACTTCAGGTCGAACATCCGGTGACGGAGCTTGTTACCGGACGCGATCTCGTGCGCGAACAGTTTCGAGTCGCAACCGGCGAGCGTCTTTCATTCACGCAGGAAGAGATTGAGTGGCAGGGTCATGCGATTGAGTGTCGCATCTACGCTGAGGATCCCGCGAACAACTTCTTTCCGAGTCCTGGCACGATCACACATCTGCGCGAGCCTGCCGGACCGGGGGTAAGAATCGACAGCGGCGTCACGCGACTCTCTGAAGTTTCAATTCACTACGATCCGATGATTGCCAAGCTCGCTGTTTGGGGACGCACACGTGAAGAAGCGATCGATCGATTGAAGCGTGCGCTTGATGAGTACGAAGTTTCAGGTATCACGACGACCCTCTCCTTCTTTCGCGAAGTGGTAACAGACAGTGAGTTTATTTCCGGGAAGCTCGATACTGGTTTCATCACGCGTTTCAACGAGCGTCGCGCCTCGCAGGACGTGAAGACAAATCAGGTTGAGAGTGATCTGGCAACAATCGCCGCGGCACTCAGTTACGGGCTGCGCCAACAACAAACCGGCACGCAGGGTTCAGTTGTTAAGAGTCGCTGGAAAATGTCGGGACGAAACGCAGGACTGCGATCGTGGAGAAAATCATGAAGCTCAAAGCGATCGTTGGCGAACGTGAAGAGGACCTGTTGCTGAAGTTCGAAGACGGGCGCGTGTCCGCCGCGATCGGTGATCGTGTTTACAGTCTCGACGTGCGTGAGATCGAACCTGACAGTTATATGTTTTTTCTGAACGCGAATGTGCACGAGTGTCGTGTCAATGCATCGAAGAGCACTTTCGATGTCAGTATTCACGGGCGCAGTTATTCGATAACGATTGTCGATCCGAAACGGTTACGCAGTGGGCAGAATTCAGATCGACATCACCACGGCGTGGCGGAAATCCTGGCGCCGATGCCAGGCAAAGTCGTGCGTGTTCACATAGAAGCCGGGGCGACAGTAGAAAAGGGCACGGGCGTGGTGGTTGTGGAAGCGATGAAGATGCAAAACGAGATGAAGTCGCCACGAGATGGCGTGGTGGTATCGATCAATGTAAAGCCGGGCGACACGGTGAACGCAGGCGACGTGCTGGCGGTAGTTGAGTGATGCGCATACTGCTTTGGGATATTGATGGCACGCTGATTCGTTCCGTGAGGACGGGCGGATACAAGGAATACACGATTCCCGTGCTCGAGGAGATCTTCGGCACGTCCGGACGCCTCGCCGAGATGCGCGTGTCGGGAATGACTGACCTGCAGATTGTTTACGAAGCGTTGAGTGATGCGGGAATCAGCCGGGAAGAAATACTCGCTCGTGCTGAAGTACTCGTTTCGCGTTTGACGGAAGAAGCGCGAAAAGTGACGGGCAATGGGGTGAGGTTTTTCGAAGTGCTTCCCGGCGTGCGCGAGACGTTGCAAGCGCTCGCTGATCATCCGCGATACGAGTCGGCACTCGTGACGGGCAATATCAAACCAATGGCGTATTTGAAGATGGAGTTGGTGGGACTCGAACAGTTCTTTACCCTGCCCGGGGCTTTCGGCGATGAGTCGCACAACCGGCGCGATCTACCGGCGAGAGCCGCTGAACGCATCCGCGAGCATTTGCAGATGGATCTTGCGCCGGAACAGTTCATAGTCATCGGCGACACACCCAACGACATCGACTGCGCACAACACTTCGGCGCCCGCGCTGTCGCTGTCGGCACCGGAAGATTCTATTCGCAGGAAGAAATTATCGCTTGTGAGCCCGACGCGCTCTTACCTGACCTTTCCGACACCGATCTTGTGATTCGGACACTGGACGCGCTTTAGACAGGATTACAAGATTCTCAGATTCGATGAAAGCCCTTAAGGATATCGCGCGTTCTTAGTCGCAGGATCACCGGACGGCCGTGTGGACAGGTCGTCGGTGAAGACGTCTGTAGCAATCTATCAATTAGCCAGCGCATCTTCTCGGGGGCGAGCGGCATGTTTACTTTGATTGCTGCGTGACAGGCGAGTGAGGCTGCAATCTCGTCACGCATCGTATCGCGCGCGGCGCTTTTCTTTTCAGCATCAACCGTTTCCAGCAGCTCAGCCAGCATATTTCGTGCTTCGCCACTCGGGAGATCTGCGGGTATGGCCTTCACTGCCACTGTACGTCCCGAGAGTCGCATCAACTCGAAACCATACTTCTCCAACTCCGGCGCGAGATCGTCGAAGACTGCAGCCTGCGCGGGTGTGAGATCGAAAGTTTCCGGGACGAGCAACTGCTGCGAATCTGTGCGTCGCTCCGCTTCCAATGCTCGGTATTTATCAAAGAGCACACGCTCGTGCGCGACGTGCTGATCGATCAACAACAAGCCTTCATCGTCAGTCGCGATGATGAAGCTCTCGTCGAGTTGGCCGAGTGGGCGGATGTTTGTCGAAAGCGATTCAGGCGTGACTTCACGTGTGAGCTTTTCTGCTGAGTTGAGCGGCGGAAACGCAGATTTCGCAGATTGATAGGATTGCGCAGATTGGATCATCACTTCGATGTCGCGTGCGATCTCTTCGCCGGAAGCTTCAACGGGTGGTCGTTGCACAATAACTGGCGGTGGTGGTGGAACGAACTCGATGCGCGGTTGTGGTTGTGGTGCGATCGAACTAACCGCGGCAGTTGCTGTCGCGACTGGCGCCGGTTCCTGCGGCTGCACATAATCCGCACTCGCGAGCGCGGCGCGCACCGCTTCACGAACAGCATCAGCGACCGCGGCTTGCCTGCGGAAACGCACCTCGGTCTTAGCCGGATGTACATTCACATCCACCTCTTCTAAAGGCGTTTCGATAAACAGTAGCGCCGCGGGATAAACGCCGTGCGGCAAGATCGATCGATACCCTTCCGAAAGGGAACGCCCGATCATTCGATCGCGCACAAACCTGCGATTAACAAACAAATACTGCGAATCGCGCGATGTGCGCCGGTCGCGCGGCGCGGAAACGTAACCGGTGACGCGCGCTACCTGAGCATCACCGCTATTCACTTCCAGCAGATTCTCGAGAAACTCGGCGCCAAAAATCTGGTACGCGCGTTCCCGCAGATCCTTCGCAGGCGCCGCGCGCACCACTTCCCTGCCGTTGTTAATAAACGTGAACGCGATCTCCGGGTGGGCCAACGCGTAATGAGTCACGAGATTCGTGAGGTGGTAAGTCTCAGTGGCTTCCGATCGCAGAAACTTTCGGCGCGCCGGGATGTTGAAGAAAAGATCGCGCACAGATAGCGTCGTCCCGCGCGGATGCGCCGCGTCTTTGACGTCGCGCATTCGTCCGCCGTCGATCGTGACGCGCGTTGCCGCACTTGCGCCTTCAATGCTGGTTGTCAGTTCCACTCTTGCAACCGACGCAATCGATGCGAGCGCTTCACCACGAAAACCGAGCGTACCGATCGCGCCGAGATCCTCGGTTTCGCGAATCTTCGAGGTAGCGTGTCTCTCGAAAGCAAGCACGGCATCATCACGCACCATGCCCTCGCCATCGTCAGACACTTTCAATAAGCGTCGACCGCCGGCTTCGATCTCGATCGTGATGCGTGTGGCGCCGGCATCGATTGAGTTCTCCACCAACTCTTTGGCAACGGAAGCCGGGCGCTCGACAACCTCACCGGCGGCGATTTGATTGGCGACGTGATCTGCGAGGACGCGGATTTTGGACATTCTTTTGTGCTTGGTTCTTTGTGCTTTGTACTTTAATTCGCTCAAAGTACAAAGAACAAAGCTCAAAGTTCAAAGATAAACAATCTGATGCTCGGTCGATCCGATATTAATCGCATTAAAGATCCACTCGATCACGTACGTGCCGTGGCGAGCCAGCAGCGAAGTGATGTTGATGTGACGCTCCTGTAGATCCTTATGCGGATAAAGCTGATCGAACGCTCGCTGCAACTGCCGATGCGCGGCCTCGTCGCGCGTCATCTGGGCACGCACGAAACGCGTCTTCAAACCATCGAGCTGGTAGTTGATCTTCTTACGCCCTGTATCGAGTGCACTCGCGAGCGTTGGATCGATCGACTCAAGTTCCTGTCGTAAACGATCGAGCTCATGATTGACGTTCTGCTCGGCATTCGCAAAAAGCTTTGCTGTGTCAGCGCCGAGATGCTCTTCGACAACGCGCGTCATCACCGGATCGAGACCTTCAAAGAAATCCGCGAGCGTGAGATCGTATCTTTCCAGCACGCGTCCGGTGTGACGCTCGATCATCGTTAGACTCGAACGCGGAAGGATCGGTGTCGCGGGACGTTCAAGCACGCGGTAAGCCTCCGCAGTTTGCGCGAAGTACGCAATCTCTGCGGCGCCGCCGTAGTAGGCGATGGTCGGCAACAGATAATCCTGGACCACGGCGCGCAACGTCACGTTTGGACTAAAACGCTCCGGCGTTTCCAGCGCCATCTGGGCAAGCTCTTCCGCCGTGTATTCCTGATCGTTTTCTTTGGCGCGGTACTTTCCATTCGCAACGCGCGTAACTGCGTGTCTGCTGCCGTTCTCGTCGTGCAAAAACAGCGGAAAAGAATTCGCGGTGGCGAGTACTTGCGCGTGATACCCGGCGCTCTCCAGTTCGCTGCTGCGCTTTTCAATTGCCGCGGCGATCTCGGGCGCACGACGTGCGGCTTCGGAATAGAGTGGCGCTGCCAGTCGCTTCAACTCAGGGTCGAGTGGATCGAGGAAGATCAGACCGTAACGACCGAGCAGCGACGTCATCATGATCCCGAAACAATCGGCGTATCCGCGACCCGGTTGCCAGGCATTCTTCACCAGTGCCTTGATGTCGTCAGCAAACTCGGAATTCGGCAGCAACTCGAATAACTGATCTACAACAGCATCGATTGATTCATCGGTGATGACGTGTCCGACGGGTTGTCCTTCACGATGCAAAGTGTTTGAGACTTCTACACTCTTTAGCTGGCAGTCACGACCGATGAATTCTGCTTTGGCAACTTCTGCGAAATCGCCGTCTTCTGAAGCCATCCAAAAGACTGGCACTGCCTTGGTACCGCGTTGGGTCAAACAACCGGCGAGTTTTACGGCCGATAAAGCCTTGTAGATTGTGTAGAGTGGACCAGTGAACAGACCCGCTTGTTGACCCGAAACAACTGCGATGCTGTCTGACTCACGCAACAACTCGATGTTCTTGAGCGTTGCCTCGCCTGCTCCCCAGCGTTGATTCATCGCGGCGAGTGCGTCGCAGACTGCGTTTCGATCGACTCGATAGGCCGCGAGCACTTCAGGCGCACGTTGCGGTAACTCGTGATGAAAGCGAACTGCTGAAGGATAAAAATGCCGCAGCGATACGGGATCTTTCAGGTATTCGAGAAATAGACGTGTTTGATGCGGAATACGATCGAAGTTTAGAGTCTCGACGCGCAGTCCTGATTCTTCAGGGGTGCTATAACAAGCGGGTTCGGCAGTGCTCAAAATGGTTCAGGCTCCTGCGGCTCATTCTACAGGTCGGGCGCTAACTGGCAAAACCTGGAGTAGCTGGGCGATTTCGTTGCGGGCGCTTTCATCCGGGGAGCACAAGGGGGCACGAACCGAACCGCCGTGATACCCAGCGAGATCTAGAGCGGTTTTTAGTCCACCGATTCCGAAGCGGGTAGTGACGGCAGCGGCGAGAGGGGTTAGTTTCGATTGCAGCGTCGTCGCGTGTTCGTTTTCCCCTGCTTTGAAGGCTCGATAGATTTCGACGCAAATGGCCGGTACCACGCATCCGACGGCGAGGATTCCGCCGGTGGCTCCGGCGCGTAAAGCATCGAGTAAGACAGTTCCATTGCCCGTCATTACTGCGAAGTCGCTCGGACACGCGTTGACGGTTTTGCTGAACCCTGCAACATCGTTTGAACTGTCTTTCACACCGATGATGTTTTCGTGCTCGCTGAGACGCGCAACTGTTTCGGGTTCGATCTTGATACCGGTGAGCGGTGGCATGCTGTAAAGCAACACGGGCACCGGCGATTCATCTGCCACCGCTGTGTAGAAGTTGATTAGCGTCTCCTGCGTGATCGCCGTTCGATAGAAAAACGGCGTGATAACGAGCACCGCATCGGCTCCTGCGCGCGCCGCGCCCTTTACTTCCCTGATCGTGCCGACCGTGCTTTGCTGTCCTGCACCAACGATAAAAACGGAATCACTCGCTGTCGCCGCGCGTGAAATCTCGATTACTTCGAGATACTCACGCTTGTCGAGATGCACACGCTCGCCGGTGGAGCCGAGAACGACGAATCCGAGCACGCCTTTCGCAGTCCACTCTTTGATATTCGAGCCGATCGCGCTCGCCGAGATCTTTCCGTCCGCCTCGAACGGCGTCGTCGTTGGCAACAAAATTCCTTTTAGTTCATTAACCAATAAAGTCATCTCTAATCTCGGTACGTACTGTAGGGGCGGCCCTCCGTGGCCGCCCGTGGTTTTGATCGTGTTCACCAAATCCGAGGCCGTTGCTCCTTGAATCCCTTCTCAAAGCCACGGGCG
>DATEIS010000051.1:0-4346 GCA_035278765.1 Pyrinomonadaceae bacterium | reverse complement strand
GAGGACCGGGATGGATCCACCTCTAGTGTACGAGTTATGGCGCCAGCCGTAGCGCTCGGTAGCTAAGTGGAGCATGGATAAACGCTGAATGCATCTAAGCGTGAAGCCAGACCCAAGATTAGACCTGCCAGTGAGACTCCTAGTAGACCACTAGGTTAATAGGGTGGATATGTAAGTGCAGTAATGTGCTCAGTTGACCACTACTAATCAGTCCCTTGGCTTGACCATAAAATTTACTCAAGCAACAAGCACTCGCGCTTGCGCGTGAGACTTGCCATGCAGTCGCTATTCGATTTTTTGAGCTTTGTGCTTTGAACTTTGTGCTTTGTTCGTGAGGTCTACGCAGCAAATACAAAGAACAAAGTTCAAAGCACAAAGCTCTAACAAGTTTTCCGGTGATTTTGTCGGCAGGGTCACACCCGTTCCCATCCCGAACACGGAAGTTAAGCCTGCTGGAGCCGATGGTACTGCGCGGGAAACTGCGTGGGAGAGTAGGAAGTCGCCGGGATTATTTCACAAGGGCCCGCGAGAGCAATTTGTTCTCGCGGGCTTTTGTATTTTGTCAATTTCAGTTTGAATAGCCCGGTGAGTCAAAGAGAGTTTCTTCCTGCGGCGGGACGCGATGTGTTTCTGCCTCTGTATGATCCGCTCGTCAGTTTGATGGGATTCGGACGCGCAGCCCGGGAACTCATCGCTCAAGCAAACGTCGAACCCGATCATTCTGTTCTCGACATTGGCTGCGGTACCGGAACACTCGCCGTCATGTTGAAGCGACAGTATCCGACTGTGGAAGCAGTTGGTTTAGATCCGGATGCGAAAGCTTTGCTGCGCGCACAGAAAAAGGCCAACCGCGCGGGAGTCTCACTTCAGTTCGATCAAGGGTTCGCAGATAAGCTGCCTTACAGTGAACGATCATTCGATCGTGTTTTTTCTTCGTTCATGTTTCATCATCTCGACGAACCAGAGCGTGAGAGAACGTCGCGGGAAGCACTGCGCGTACTAAAACCCGGTGGTTCGTTTCACTTGCTTGATTTTGTTACGGACGACTCAGCGCACGGATTTTTCGAGCGTCTCATCGGCGGACACGCTCTCATGAAAACGAATACGAACGAACGCCTACTCCAACTGCTGGGCCGGGCCAAATTTACAAGCGTAACGAAAGTGAAAGACGGCTCTCTGCTATTCGGTTTAATGCGAACGTCTTATTTCCGCGCGACTGTTTAAAAATCTTCGCTACTCTCGGGCGGACACTGTAGTATCGGAAATGTGAAACTAACACGGCGAAAATTCATAGCCGGCATAACGGCTGGTGCGGGTCTGCTCCTCCCCCGATCCAAAACTGTTTCTGCCTTTCAGCTCAAACCAAAACCTACACGTCCAAATGTCATCTTTATCCTGGCTGACGATCTGGGCTGGGGAGATCTCAGTTGTTACGGCCGCCCTGACTATAAGACTCCCAATCTTGATCGTCTTGCCGCGCAAGGCGTGAGGTTTACCGACGCTTATTCTGCGTCCGCAGTTTGCACCCCAACACGCTGCGGCTTCATAACCGGCAGATATCCAGCTCGCCTGAAGATCGGCTTGCTTGAGCCGCTACCCGCCACCAACCATCAAGTCGGTTTGGATCCACAACACCCAACCGTGGCTTCGCTACTTAAAGGAAGTGGATACGAGACAGCTTTACTTGGAAAGTGGCACCTGGGGTTTCGTCCGGAGTGGGGACCAAACGCACACGGCTTCGACGAGTTCTTCGGAATACTGGCCGGTGCAGGTGACTATCACCAGCACAAAAACGGATTAGGGGAACCCGATCTATATGAGAACCTCACCCCGGTTGAAAAGAATGGGTACTTAACTGATCTGCTGACTCAGCGTGCGGTTGATTACATCAAACGACGTCGCACTGCACCCTTCTATCTAAGTCTTCATTACACAGCTCCGCACTGGCCCTGGCAGGATCGCAAAGGTGGTGAGCGAGTTGTATTCAACAAGAACACGATCGAGCCCCGGGCGATGAGTCGCGGAGGGTCACTTAAGCTCTACACCGAGATGATGCGCAGTTTAGACGAAGGTGTGGGCGAGGTCATGAGAGCTCTAAAGAGTGCGGGTCTTGAAAGAAATACGTTGGTCATCTTCACTAGTGACAACGGAGGTGAGCGATTTTCTTACCAGTGGCCTTTCTCCGGCGAGAAAGGGGAACTGCTTGAAGGCGGTATTCGAGTGCCGGCGATAGTGAGATGGCCCACGATTATTCCGCCAAAACGCATTACCAGTCAGATGGCGATCTCAATGGACTGGACCGCGACCATTCTTGCTGCAGCGAATACACCGGCCGACCCGGGCCATGCGCTGGATGGAACCGACTTGTTACCGATAATCAAAGGTGCAAGTCCGGTTCACGACCGTACCTTTTTCTGGCGCATTTACGACCAGGACGCCGTGCGGCAAGGGAAGTGGAAGTACGTTCGCACCGGCACGCAACGTCAACTTTTTGACTTGTCAGTCGATCAGCGAGAGAAATCAGATTTCAGTTTGACGAACCCTGACGTCCTCGAGCGTTTGACCGCCGAATTTGATAAGTGGAACCGGCAGATGCTGCCTCGTATGCCTACTCGTACCTGAGGGCAATCATTGGATCGACTTTAAGCGCGCGCCGGGCCGGAATCAAACAGGCAAGTATTGCCGCCAGCATTAGCAATGCCGGCACAACTACAAACGTTAATGGATCCGTTTGCGCGACTCCGAAAAGCAAACTGCGAAGAAAGCGCGACACTAGAAACGAGCCAAGCACTCCGAGTGCAACGCCTGCCGCCGTCATTCTCAAACCTTTTCCCAACACCATCGCTAACACTGCGTTGCGATTTGCTCCGAGGGCCATGCGGACACCGATCTCACGCGTTTGTTGTGCGACGTTCCAACTGATCACGCCGTAGATCCCCAGCATCGCAAGTAATAGTGAAGATGCCGCGAATAGTGAAACAACCACGGCGCTAAACCATCGTAACGAAAGTGATTGGTCCACCACTTCACTCATAGTTCTGATCGCAAATGACGGTTGATCCGGATCGATCGATTTGATGCTGTTGAGTACGGGCGTCACAAGTGAATTAGGATCGCCGGAGGTACGCACGACTAGAGACATCCGATCGCGGGGTCGCTGTAAGTAGTTCCAGTAGATCTGCCACCGCTCATCGGTTTCCAATTTCTCATGTCTAACGTGTCCCACGACACCGACAACTTCCGCCCATGGACTCGTTGGTCCACTGCGGACGCGTTTCCCGATCGGATTCTCTCCGGGCCACGCTCGCTGCGCGACTTGTTCGTCGAGAACGACTACCAGCGGTGAGTCAGCCGTGTCCGCGTCCGTAAAAAATCGCCCACGCAGTAAAGGAATATCCAACGCGCGAAGATAATCGGGTGTTATGGTCGTGTCGTCAGTTGCGCTCAACGTTCCCGGGGCTTCGCCGGGACGTTCAAACTCGACTGTCGATAAGCCACTTGGACCACTAAGCGGCAGCCGATTTCCCATTCCCACCGCTTCCACCTGCGGCAGTGCCTGGATCTTCTGCAAAATGTTCTGGCAGAGTGCCGCGACTTTCTGATCCTGCTTGTATTTATTGCGTGGGATTGCCAGTCGCATACTCAGCACGCCCTGCGTTCGAAAGCCCGGATCCACTTCTTTCAAAGCAACGAATGTTCGAATCAACAAACCCGCGCCGGTTAACAGGATCACAGTCATCGCCACCTGGCTGACGACGAGAAGATTTCGTAGGCGTGTCTTGTTGTGCGTTGAGGTCCTTGTATCTTCACGCAAAGTCGAAACCAGATCGACTCGCTTCATGTATCCGAGGGGAATAATCAGTACGACGACACCTGTAATAAACAGCAATCCAACACTGAACAAAAGAACCGGTAGATTAACAGCGATCTCGTCGACTCTCGGCAGTGTTGCCGGCAGCAAGGGGAGCAGCAGGTGGATACCGAACTTAGCTGCAAGCAAACCGAGAATTGCCCCGACACTCAGAAGGGGTAACAATTCGGCCGCAGCATGCAGCAGCAATTGCCTGGTGCTGGCGCCGAGCGCGGTGCGAACAGCGATTTCGCGATTTCGACTAAGCGTTCGGGTCAAAAGCAAATTTGCGAGGTTGCAACAACCGATTAGCAGTAAGCCAATCGAAGCAGCCAGCAGAGTGAGCAGCGGTCTGGTTGCTGGTCCGGCGATATCGTCACGTAGTGGATTAACGTTGAAGCGTACATTTGTATTGACGGCCGGATACTGTTCGGCCAGTCGTGTGGCAATGGTGTTGAGTTCATTCTGAGCCTGCGCCACCGTTGCATCGGGTTTG
>DATEIS010000050.1:0-25681 GCA_035278765.1 Pyrinomonadaceae bacterium | reverse complement strand
TAAGACTGAAACGCTTCGGAAGCTTATCGATCATCACAACAACGCGGCCGCTGCCTGTACGATCCTGAGTGTTCGTCTTGAAAACCCAACCGGCTACGGGCGCATCGTTCGTGCTCAGAACGATTCGTTTGAGAAAATCGTCGAGCACAGAGATGCCACTGAAGAGCAGCGCCTCGTCAAAGAAATCAACTCCGGCATTTATTGTTTCGACGCGAAAGAATTATATCGCGCCCTGCGCAAAGTCGAGCCCGCAAACGATCAGGGCGAGTATTACCTCACTGACGTCGCCGAGATCATCCTTGCGAGTGGTGGCACAGTCAGCGTTTATCTACACGGCGACAGTCGCGAGGTTTCCGGAATCAACACCCGCGCCGAGCTCGCAGAGTTTGAGAACCTCGTCCGCCGTGCTGCAATTCGAAAGCTGATGCTCGAAGATGGCGTGACGTTTATCGATCCGTCGCATGCGTACATCAGCGCCGAAGCACGGATCGGCCGCGACACAATCATTCATCCAAACGTCACGATTGAAGGGAAAACGATCATCGGCGAAGGCTGTTTGATTCTTTCCGGTGCGCGCATCACCAACTCGCGTTTGGGCGACAACGTGGTCGTGAAGGATCACTCGATCGTCGTCGATTCGCAGCTCGAATCAAATTGCGCGGTGGGGCCATTTGCACACCTGCGCATGAACGCTGTGCTCGAAGAGAAAGCAACGGTCGGAAATTTTGTCGAAGTAAAGAAATCGCGGCTGAAACGCGGCACCAAGGCGATGCATCTGACCTATCTTGGCGATGCGACGATTGGTGAGCGAACAAATATCGGCGCCGGAACCGTGACGTGTAACTACGACGGCAAAAACAAACACGAAACCATCGTCGAAGACGACGTCAAAATCGGTTCGGACACGATGCTGGTCGCTCCAGTTCGTATCGGTGCTCGTTCGATGACAGCCGCCGGATCCGTGGTGACGAAAGACGTTCCGCCAGATTCTTTGGTGGCCGGCGTACCAGCCGAGGTAAAAAAGAAACTAAACTAAATCCGTGTTCATCTGCGGCTAAACAAACAGGGAGTAAAGCATGTGTGGAATTGTTGGTTACGTAGGAAATAAGCAGGTCGTGCCGCTCATCATCGATGGGCTGCGTAAACTCGAATATCGCGGCTACGACTCAGCCGGTATCGCAGTCGTTAACGAAGACCACGATCTCGAGATTCGCCGCGCCGAAGGAAAACTGCGCAACCTCGAGGAGACGATTCGTCTCAGCCCACTCGACGGCACTTACGGCATTGGCCACACACGCTGGGCCACACACGGCCGGCCCACTGAAGAAAACGCGCACCCGCATCGAGACTGCACCGGCCGTGTCGTCGTTGTTCACAACGGCATCATCGAAAACTATCTTCAGCTAAAAGAGCGTCTGCGCAAAACGGATCACCACTTCGTCACTGAAACTGACACCGAGATCATGGCCCACCTCATCGAGGAATATCTCAAACAAGACTCCTCGTTCGAACAGGCGGTGCGCTCCGCTGTCACTGAACTGCGCGGTATCTTTGCGCTCGCGATCATCAACGCCGACGACCCCGACACGATCATTGCTGTTCGGCAGGGTCCGCCCGTCGTTATCGGCCTGGGCGACCGCGAATTCTTTGTAGCGTCCGACATTCCACCGATCCTTCAACACACACGCGACGTCTTCTTTCTCGGCGACGGCGAGATCGCGGTCATCAATCGCGACGCGGTGCGAGTCACAGACTTTGAAGGCAACTCCGTTCAGCCATCGATTCAGAGAATCACGTGGGATCCGATCATGGCGGAGAAGGGCGGCTTCAAGCACTTCATGCTCAAAGAGATTTACGAGCAGCCGCGCTCCGTTCGCGACACCGTCCAGGGTCGAATATCACTCGACAGCGGCCAGGTGTTTCTCGACGAGATGAGCAACATCACCGAAGCCGACTTCAAACGGTTCACGTCGATCAAGATCGCCGCTTGTGGTACGTCGTGGCACGCGGGTCTCGCCGGCAAATACATGATCGAACAGCTTGCGCGTCTACCGGTTGATGTCGATTACGCGTCCGAGTTTCGTTATCGCAATCCGGTGATGGACGAGAACTCGTTGTTGCTGGTTATCTCTCAATCCGGCGAAACTGCCGACACGATCGCCGCACTGCGTGAGGCGAAAGAACTCGGCGCGCGCGTGCTGGCGATCTGCAACGTTCAGGGTTCGATGATTGTTCGCGAAGCGGATGGGACGATTCTCACTCATGCCGGTCCGGAAATCGGAGTAGCTTCAACAAAAGCCTTCACGAGTCAGATGATTGCGCTCTACCTGCTCGGCATGTACCTGGGCCAAGTGCGCGGTGTGCTTTCTGTGGACGAGGCTCGCTTTCATGCACAGGAACTCGCGGAGCTTCCGGTGAAGCTCGAACACTTGCTCAACGATTCAGACGGCATCGAAGAACTCTCGAAAGAATTCTTCCGCTCGACTGATTTTCTCTACCTCGGTCGCGGTATCAATTTTCCGGTGGCGCTCGAAGGCGCGTTGAAGTTGAAAGAGATTTCTTACATTCACGCGGAAGGCTATCCGGCCGGCGAGATGAAGCATGGTCCAAACGCTCTAATCGACGAACGTCTGCCAGTGCTCTTCATCAACACTCGTGAAGAAGGCAACCGCGCTTCAGAGTTGCGCTACGAAAAGACGCATTCGAATATTGTGGAAGTTAAGGCACGTGAGGGTATTGTGATTTCGGTGTTAACTGAAGGCGACTCTATATCTTCGATGGTTTCAGATCACGTGATCGAGATTCCCGCTGCGAGCGATCTACTTTCACCGATTCTTTCGATCATCCCGCTGCAACTGCTTGCGTATCACATCGCCGTGCGGCGCGGCTGTGACGTCGACCAGCCGCGCAATCTGGCCAAATCCGTGACCGTCGAGTAGAGCCACAAAAGGCACATAAGACACAAAAGGCACAAAAGGCACAAAAGGCACAAAAGGCACAAAAGAGGTCCCACGCTTTTTCATCTTTTATGTGCCTTTTGTGCATTTTGTGCCTTTTGTGGCTCCCCTCAGGGGCAAACGGCTGTGAGGCACTGCATCCCCCTACAGTGCTCTTGGCTACGAGCCGTCTGCCCCCCGCCTCTCATAACGCGCAACCGAACGAGAAAAAGGGTCAGCCTTTCTGCGCGCGCCGTTCGTGCTCAAGCAACTTCTTCTTGCGATCGAGGCCCCAGCGATAACCACCGAGGGTTTTGTCTTCACGCACAACACGATGACAGGGAATAACTAGTGCGACCGGATTTGTCGCACACGCGCGGCCAACTGCACGAACAGCGCCTGGTTTACCCAAGGCTTTTGCCACGTCGCCATACGAGACTGTTTCGCCGTAAGGAATAGAACGCAGTTGCTCCCACACCTGGCGTTGAAATGCCGTCGCTTTGATGTCGAGCGGCAGGTCGAGGCGCGACTCGTTCTTATCGAGATGACTCAGAATTTTCTGCACCGAATCGTGCAGGGCGGAATCGTCACGTTTTAGTTCTGCGTTTGGAAATTCGGCGCGCAGATCTTTCTCAAGCTCAGCATCACTGTCGGCCATTCGCACCGCGCACACACCACGCTCGGTGACAGCCACGAGCAAACGTCCCATCGGCGAATCGGCAATCGTGTAACTGATATTTACGCCGCGACCGCCGCGACTGTACGTGGCGGGCGTCATACCGAGTTCTTCCGCGGCATGCTCGTAGAGACGGCTGCTGGAGTTAAAACCCGACTCGTAAAGCGAAGTCGTTACCGATTCACCATTACGCACAAGAGTTTTGAAGTTGTCGATCTTGCGTGCAGCGAGGTACTGCCGCGGACTGATACCCATGACACGTTTGAAAGTGCGTTGCAGATGAAATGGGCTGACACCTGCCTGCGTCGCAAGTTCGGCGAGTTTGAGTGATTCGTTTTCATTCGAGTTGAGCAGACGGCAAACACGCTGCACGAGCTCAATCTGCGGATCCAGGACACGTGTACGACGCGGCTGGCAGCGCAGACATGCGCGAAACCCGGCCTGTTCCGCGGCTTCCGGTAATTCGAAGAATTTGACGCGCTCGCGGTGTGCGCGACGTGAAGGGCACGACGGTCGGCAGTAAACTCCGGTCGAGCTGACGGCGAAGACAAACTGCCCATCGAAGCGTGCGTCTTTCGCTACCACCGCTTGCCACAGTTGATCGTCTTTAAGTGCTGTGTTCATGTTCATGTTGACAGCATAGAGAAAAGTGAATCATCCATCTATCTGGTTCTTGCGGTCAAATCCGGCTCATTTTGTCTGCTTCGTTTGATGTGCTTAAATGCACTCACCGGTGGATTCTGAATTTCTGTCACAACTCAACGAACAACAACGCGAGGCTGTGCTTAGCACCGAAGGGTCGCTCCTGATCCTCGCCGGCGCGGGCTCCGGGAAGACAAGAGTCATCGCGCATCGCATTGCCTACCTGATCGCCGAGCAGAAAGTTCCTTATTGGAATATCCTCGCGGTAACGTTCACAAACAAAGCCGCTGATGAGATGCGACAACGTGTGCAAAGGCTTCTTCACACACAGGAGCGTGGGAGTCTGCCGCTCGTCTCAACGTTTCACAGTCTCTGCGTTCGCATCCTGCGCCAGGATATCGAAAAGCTAAACGATACATACACGCGTCGCTTCACCATTTACGATCAGGACGATTCGATACGTTTAATCAAAGGGTGCATCAGGGATCTCGGTTTCGACGAAAAGTATCTAGCTCCGCGCGCCACACAATCGGCCATCAGCTCGGCTAAAAATCACGGCGAAGACCCGACTTCATTTGCAGCGCGCGCTGAATATATCGACGAGCGTCGCGCCGCGATGGCGAAGGTTTACGAAATGTACGAAGCGCGTCTGCACGGAAACAACGCGCTCGATTTTGACGATCTCCTGATCAAAACCGTGCGACTTCTGCGGGACGTGCAGGAAGTCAGGGAAAAGTACAACAACAAGTTTCGTTATATTCTTGTCGACGAATACCAGGACACGAACGCGCTGCAATTCGAACTGATCAGATTAATTACAGAAAAGTCTAAAAACATCGCCGTCGTCGGCGACGAGGATCAGTCAATCTACAAGTGGCGCGGCGCTGATATCAGCAACATCCTCAATTTCGAGAAGCATTTTCCGAACACAAAAACTATTCGACTCGAACAAAATTACCGCTCGACCCAAACGATTCTCGACGTAGCCGGCGCGGTGGTGAAGAACAATCTCGAACGCAAGGGCAAGAGTCTTTGGACCTCGAATCCGCGTGGCGGTCGTGTTGGTTATTACCAGGCTCTCGACGCGGAAGCAGAAGCGCGTTGGGTCGCGAAAAAGATTGTCGAACACCGGCGCGATGAGTTTGATATACGCGCCGCGGTGCTCTATCGCACGAATTCACAATCGCGTGTGTTTGAAGAAGCGATGCGCCGTACCGAGTTGCAGTACAACATCATCGGCGGCTTTTCGTTTTACGAGCGCATGGAAGTGCGCGACATCATCGCGTATCTCAAACTCGCGCTGAATCCGAACGATACGATCGCGCTCGGGCGCGTGATTAACAGTCCGCCGCGAGGTATCGGCAAAACCACGATCGACGAACTCGAGCGACGCGCGAAAGATTATGAACTCAGTTTGTGGGAAACGATTGCTATCGCGATCGAGCAACCGGGAGATCTCGGTCCACGAGCGATCAGTTCGTTGAAAAACTTTCGCGGCATCGTCAACAAGCTCGCGAAGCTCGCCGACGCACCGGACGGCACGAGCAAAGAACCCGTGTCTGAAGTCGTGCGGGCAGCAATCATCGAAACCGGTTACGAAGCCTCGCTGCGTGGTGAACGCACTGACGAAGCCGAAGGACGCCTCGAGAACTTGCAGGAACTCGTCAACGCAGCCGTTGACTACGATGAACAAGGAATCGAAGGACTGCGAGAGTTTATCGATCACTCTGCGCTCGTTTCCGATCAGGACGACTACAAACGCGACGCTCCAGTGACATTGATGACTGTGCACTCAGCGAAGGGTCTCGAGTTTCCGTTAGTGTTCGTCGTCGGACTTGAAGACGGCTTGTTTCCACACTCACGATCGGCAACCGACCGCGCTGAGCTTGAAGAAGAACGACGACTCGCCTACGTCGCGATGACACGCGCTGAGCGTTATCTCTACGTCACACACGCGATGAGACGCCGCGTTTATGGTGAAGAACTCGCGTCAGAACCGTCGCAGTTTTTGAATGAGATGCCAACGGAGATGCTCGAGGATCTAAGTTTGGGCAAGTCGTGGCTGTCGTTCAAGAGTGGCTCGTCGGATATCGACTACGAGCACGGCGAGTTTAAAAAGGAACGAAAGAAATATACCGGTAAGACTTACGACAGCGTCGATTCAATCGCAGATTTCTTCAAGCAACGTAACCGCCAGATGGGCCAAACGTCTGGCAGTCTTCCGAATGTCTCAAAAGCAGAACCAGCAAAATCTACTGAATTCACACCTGGATCGTACGTGAAGCACTCCAAGTACGGACGAGGCTTGGTCTTGAGACGCGAAGGCGCGGGTGAATCGACGAAATTAACGGTGAGTTTCCCGGGTTTCGGGCAGAAGAAATTAGTCGAGAAGTACGCGGGACTTGAGAAGGCATAATCCACAGATTACACAGATGTCCTGTGTAATCTGTGGATAGTTTTTGTTTTAGCTGGCAGTCAACTCAGCCGCGATTTCATTCGCGCCGAAAATCTTCTTCAAGATTTCCAACATTCCTCTTGAATCAACTGAAATAGCTCGATTCACTGATCCGTCGTAAACATAGTCGCCGACGAGTGATTGAATGTTGCCGTCGAAGATCAGCCCGACGAGTTCGCCGTTCTGATTGATCGTCGGTGAGCCTGAGTTTCCGCCGATGATGTCGTTGGTCGAAACGAAATTAAACGGCGTATTCAGGTTTACCGCACTCTTCTTCTCTACCCAGCGCGGCGGCAGGTTGTACGGAAACTCCGCCTTGAACTTGGCAGAACGCTCGTAAAGACCGCCCAACGTCGTGAACGGCGGAACCTTCTTTCCGTTCTCCGTGTAGCCTTCGACTGCACCATACGAAAGACGAAGCGTGAACGTCGCATCAGGGTACAACTTGGTTCCCTGTGTATCGAACAATGCGCGCGCAATCTTCGCGTAGTTGGTGCGCTCGACTCCGATCACTTCATTCTCGTAACGCTTCCGCAGTTCGCGACCCTTCGGATCGATCAGCCGGGCCACGACGATCATTGGATCAGTCGAAGCATCGATCGCCGCCTTGCCGCCTTTCGCCAGTTCCTTACGGTATTCAGGATCCTTCAGCTTCGTGCCGGCGATCATTTCCTCGGCGCGGGCTTCCGGAGTCTTGCCATTGAGCACTTGTTTGACGAGCTCGTTGTCGGCGCCGAGCAGTTCCACCATGAAAGCGAGCGAATCGGCGAGTTTGAGTTTTTCGAAGTCAACGTGAATCGGAGCCGGTGAGTAAAGTCCCAGCTCTAGCGAAGCCCGACGAACATCGGTGTACTCAGGCAGTCGTTCAGCATTCGGTTTTTCATTCTCAGCCGCAAGACGGACCAACGTCCTGGCGAAACCGAACAAATCGCTATTGAACCCACCCAACTGGTCGAAGATTCTTCGCTCTTTTATGTAGCTCGGATATGTCTGGTGGGCCTTTGCGATTGCGTCCCAAGCCTCCCCATACTTCTTCTGTTCCTCCGGCTTCGCCGCGATTGCTTTGCGCAATGCCTGCTCTTCCTGCTTCTTGCGAGACATTAACGCTGGATCTTTCAAACCCTTGAGCCGTCCACGATAAACCTTCAAGGCGTTCTGTACGCCGTTGAGTTCATTCTGCCCCTGACGAGTTTGCTCTTCACCCATTGTCATGTACTTCTTGAGCAGCGCTTCCTGACGCTCAAGCAAACGGATGATGATCGGAATGCTGGTGTCGCCCAGTTCTTCAAGATGGGCCACTGTGTTGAGTCTTGAAGTCGAACCCGGATTGCCGGTCACAAAAACAAGACTGCCTTCCTTGGCGCCAGCGGTGGACCACTTGAAGTAATTCTCCGGACGCACTGGCTGGTCGTTTTCATAAACGCGAACCAGGGCCATGTCGATGTTGAAACGCGGGAAATTGAAGTTGTCAGGATCGCCGCCGAAGAAGGCCGCCTGGAACTCAGGCACGAATACCAAACGCACGTCCGTGTACTTCTTGTAGCGATAAAGATTGTATTGTCCGCCCTGGTAAAGCGTGACGACGTCCGAGCGCAAGCCGCTCGCTTTCGTCGACTCTGCTTCGATGGCCGAGATCTCTTTGCGTCTGGCTGCAAATGCGTCAGCGTCACTGGTGCCCTCTTTCACGGCGCCATTCACGCGTGTGGTGACGTCTTCGATGCTGATCAGTTGGTTCAGTTCGAGACTCGGCGCTTTGATCTCTTCGGCGCGTGTCTTCGCGACAAACCCTTCCTTCGCGTAATCTTTCTCAGGCGTGCTGACCTCGCCGACGATGTCTTCGACGATGTGATAGTTCGTCAGTACGAGGCCGTTTGGCGAAACAAACGAACCGGAACCGCCGTTGTTGAAGCGCACCGAAGCGAGCCGAACCTTGTTCAGCCATTCATCGGTAACCTCGAAGCCGTATTTCTTCTTGATTTCTGCGCGCGGAACGTTGTTGAACGTCCACATGCCTTCGTCAGCCAGCGCAGTGAGATGGAGTGTTTGTAAACTGAAGAGCGCCAGCAACAGCGCAGAAAGGAATCTTCTCAATTTCATATCAATCCTCAATAAAACAGTCTTTTGGGCAGAGATACCACAGATTACACCCTGAGCAGGGAAACTGTGAAACCGTCAGATGCAAGGCGGACTATTCGCGATGCAAGAAGGCCTATTCGCGCTCGCCGCGGTCCCTGAGACGAATAAATTCGTCGAGGCTGAGGGCAGCATAGCCCCGTTCCTTCATGCGCTTGATATAGCTGGCACTGACGCCGTGATCTTTGAGTCGAACGAGTTGTTCGACGCTTGTGTTGTTGAATCCGAGTTCCTGGAGTTCCTTAATAAAAGCGGAGCTGACGCCGTGATCTTTCATGCGGCGCAGATCTTCCAGCGGCAGACGCTCGTAACCGAGTGCTTTCAACTCTGTCACGAACGACGTGCTGACGCCGTGATCCTTGAGCGTGATCCAATCATCGAGTGACGAGCGGTTGTAGCCGGCGGCGATGAATTCGCTGATGTATTTCGCGTTGACGCCGTGATCTTTTGTGCGAACGAGTTCGTCCGGAGTTAGATTGCTGTAGCCGAGACCGGCGAGTTCGCGAATGAAGTTTAGACTCACGCCGTGATCTTTCATGCGAACGACCAGATCCGTGGTTTTTACCTGGTAACCGAGCGATTTCAGACCCTGGAGATATTCGAGTCTGACGCCGTGATTGCCCATGCGCACGAGTTGTTCCACGGTCGAAGTATCGTAGCCCTGACTCTTCAGTTCGTTGATGTACGTCTGGCCGGTGTCGTTGAGGGCAAGCGTCTGGAGTTGTTCGTCGGTTGCTCGGCCGAAGCCTTGTCGCGAGAGTTCAGCGGAAAACGATTGGTTCGGGGTGAAGGTGAAGTGACCGGATCCGTTTCCGTCTTTGAACCAGCCTTCGAAGTTGAACGTGCCCGCGTCGCGTTTCAGTTGAAACTGGACGTTGGTGCCAGTTGACGACAGCACCTGCTCGCGCGTCAGTCCGGCAAGCTGATCGAGCGTGACGCCAAAATCGGTGTTGTTATAGCTGAAGCCATTGTTATTGTTATTTGCACGCCGGTAACTCATGCTGAGCTGGAGTTTGCTTTCAGTCGGCCTGAACTCAATCAGCCATTGTCTCGCAACCGAATCCTGCGGATTTGAGTAGCTGACTTCGGCGGCGGGATAACAGGCCCAAAGCAATAACAATACGGCTGACAAAGCGGCGACGGAAACAAGTCGAGCGGGTGAAGATTTCATGGGCGCACTCCAAACTGGGTTTGAATGAAAGAAAGCAGAGTACTACATGCTCTGTGAGGTAAACACCACCCGGAACTGTTTTGTGGCACCGGCGAAAATTGTCAGCTATTGGGACGTTTGGACGGCTTATCGTCTGACATCGGGCGCGGTTTGCTCGTCACTTCGCTACCGCACTGGCGGCAGTGATAACGATCCTGCTGCTGTGCTGCAGGCACGAGCCATAAACAGCCGCATGACTGGCACAAAATCGTGGAGCCGAGCAACCACTCATTGAATCTAATTTCTTTTTCAACCCTCATATAAGTCCCCTTGTTCGTTCCGTCGGGTTTTCAGAGCGTCATGCTTTCTAAACGACAAACGATGCGATTGTTTCAACAAATTGTCGCAGCTTCGTCGCAATACTGGGGTCAACTGAGGTTCAACTGTAGGGGCGGCCCTCCGTGGCCGCCCGTGGTTTTGGCAGGATTCAAGGAGCAACGGCTTCGGATTTGGCGAACTCGATCAAAGCCACGGGCGGCCACGGAGGGCCGCCCCTACAGTACGTTCCGAGGCGCTCATATACCCTATAATCGCCGCCATGCGGCTAAACCAATTTCCGCGGCACCTAATTACCGAATGGCGCAAGCTCAGGCTTCCGTTCTCGGGCGAAAACATTGTTGTTGGAGTTTCGGGCGGCGCGGATTCGACCGCCCTGCTGCTCGCACTCGAAGAACTCAAACGTCACAGCAAACTCCACCTCGAGATCTGCGTCGCTCATCTCGACCACCGGCTCAGAAAATCGAGCGGCAAAGACGCAAAATGGGTGTCCGAACTCGCCACAAGACTCGGTTTCAAAAGCGTCATCGGCCGCAGCAAGGTAGGCGAAGAGGACGATAACCTGGAGCAAGCGGCGAGAGACGCTCGTTACGCCTTCCTGCAACGAACCGCTAAGAAAGTCTCCGCAAACTACGTCCTGACCGCCCATACGATGGACGATCAGGCGGAAACAGTCCTGCTTCGCCTGATGCGTGGCAGTGCGGGCTTCGGTCTCGGTGGCATGGAAGCCGTGCGTCCACTCGCCAAAAACAGCTCGATCAAACTCGTCCGACCGCTCCTGTGGGCACGGCGAATAGACACGGAAGAATATTGCCGCGTCCGGAAAATCAAGTACCTAACAGACGAGATGAACGACGATCTGAGCTTCGCGCGCGTAAAGGTCCGCAAACAACTCCTGCCGCTGATGCAGTCGTTCAATAACCGGATTGTCGAGGCAATCTCGCGCACGGCGACTCAGTTGCGTGAAGACAGCGCCGTACTTTTAAACGATTCTGATGCACTGTTACGACGCGCCGCGGTGTCTAACAACGAGGAGGGCAACGAGAAAGGCGAGGAGAGTTATGAAACCAAATCACCCGCTCTCGACGTAAAGGTCCTTTCCAATGCGCCGCCGGCACTGCGCCGCCGGGCGTTACGGCAATGGCTTTCGGACGCGCGGGGCAGTACGAGAAAACTGGAAATGGTTCATTTGCTGGCGGTGGAAAGGCTTTTGGAGGGCAATTCAGGGGGCAAAGTGGCGGAATTGCCTAACGGCGGGCGGGTCAAACGCAGGCGGAACTGGCTCGAGTTTGAGTCGGAAAATGATTGACAATCCTGTAATCCTGTCAACAATGTCGCTAGCGGCGGGCGCGATAGGGAACCCGGTGGGCGGATCTGCATCAAAGAAGCAGTTGTTTTTAGTTAACCTTGGCTCGTGACAAACCCGTCGAAGGTGGACGGCGACAAATGACGCCCTAATAAGGTATTATCGGGGGTCGGAGGCGTTGATGAATTTGAGTTCTACGGCAAGACAAATCGTTTTTTGGCTCCTGATAATCGCAGGGGCACTCCTATTGTATAAGCTCGTTAATCCGCGAGGGAACACCTATAAGAACATCTCGTTAACCGAGATGGATCAGATGATCCTGAGCGGGAATCTTAAACAGCTAACAGTAAAACAGAATGAAAGCGTAGCGATTGACGTTAATAACCAGGAATTTCGAGCAGCGCTGTCGAATGAGTTTTCGAAGGCAGACCTGCTCAAATCAGCGCGCGAAGTTGTAAACGGCAAGTCGCGCGTTCCAAAGGTTGAAGAAGAATCGAGCGCAAGTTTCATTTGGCCCATGCTCATCACCTGGGCTCCATTGCTATTCATTATTGCAATCTGGATCTTCATGCTGCGACAGATGCAATCGGGCGGCAACAAGGCGTTGTCGTTCGGTAAGTCGCGTGCAAAGCTACTCAACAACCAGCAGAAGCGTGTGACATTTAAGGACGTTGCGGGTGTTGAAGAAGCGAAAGAAGAGTTACAGGAAATCATTGAGTTCCTTAAGGAACCGCAGAAGTTTCAGAAACTCGGTGGACGTATTCCCAAGGGCGTTTTGATGATGGGACCACCGGGAACGGGCAAGACGTTGTTGGCCCGTGCGATCGCGGGTGAGGCAAACGTTCCGTTCTTCTCGATTTCGGGTTCTGACTTCGTCGAGATGTTTGTGGGCGTCGGCGCTTCACGCGTGCGCGACTTGTTTGAGCAAGGTAAGAAGAATGCACCCTGCATCATCTTCATCGATGAGATCGATGCGGTGGGCCGTCATCGTGGCGCAGGCCTCGGCGGTGGACATGACGAGCGTGAGCAGACGTTGAATCAGTTGCTCGTAGAGATGGATGGCTTCGAATCGAACGACGGCGTTATCCTGATCGCTTCGACCAACCGTCCCGACGTTCTCGATCCGGCATTGCTTCGACCAGGACGATTCGACCGTCGCGTCGTGGTCTCGAGACCTGACGTTCGCGGACGCGAAGGCATCCTGAAGGTTCACACTCGCAAGATTCCGCTTGGTGAAGACGTGGATATCTCCGTGATTGCACGCGGTACTCCCGGATTCACAGGCGCGGATCTCGCGAACCTTGTTAACGAAGCTGCACTCAACGCTGCTCGTTACAACAAGAAGCTCGTCGCAATGGGCGACTTCGAGTTGGCCAAAGACAAGGTGTTGATGGGTGCTGAGCGCAAGAGCATGGTGATTTCGAACGAAGAGAAGCGCGTCACTGCATACCACGAAGCGGGTCATACGCTCGTCGGTTTGAAAGTGCCAAACGCTGATCCGGTTCACAAAGTCACCATCATCCCGCGTGGAATGGCTCTCGGCGTGACGCAACAGCTTCCCGAAGGTGATCGTCACAACTACAGTCAGGAATATCTGCTGGGCCAGATCTCAATCCTGATGGGTGGACGCATTGCTGAAGACACTTTCCTCGGCAGCATCACCACCGGAGCTTCAAACGACATCGAACGTGCGACGGAACTCGCGCGTGCGATGGTTTGCGAGTACGGCATGTCTGAGATGGGGCCGCTCACGTTCGGTAAGAAGGAAGAGCAGATCTTCCTCGGACGCGAAATCGCACAGCATCGTGATTTCTCTGAAGACACTGCGATCAAGATCGATCAGGAAGTGAAGAAGATCGTCACCGCGCAGTATGAACGTGCGAAGGCAATCATCGAAGAGAATCGCGAGACGATGATTCGATTGGCTGAATGCCTGTTGGAGCGTGAGTCGCTGGATGGAGTCGAGATTCGCCGGATTGTCGCGGGCTTGCCGCTCGATGAGAATCCGTCAGTCGACTCTGGTGACGGCGGAGATCGTCCGCAGCTCAAGGAGCCAACTGCTAAACCGTTGAAGCCGATTCTGCCACCGATAACCGGCGGCAATCCGGCGCCAGCCTAAAACCTATCCACAGATTACGCAGATTTATGTAATCTGTGTAATCTGTGGATAAAACTTTTTGGAAAATTAGAGATCGAGAAATGCCCATCGGTGAGCGCACGCTCATCATGGGCATTTTGAATGTTACGCCTGATTCTTTCAGCGACGGCGGACAGTTTGTTTCTCTTGATGCGGCGTTGGCCCATGCTGAACAGATGATCTCGGAAGGCGCCGACATCATCGACGTCGGTGGTGAGTCCACACGCCCCGGCGGCGAGCCTGTCTCCATTGAAGAAGAAATCAAACGCGTCGTCCCTGTAATCAAAGCGCTGGCCCAACGCACCGACACACCCATCTCCGTCGACACAACCAAATCGGAAGTCGCACGCGCCGCCCTCGACGCCGGCGCAGCAATCGTCAACGACATCTCCGCACTTCGTTTCGATTTCTACGTCGCCGATGTCGTCGCACGCGCGGGCGCAGGACTCGTCTTGATGCACTCACGCGGCACACCCGCCACGATGCATCGTCTGCCGCCCGTCGCCGACATCATGCACGAAGTGACTCACAGCCTGCGCGCGAGCATCAACATGGCCGAGCGTCGCGGCGTAAATCGCGAATCGATCGTGATCGATCCGGGAATCGGTTTCGGAAAGAGTCAAGAACAAAACCTCGAACTAATCGCAAAGCTCGATCAACTAATCGCCGCCTTCCCTGACTACCCTCTCCTAATCGGCACCTCCCGCAAATCTTTCATCGGCCGCCTCCTTGCCGACGAAAGCGGCAATCCGGCTCCAGCGGAAGATCGCGTCCACGGCAGTTTAGCTACCATCACGGCAGCAGTTTTGAAAGGCGCTCACATCGTCCGCGTCCACGACGTGAAGGCAACAGTCGAGACAATCCGTGTGGCGGAGAGCATCCGTGATAATCCGCAGCAAATGTGAGAGAATCCAGCGCCGATGACTAAGCTTCTACGTGTCGCCCTCTTCATCCTGATGCTCGCGTTCGTTTCCGGTTTTGCTGAGTGCTATAAGCCGGTTACTAAGAATCAACTTCCCGCTCGAATAAAGACGGTTGCTGTGCCGGCGTTTCAGATGGAAAGCCAGGCGCTGCGCTATAAGATTGAGTCGCGTTTCACAGAAGCGGTGATGCGAGAGGTTGTGCATCGCGGACGTGGCTTGCGTGTGCAGGGTCAACGTGAGGGAGCTGACGCCGTAATCGAGGGTGTCATCAAGAAGTTCTATTTTGGCGGCGTGCTCCTCGACGACAAAGGACGCGCGCGGATTTTTGAAGTGACGATCGAAGTTGCGGTCACTGTGCGCGATCAAACGGAGAATCGCGTGCTTTACGACAATCAGAACTTCGTCTTTCGTGGCGAGTATGAGTTCGCGAGCGATCCGCGCAGCTTTTTCAACGAAGAGGATCCGGCAATTCTTCGCATGTCGCGTAATTTTGCCGAAAGCATCGTGTCAACGCTCATCAACGCTGTCCAAATCGAAAAGAAATGAAAGCGCTGTCTCGAACTGAGCTCGATCGCTCGTTGCGTGAAGGTCTGCGCCCGCTTTACCTGCTGCTTGGCTTGGAAGTTTATCTACGTCGAGTTGCGGCGCACACGATCACTGAGGCCGCTCTTAGTCGAACGCTTCTGCGCGACTTCAATGAATCGGCTTTCAGTCTGTTGAGTGATCCGGTGCAGTCTGCGATTGCTGCGGCAGAGCAACTGCCGATGATGTCGGACACGCGCGTGGTTCGCATCCGCGACTTCGCGAGGTTGCGCGAGGCGGACGAAGACACTCTCATTCGTTATCTAAACAATCCGGCGCCTACAACAGTGATGATCTTTATTGCCGACGAGCTCGATAAGCGAAAGAAGTCGAGCAAGGTGCTGCTGGATACGTGTACCGTCGTCGAGTTTGCGCCACTGAAAGATGCGGAAACAAAGTCCTGGGCCAAAACGCGCTTGAAGGAACTAAAAGTTTCTGCGGACGATCAGGTTGTGAGTGAGTTGATTCGCCTGGTGGGCACTGACGTACAAACGCTTTTCAATGAAATCGAAAAACTCGCGTCGGCGGCGGCAAGCTCAGGGGATCGCATTACTCTCGAACTTGTCGACGAATTGATCGGCCGTTCCCGCGAGTTGTCGAATTTTGACTTGGCCGATCACCTACTGGCGGGCAATCGCAAGAAGGCACTCGAGACTTTGCATCGCCTCCTCGAAGATGGTGCTGAGCCGGTAATGCTCGTTGGACTGATCGCGGGCAACTATCACCGGCTCGCTTTGGGTAAACACCTGATGATGCGTGGCGGTCGAGAAGAAGTCTTTCGCAACATCTCTTTGCCACCATTCAAACGTGATTCGTACATCTCTACTCTGCAGCGCAGCAGCGCCGAAAAGATCGCGCGTGGAATTCAATTAACAGCCGCCGCCGATCTTGCAATCAAAACATCTCAAGCCACTCCTCGCCTCCAACTCGAATTGCTCGTTTGTGAGTTAGCCGGCTAATACGGCGTTGCACTTCTCAACGATGGACATATTCCCTTCCTCATCCAATCGCTGCGCAATGCGTTCAATCCAATACGTTGTAATCTCCTCGCTGTACTTCTTCGGATCCACTTGGTGGTGGGCAAGGAAGCGCAACAACCCATCTTGCATGCGCTCAAGTGCAGCTTCCCTGCCGAAGTTATGTACATACCAAACCGCCACCACGAGATGATCCTTGTGTTTGAACTCATCCGCGCTGGTCTGACATGTTTCAAAACCACGCACCACCTTCTCGATTTCCTGCTCAGAGTTCATCGTTAGCTCTCCTTTCCAAATAAAAAACCGAGGCGGACCGAAATTCGATCCGCCTCGGTAGATTCAGGATGTTGGCTGGTCTATTTAGCCGCCACTTGATTCGCGCGAACAGTCAGCCGCGACTTGTAACGTGCCGCAGCATTCTTATGCAAGACGCCCTTCTGAACCGACTTGTCGATCACGGAAATGGCATCCGGCAGAACCTTCTGAACTTCGTCAGTTTTGCCCGCGTCGAGCGCCGCCCGCAGCTTCTTGATATACGTTCTGACCTTGGTCTTGTGGCTACGATTGATGACGCGACGCTTCTCGCTCTGCCTCACGCGCTTCTCTGCTGATTTATGATTCGGCATTCAAATCTCCAAAAACTCAATAAAAACCCACTATTCGAGCGCCCAGCACCTCCGGCGCAAGCGACGGAGTATAAGTACCGCTCCACCAAGTGTCAAGCCGTCCGCAGATTACGCAGATTTGACCCGTATGCCGGCCCCACCCCGTCCTTCATCAATTTATACTCAACCGAATCGACCAACCCGCGCCAGCTTGCCTCAACGATGTTGGAGGAGACACCGACTGTGCGCCAGGAGGTTTTTCCGTCACTCGACGTAATCAAGACGCGGACGAGGCTGGCTGAGCCACTCAGGGAGCTATTGATCACGCGGACTTTGTAGTCGATCAGACGCATCTCGGCGAGCGATGGATAGAACTCCGCGAGGGCGCGACGGAGAGCTTGATCGAGAGCGTTGACTGGGCCGGTGCCGGTCGCAGCGGTGTGCTCGATTGAGTCGCCAACCTTGACCTTCACGGTCGCTTCACTCAATGGCGTCGCAGCGCCTCGGTGCTCGTCAATGACTCTGAATGCGAGTAGCTCAAAAAACGGCGCCGGCTCGTTGCGGAGTTTATGGACCAACAACTCAAAGCTGGCTTCGGCGGCTTCAAACTCAAAACCTTCATGTTCCAGACGCTTCAACTCGTCGAGGATTCGTTGCTCTCCTGCAAACTCGAGATTGAGCTCACGTGCCTTCGCTTGCAGGTTCGCACGCCCCGAAAGATCAGAAACAAGTATGCGACGACGATTGCCGATCAACTCCGGAACAACATGTTCGTACGTCACAGGATTGCGCTCCACCGCGGAGACATGTACGCCACCTTTGTGTGCGAAAGCGCTCGCGCCGACAAACGCTGCAGATGAAGCAAGCTCGAGGTTTGCGATCTCACTCACGAAACACGCAGTCTCACGCAATTTCCGCAAACGTTCCGGTCCAATCACTTCACAACCCAGCTTCAACTCAAGATTCGGCATCACGGCACACAGGTTCGCATTGCCGCAACGCTCACCGTAGCCATTGATCGTCCCCTGCACATGAGTCGCACCCGCCAATACAGCAGCAAGTGTGTTCGCCACAGCAAGCTCTCCATCATTGTGACAATGGATTCCTATTGGAACGTTCACCCTCGAAGCCGCATCACGAGTAACGCGTTCGACGTCGGAAGGAAGACTGCCACCGTTCGTATCGCAGAGTACGATTCTCGCCGCCCCCGCTTCAGCAGCAACGAGCAATGTCTGCAACGCATACTCGGCATTCGATCGATACCCGTCAAAGAAGTGCTCCGCGTCGTAAACTACCAGCGGCACTCGCTCCGAAAGATAGCGCAGCGAATCGGCGATGATCTCGAGATTCTCTTCAAGCCCAATCCGCAGTGCCTCGCGAACATGCAACTCCCATGACTTGCCAAAAATGGTGACGACCGGCGTGTTTGCCTGAAGAAGAGACTGAATGCTCGGATCAGTTTCGCACGAGAGACTGTTCCGCCGCGTGGCGCCGAACGCAGTGATACGTGCGTGATTCAGTTTCAGCGAACGGACCTCGTTAAAAAACGCAACGTCGCGGGGATTCGAACCCGGCCAACCACCCTCGATGAAATCGACTCCCAGAGCGTCGAGTTCTTCAGCGATCCGGCACTTATCGGCAACCGAGAAATTGACCGCCTCGCCCTGAGTTCCGTCACGAAGCGTGGTGTCGTAGATTTCGATTCGGTTACTCATCTGTGACCCATTTCGAGTGGCTGTGCGACAAGATGCAGCCACTCCCTATATCGCTCTTCACGCCCTGCGACCGCGGAAAAGAAAACGCGTTGGATACGCTCGGTAATTGGCCCACGCCTGCCGCCATTAATCGTCACACCATCAACTTCACGAATCGGTGTTACTTCAGCAGCAGTGCCGGTAAAGAACGCTTCATCTGCGGAGAGCAGATCTTCGAGCGTCATCGACCGAGTGACGACACGATGACCAAGATCGCGACCAATACTGACTACTGCATCGCGAGTGATCCCCATCAAAATCGAATCTCGCTCGTCGTTAGTTATCAACTCTCCATTGCGAACGATGAAGAGGTTCTCACCAGATCCTTCGGCGAGGTGTCCTTCGCTGTTCAATAGCAACGCTTCGTCGAAACCACGTTTGAAAGCATCACGCACTGCGAGGATCGAGTTGAGGTACTGCCCACAAGCTTTCGCGGTTGTCGGCATCATCTCAGAATGAAACTTCTTCCAGGGCGAGACCGTGACCCGAACGCCCTCTTCGAGCCCGACCGCTCCGAGATAAGGCGCCCAGGGCCACGCAAGAATCACAACTTCAACAGGACACCTCGCCGGATGCACGCTGAGGCTGCTGCTGCCGAAATAACAGAGCGGCCGCAGATAACAGCTTTCGAATTCGTGCACGCGAACCAACTCTTCCATTGCCTCAGTCAACTCCAACCGTCCGTACGGTATCTCGAGACCGTAAACATTGGCTGAAGCATAGAATCGCTCGAGGTGTGCATCGAGCCGAAAGATTGCCGGACCAGTGTCGGTTGCGTAACACCTTATCCCCTCGAAAACGCCACTGCCGTAGTGCAACGCATGGGCCGACACATGCGTAGTGGCGTCTTCCCAACGAATGATCTCGCCATTGCGCCACACCCACTTGGATTGATCGAAGCTCATTTGAGTCGTGTCCTTAAATAAAAAAGCCATCAACTTTTTCTTGTTGATGGCCGCTAAATCGCGTTGGAGATTGTCAACTGGGCCATCAAGTCGGTTGAAGGCGAATAGAAATATAGCTAATTACGATAACGGTCCCGGCCGAATTGTTCAGTGCTTCACCCATCGCTGTTACTCTACCGCGCCGCCTTCGCAATTGCATAATTGATTATTTTTAGGTTGTGATAAATCGGACGCCCGGAGGGGTGCAAGAATCGCCGTAATCTGTGGATTGACACTCGCGAAAGGCTGTAGTAGCGTCAACTTTGCAATCTATGCAAATCATCCAATTGCTCACCGAACCCCCACACCAACATCGGTCCTGCTGCGCGAAGGAGAAAGTTAACAGAGTTTGAAGAAGATAGAGTTACCGCCTCGTGGTTTAGAGACGTTATTCGGTGTTCACGATCAGAACATCAAATACCTGGAGTCTCTGCTTGACGTAAGAATTGACGCCCGCGGTCAGGACGTTTCGATTGATGGCGACCCGGCCGACGTCGAGACTGTCCAACGCATCCTAGAAGACTTTTCCGACCTCTTCAAGGAAGGAAAACACTTCACCGACAAAGAGCTGCGCGAGGCCTTTGCGCAGATCGCCGAAGACCGCGCCTTCAGCTTGCGCGACTACTTCACGAAGGCGCGTTTCAATCCCGCCGGCAAGAAGCAGGTCGCGCCCAAGTCGTCCAACCAACGCAAATACATTCAGGCGATCCAGGAAAAGGACGTCGTGTTTGGCATCGGTGTGGCCGGCACCGGCAAGACGTATCTGGCGGTCGCGATGGCGGTGCAGGCGTTGATGCAAAAACAGGTGAACCGGATCGTGCTCGCGCGTCCGGCTGTTGAAGCTGGCGAGAAACTCGGATTTTTGCCGGGCGACTTGCAGGACAAAGTTGATCCTTACCTGCGTCCGCTTTACGACGCGCTGTTTGATCTCATCGACTACGAACGCGTAACTAAACTGCTCGAGAAGCGCGTGATCGAAGTTGCGCCCCTCGCGTTTATGCGTGGTCGAACGTTGTCGGATGCATTCATCATTCTCGACGAAGCGCAAAACACCACCAGCGAACAGATGAAGATGTTTCTCACGCGCATCGGCTTCGGTTCGAAGGCCGTGATCACTGGCGACGTGACTCAAGTGGATCTTCCCACCGGCAAACGCAGTGGCTTGATCGAGGCGGAACGAATACTTTCACAACTCGAAGGTATTGAGTTTGTCTACTTCACTGACAAGGACGTCGTGCGACACAAGCTGGTCCAGATGATCATTCGCGCGTACGAAGAGCTGGGCAAGAAGAGCCAAATCTAACGATGGTCGAGGTCGTCAATCGTCAGCGACGTTTGCAACTCGACACGGAGGCGTGGTCCACTTTCGCCACGAAAGCTCTCAATGCCATTGGGAAGAATGAGTTGTCTGCAACGATCGCCTTTGTCTCAGACAAGCATATTCGAGAATTGAATCGTCAGTTTCGCGGGATCGATACGGCAACGGATGTCTTGTCATTCCCGGCTGAGGAAGAATTTAATCTTGGAGACGTGGCGGTTTCAGTGGAAACTGCTGCGATTCAGGCTCGAGAAAACGGACTGACGCTCGATCAGGAAATTGCGCAGTTGATACTTCACGGACTGCTGCATCTCTCGGGCTATGATCATGAAACTGATGACGGCGAGATGAATCGGTTGGAACTCAAGTTGAGAAGGAAGTTAGATATTGATTAACAAGATTTGCAGGATTGACAAGATATCTTGTAAATCCCGTTAATCATGTCCATACTATTTCGCCATCGATGGAACTTGAAATAGGGCTTGCGCTCGTTCTACTCATAGTGCTCTCTTTACTGGCTACGGTCGACATGGCCTTCGCCCAGTTGAGCGATGTGGGTTTGCGCCGTTTGATTGGCGAAAACGGAGACAAGCCGGAACCACGATCAAAACTCTTCCTGCGGCAAGCACTGGAGAATCGCCCGCGCTTTGGCTTCGCTCTCGCGGCGACGATCCAAATGCTGCTCGTCGTAGTCGCTGTACTCATCACGTCCATCTCACTGTATCTGTTTCCCGATCCACGACTCGTACTCGTTGGCCTCTTCGCCGGCTTAATTCTCGCCGGAATCTTTCGTCAACTGATACCCCTCTTCATCTCCACTCGAAATCCCGAAGGCACACTGCTCTTCCTGCTTCCGATTGTGCGTCCGTTTATTCCAGTCATGACGTTTATTGCCGATCCTTTTCAGCGACTCTTCGATCGTTCGCGTCGAAAAGATCAGGTGACTGAAACTGGCGAGGAAGAGGAAAAGGACGACGACAGCGGCGACCTACAGGCACTCATCGATGTCGGCGAAGCCGAAGGTATCCTGGAAGAAGAAGAAGGCGAACTGATCCATTCGATCATTGAGTTTGGCGACACGCGCGTCGGTGAAGTGATGACGCCGCGTCCCGAAATTGTCGCCGTTCCTGCGAGTGCGACCGTGCGCGAAGCCCGTGACATTATCCTGGAATCTAAATATTCGCGCCTGCCTGTCTATCGCGAACAGATCGACAACGTCGAAGGCATTATCTATGTAAGAGACCTGTTGCAGTGTTGGGCTGACGGTCGCGAGGATGAGTGTATTAAATCTCTGGTGCGTCCAGTTTACGACATACCGGAAACCAAACCCGTCGCGGACTTGCTCGAGGAGATGCAGAAGGCTCACTTCCAACTAGCAATGGTGATTGATGAATATGGTGGTGTCTGTGGACTCGTGACTGTCGAAGACATTCTCGAAGAGATCGTCGGTGAGATTGAAGACGAAGACATTCTTGGTGAAGAGCTCGAAGATATAGTCGAAAACAACGACGGCAGTTACGAAGTACTTGGGTCAACCGAGATCGGCAAGATTGAACGAGTGTTTGATATGGAGATCGAGGACGACGACTTCACGACGATCGCGGGCCTCGTGATTAACGAGTCGGGGAAAGTTCCTGCGATCGGTGAACTACTGACCATCCGCGGGCTCGCAGTCGAAGTGCTCGAAGCAGACGAACGCCGCATCATTCGCGTGCGTGTAAGAAAAGCATCGGAAGAGAATGAAGCCGACGTCGATCACAAAGAATCACAAAAGGCACAGATGTCTTAGGCGAGAACAATGGGTAAACCAAAAAGTAAATTCCTTCGCGGTAAACGAATCGACCCTGCACCAATTCAGAAGGATATCGCCGTCGCGGATCTAATCGACGAAGCATTCCTTGCTTACAACGCCGCGCGATTACGCGAAGCGTGCCAGCTCTTCACGCAGAAGATGCTGGAACCCGAAGTCACGATCGGTCTTTCGTTGACTGGAGCCCTCACGCCCGCAGGACTAGGCATTTCGGCGCTGATTCCACTGATCAAAGCAGGCTTTGTCGACTGGATCATTTCCACTGGCGCCAATCTTTATCACGATACGCACTTCGGCATCGGTCTCGCTATGCACCTGGGCAACGCGCACACATCAGATGTAGTGCTGCGCGAAGAAGAGGTGGTCCGTATCTACGATATCTTCTTTGATTACTCGGTGCTGCTTGATACTGACGCGTTTTTCCGCAAAATAATCGAAGCGCCTGAGTTTCAGCGTCCGATGTCTACGGCTGAGTTTCATTATCTTTGCGGGCGCTATGTTCACGAACGCGAACAAAAGCTCGGCATTAAAGAGAAATCATTGCTAGGGGTCGCTTATGAATATGCCGTGCCGATTTACACATCGTCTCCCGGCGATTCCTCGATCGGAATGAACGTCGCCGCCAAGGCAATACAGGGAAACAAACTCGCCTTTGATCCGTCACTCGACGTTAATGAGACTGCTTCGATCGTGCTCGCCGCAAAACGTGGTGAAGTGAAGGTTGGTGGCAAGAAACGAAAAGGGCAGTCAGCTGTTTTCATTCTCGGTGGTGGCTCGCCAAAGAATTTTCTTTTACAGACTGAGCCGCAGATTCAGGAAGTGCTTGGCATCGACGAACGCGGACACGATTATTTTCTTCAGGTGACAGATGCGCGTCCGGATACCGGCGGCTTGTCAGGCGCGACTCCGGGCGAAGCGGTGTCGTGGGGGAAAGTTGATCCCGATCGACTTCCGGATGCAGTTGTTTGTTACGTTGATTCTACAGTGGCGCTTCCGCTCATTACGGCTTATGCTCTTACTCGTCACGAACCGCGTGAACCGAAACGCTTGTATGATAAGCGCGAGCAGTTCATGAATCTGTTGCTGGCGGAATACAAAAAATCAAAACGACGATAGAGTGATTGGAGACAACCGGCGATCATGGGTAATTCAAGTGCGACCACTAAGCCGAAGAGTTATTACGACTGCGTTGACTGCCCTGCCTACTGTTGTTCAGTGTACGAACGCGTCCAGGTGACACCGCGAGACATTCGGCGCTTAGCAAAATACTTCAACGTTACGGAAGAAGTAGCCACCGTTCGCTATACAAAGATCTACGAGAAGGAAAGAGTACTGCGCCGCAAGAAGGATGCGCTGTTTGGCCAGGCCTGCCAGTTCATCAATCCTGAAACGCGTGGCTGCTCGATCTATCACGCGCGACCGGCTGTGTGTCGAGAGTTTCCGATCACCAAACGTTGCGCGTATTACGATCTGCTTACGTTCGAACGCGAGCAGCAGGACGATCCGAACACAATGCCGCTGGTGAAGATTACGTTTAAGAATGGAAAGAAGTAAGGCAAGTGGAAGACTTCTTAACGAAATTCATCGGCAAGAGAATTGATGTCTACTGTGGCGCCGGATCCAGCCTGCGCGGCCAGGTGCTCAAGGTGGAAATGGGCGTCCTGCATCTGCGCGACGACGACGGCAAACAATGCTACGTCGCGATCGACAAGATCATCGTTGTCTGGGAGGCACGCGACGACGAACACCGCGCCGGCTTCGTGCCACAAAATAATAAGTAGCCACAAAAAGCACATAAAGCACAAAAGGCACAAAGAGAATTTCTTTTGTGCCTTTTGTGCTTTATGTGCCTTTTGTGGCTCTAGTCTGTTGTTTGGGTGGCTTGTGGCACGCGACGGAAGCCGTCGATGTGCTTCAGCCAATACTCAGTAAACTCTTGATAGACCACACCGTGGCGACGTGAGGCATGGTAGAAGCCACGCGCATCAGCAACGACGCCGACGTGTGTCAGACCGCTGAAAAACACGAGCGTCCCAAACTTGAACTGCTCCTCAACCGGTGGCGCTGCAAATCGCGCGAACAGATGACGGGCGCTCACTCTTTCGAAGGTGACTCCAGTCGCCTGGAAAATGCTCCAAACAAATCCTGAACAATCAAACCGGTCCGGTCCGGTGGCTCCCCAACGATATCGCGATCCGAGACGCTGATCGATCGCGGCCATGAGCAGTGGCTCAAACTTTATGAATCCGGTGCTCGACGTTGTCGGTGAAGGCGCGAGGTCGATAATCGGCTTTGGCTTTGCTTCCCAGGTTGGCTTCGGTGCGGGCTCGGCAGATGCCAGCACAGCAAACTCGTCCGGTGCGCACGACACTTCGTTCACATCACCGCCGTTCGCAACTCGTGGACGAGTTTGGGCGAACGCTGATACTGACAAGATTGAGAGAGCCAAAGTGGCAACCACAGCACGAGGGAACAGTTTTTGTAACTCCATAGACAGGGAACTACCTTCTCCGGTTAATTTCTAATTTTTGGTATTTCTGCGTGAGGGGGGCACCGCTAAAAGACTTGGGCATCTTAGCCGCTCGAATGGTGAGCTTCAACCAGCAATGTGACTGTTTCGTGACGAAACGCTAAGCAAACGCGCGGTTTGCACTGAAAGAAGTCACGAATAAGTTGCGACCATGATTTTCGTTTGCGACTGTGTTTACGGGGAGAATCGGGAGAACTTAGATCAACAATCGGTCAATCTGAAGGAATTGGCCCATGAAGAATTACAAGAATGTGTACGCGATGTCCGAGAAAAAAATTCTAACGCAGCTGTTTCTGGACCTTCAGATACAGCGTAACTGTGAAAAGCAGAGTAATAGCTAATGTCATGGGGCACACCACTCCCAACAACTGAAAAATCAATTCGTTTGTATGAAGTTATTAAAGGTCCAATGAGGAAATATTTCCGAGGGGAAGTTCAATCGAGGGCGGCCACGGAGGGCCGCCCCT
>DATEIS010000049.1:0-16655 GCA_035278765.1 Pyrinomonadaceae bacterium | reverse complement strand
TTACGAAAAAGAGTTACGCATCAGGTTCCGCATTGACGGCGTGCTCTACGACGTGATGCACCCGCCCCTGAAGCTTCGCGATGCGCTGATCTCACGCATCAAGATCATGTCGAAACTCGACATCTCCGAGAAACGTCTTCCCCAGGATGGACGCATCAAGATCAAAGTGAAAGTCGATTCACGTTCGCGTGAGCTCGACTTTCGCGTTTCTACTTTGCCGACTCTCTTCGGTGAAAAAGTCGTGCTTCGTCTGTTGGATAAACAGAACCTAATGCTCGACATGACCAAACTTGGTTTCGAGCCTGAATCACTGACTAAGTTCAAGCGAAACATTTCCAAGCCATATGGGATGGTCCTCGTGACTGGTCCAACCGGAAGCGGTAAGACCAACACTCTCTACTCGGCTCTACAGTCATTGAACACAGTCGACACCAACATCATGACCGCGGAAGACCCGGTCGAGTTTAATCTGCCCGGCATTAACCAGGTGCAGATGAAAGAACAGATTGGGTTGAACTTCGCCGCCGCTCTTCGCTCCTTCTTGCGCCAGGATCCAAACATCGTTCTGGTCGGTGAAATTCGCGACTTTGAAACGGCGGAAATCGCCATCAAAGCCGCACTCACCGGTCACCTCGTACTCTCTACCCTGCATACCAACGATGCTCCCTCAACGATCTCACGTCTTATGAACATGGGCATCGAACCCTTTCTTGTTGCCACCAGCGTAAACCTCATCCAGGCACAACGACTGATCCGCCGCGTCTGCAAAGACTGCAAACAGGAACATCAAACGCCGGTCGAAGCCCTCGTCGAAGTGGGTTTCTCGCCAGAGGAAGTCAAGTCGATGAAGACCTACAAAGGCAAAGGATGTTCTACCTGCAACAACACTGGCTACAAAGGACGAATTGGACTTTACGAAGTGATGGAGATCACCGACGAGATTCGGGAACTGATTCTGATCGGGGCTTCCGCACTTGAATTGAGAAAGAAGGCGATCGACGACGGCATGATCACCCTCCGCGAATCGGGCTTGCAGAAGATTCGTGACGGCGTGACCACCTGCGAGGAAGTTGTTCGGGAAACGGTCGCCTAACCGAGGAGAACGAAGATGCTTAGACCAATTGCAATAGCCCTGATCTTTGTGCTGTCCGTGGGCGTGATGCTGCCTTTCACGAACGAAGCACACGGAGTCAGGCAAACTGTAGAAGTTGGGAAAAAACGTCATCATCGCTATCGTTCACGCGCGTGGTGGCGACGTTATCGCGCGCGCTTGCGACAAAAGCGATTGGCCGCTGAGATGGCCCATCGCAAAGCACTGCTCGCACTCCCCCAAAACATCAACGTGGCTGAGCTCCAGGGACTCACGGGTCCGGAGTTACCGTCACTGCCTTCAAACTCTGCGACAAGCACGACTCTGCCGCCGCCAGTCATGACCGGCAGCGTTGCGCCTGTTGCTAATCACTCCAACGGCGGTGAAACACGACCGCGCGTTGTTAATCCTTCGCATCCTGCATTCAAAACGGCTGAAGCGAAACTTCCCGGACAGATGAATCTTGCGGTGGTTGCGTTGAGCCGGCCGAACCCGACCTTCCTGACTTCTCGTGAAGAGAAGAAGATGCTTGGCGGAGTGGCTGTGGCTGATCTGCGCCGCATGGTTATCGACAAGATGGTCTCGTCTGGTGGTTGGGTCGTCAACGACTTCGTTCGTGACGTCAATGGCAATCGCGTTTTTGTAGTTACCGCGCGAACGCCGAAAGATGCACTCACGCCGGAGAAAGTGTGGACGTTCTATTTCACCGAAGCGGGTGGCCGCATTTACGGGCTCACCACTGACACGACGGTTGAGAACGCGGACCGCATGACGAATGAAGCCCAGCGCTTCATCGACTCGTTACGTGCGAAAGCCGGTACTCAACAATAACTAAGCAGTTTCACGCAAAGGCGCAGAGACAACAAAGGACAACTTTGCGACCTCTGCGCCGCTGCGTGAAACATTTTCTGATCCCGACGCAGGAGAAATTGACCTAGATGCGACTGAACGAATCCGCTCCGCAAATCTCTCTCTCAGAGTTGCTGAGAAAGCTTTCCGAACTTGGCGGTTCGGATCTTCATATCACGACCGGCTCACCTCCGCAGGTTAGAGTTGACGGACATCTTCGTCCGCTCGACATGTATCGCGTGCTTACTTCCGCAGATACAAAACAACTTGCGTACTCGGTTTTAACTGACGCTCAAAAACATCGCTTCGAAGAAAACCTGGAATTGGACTTCTCGTTCGGCGTCAAAGGTCTGTCGCGATTTCGCGCCAACTTGTTCAACCAGCGCGGCGCGGTAGGCGCGGTGTTTCGCGCCATTCCTTACGAGATCAAAGCGTTCGAGGATTTGGGACTACCTGCAATTGTCAAACAACTTTGCGAGAAACCTCGCGGGCTGATTCTCGTTACTGGTCCAACCGGATCCGGCAAGTCAACCACCCTGGCAGCGATGATCGACAAGATCAATCGCGATCGTCACGATCACATTCTGACAATCGAAGACCCGATCGAGTTTCTACACAACCACAAAGGCTGTTTGATTAACCAACGCGAAGTTAATGCCGACACACACGGATTCGCGGCAGCGTTACGCACCGCACTTCGCCAGGACCCGGACGTGGTTCTGGTCGGCGAAATGCGCGACCTCGAAACGATCGAGTCAGCACTGCGCATCGCTGAAACCGGACACTTAACGCTCGCCACGCTGCACACCAACTCAGCCGCATCCACGATCAACCGTATCATCGACGTGTTCCCTTCCGATCAGCAAGCACAGATTCGCGCACAGCTTTCGCTCGTGCTCGAAGGAATTCTGTGTCAGGCGCTACTGCCTCGCGCTGAGGGTGGCGGCCGCGCAATGGCACTCGAAATCATGGTGCCAAACAGCGCTATCAGAAATCTGATCCGTGAAGACAAAGTCCACCAGATTTACTCGATGATGCAGACTGGTCAGGACAAATACGGAATGCAGACGTTCAATCAGGCTTTGGCGACGCTCTATCACAAACGCCAGATCAGCCTGGACACTGCTATGCAACGTTCGTCGAACGTCGACGAGCTGCGCGAGCTAATCGATCGCGGCTCGGGTTTAAACCCGGCCAGCGGCCAGAAGCCACATGCGAGTCCTTATGCACAACCCCGGCCGATTGGTACCAGACCAAACGTGCAAAACAGATAAGCCACTCTGGAGCTTACAGCCATGCCTACGTATGTTTTCAAAGGCCGCAACAGACTGAACGAGATCGTTGTCGGCGAACGCGTTGCGGATAATCGCGAAGCTCTACGCTCGATTCTGCGTCGCGAACAAGTAACGCTGACTTCCGTGAAGGAAAAAGGTCGCGAGATCGGTATTCCGAAGATCGGTGGTCGAAAGAAAGTTAAGTCGAAGGACTTGTCGATCTTTACGCGTCAGTTTTCAGTCATGATCGATGCGGGCTTGCCGCTGGTTCAATGCCTCGAAATTCTGGCCCAGCAACAGGACAACAAATATTTTCAGCAGATCCTCTTGCAGGTGCGTCAGGACGTCGAAGAAGGTTCGACGCTTGCAACCGCGATGGCGCGACATCCGCGCGTGTTCGATCAGCTTTACGCGAACATGGTTGAGGCTGGAGAAACGGGCGGTATTCTCGATCTGATCCTGCAGCGACTCTCGACGTTTATCGAGAAGATCGTGAAGCTAAAGCGCGACATCATCTCCGCGATGATCTATCCGGCGGCGGTGATTCTACTTGCGATCGCGGCGGTCGCGGTGATCATGATCGTCGTGATTCCACAGTTTCAAAATATCTTCCTTGGCCTGCTTGGACCAGGCGAACAGTTGCCGTTGCCGACCAGAATTGTAGTCGGAATCAGTAACTTTCTCGCCGGTTGGGGAGGGTTAGTGATACTCGCATCGGTGATCGGTACGGGTGTGGCGGTCAAGTTCTACTACAAGACCCCGGGGGGCAGGAAGCTCATCGACGGATTGCTTCTCAAAGTACCCATCCTCGGCGACATTTTCCGCAAGATTGCTGTGGCGCGTTTTTCACGGACGCTTTCGACATTGCTGTCGTCCGGCGTTCCCATTCTTCAGTCGTTGGACATCACTGCGAAGACTTCCGGCAACGTGGTCATCGAAGCCGCGATCACTAAAGTACGAGTGGGTGTGGAGCGCGGCGAGAGCTTCGTCGATCCACTCAAAGCCACGGAAGTATTCCCCCACATGGTGGCCCAGATGATCGGCATCGGCGAACAGACCGGCGCCCTCGACGCGATGCTCGGCAAAATCGCTGACTTCTACGAATCCGAAGTCGACTCTGCAATCGCGAATCTGTTGACCTTGATCGAACCGCTCCTGATCGGCTTCCTCGGCGTCACCATCGGCTCCATCGTCATCGCAATGTACCTGCCCTTGTTCACCCTCATCGGCAAACTCTCGCAGGGCCATTAAGTTTCAAGACACCAAAACATAAAAGGCGCAACAAATTACATTGTTGTGCCTTTTGTGTTTTTTGTGGCTGGCCTTGCTATAATCCTCTCACCCCTGCAACCCCCTTAGCACTCCCCTCAAAATGCGCGCGAGTTTCGAAGACTTATGTCCAGCAAGCATTCGGACGCCGATTCGTCAAACCAGAAGGCGGACAAGAATCAATTTACGGACCTGCGGAGCCCTGAACTGGCGCAGTACTGGCTCTCGGCGCTAATCGAATCCGCCGACGACGCAATCATCGGTAAAACGCTCGACGGTATCATTACCAGTTGGAACGAGGGGGCACGGCGCATTTTTGGTTACGAGGCCGACGAAGTGATCGGCAAACCCGTCACTATCCTCATCCCGGAAGGACATCTTGATGAAGAGCCGACAATCCTGGCGCGATTGCGAGCGGGAAAACGCATCGAGCACTACGAAACTGTGCGCATGCGAAAAGACGGGAAGCTGATTGATATTTCTTTAACAGTTTCACCGATCAAGGGTCCTGATGGAAAAATTGTCGGCGCGTCCAAGATCGCACGCGACATTACCGAGCAACGCCAGGCACGAAGCGCACTCGACGAGGCTTCATACCGTTTGAAGCTCGCTCTCGATGCCGCGCGCCTCGGCGACTGGTCATGGGACGCCAAAACGGACGTCGTTACCCTGTCCGAGACTGCGGCGGCTATTTTTAATATTCCTCCCGGAGCCCACATAACCTGGACTCAAATGCGCCAGCTACTTCACGAAGAGGATCGCGAGCGGGCACAGAGTGCGGTTGAAACAGCCATCGCTACTCGAGGCGAGTACGATGTCGAGTACCGCGTCAGAAACGGCAATAAAGAACCCTGGGCTTGGATCGCAGCCAAAGGGCACGGAATTTACTCCGACGACGAATCCGTCGTGGGAATGTTGGGACTCATTCAGGACATCTCCAGTCGCAAGGCCAACGAGGAAACGTTGCGCGAGCAGGCTGAAGCACTACGCACGCTTAACGAAATGGGTCAAAAGATTTCTGCTGAGCTCGATCTACACAATACGGTTCAGGCTGTTACCGACGCCGCTACCGAATTGATCGGAGCTCGCTTCGGTTCGTTCTTCTACAACGTTCTGAACGAAAAGGGCGCGTCGTACATGTTGTACACCCTCGCCGGTGTTCCTCGTGAAGCTTTCGAACACTTTCCGATGCCACGCGCAACCGAGCTCTTTGGTCCAACGTTTCGTGGTGAGGGAGTGATGCGGATCGATGACGTAAAACTGGATCCGCGGTACGGTAAGAACTCACCGTATTACGGAATGCCTGAAGGTCATTTGCCGGTAACGAGTTATCTGGCCATCCCTGTTGTTTCGCGATCGGGTGAGGTGCTTGGTGGACTCTTCTTTGGCCACCCGGAACCCGGAATGTTCACCGAACGCCATGAAATAGTTGTGTCAGGTCTGGCTTCTCAAGCCGCTATCGCGATGGACAATGCGCGTCTCTATGAAGCCGCCCAGAAAGCGCGCGCCGACGCGGAAAGAGCCGCAGCGGAGAAAGAAAGACTCTATCGCCAGGCGGAAGAATCGAGCCGCTTGAAGGAAGAATTCCTCGCAACGATCTCTCACGAGTTGAGAACTCCACTGAGCGCCATTCTCGGCTGGGCCAGGATGCTGCGACTGGGTCAACTCACTCCCGATAATACTGCCAAAGCTCTCGATACCATCGAACGCAACGCACGCGCGCAAGCGCAACTCGTGGACGATCTGCTCGACGTCTCGCGCATTATCACTGGCAAGTTGCGCATGGACGTTCGTCCGGCGGATCCGAATTCATTCATCGACGCTGCTGTCGAAGCTGTGCGGCCGGCGGCAGAAGCTAAAGGCGTGCGCGTGCAAAAAGTGATGGACACCGGACCAGTCGCAATTCCAGGCGATCCGGTGCGATTGCAGCAGGTCGTTTGGAATCTACTTTCGAATGCGATCAAGTTTACGCCGCGTGATGGTCGGGTGCAGATTCGATCCGAGCGAGTCAATTCACATCTAGAGATCGTAGTCAGTGATACTGGTCAGGGAATTACAGCAGACTTTCTACCGTATGTGTTCGATCGATTTCGTCAGGCGGATCAGAAGACGAGTCGCCATCACGGTGGCATGGGATTGGGTCTGGCAATCGTTCGCCATCTTGTCGAGCTTCATGGCGGCACGGTGCGCGCCGACAGTGAAGGTGAAGGTAAAGGCGCAACCTTCACTGTCATGTTGCCAATTACCCCGGTTTATCAGGTCGACACATCGGGTAGTCGCGTACATCCGGGCGCGCGAGATCTATTGCCGCCGGCTGATACGAGTGACCGGTTGGACGGTTTAAGAATTTTGGTTGTTGACGACGAGGCGGACACTCGTGACTTGCTGAAGCAGGGACTCGAGTTTTGCGGCGCAACAGTGAAAGTTGTCGGATCTGCGGCCGAAGCCATCGACTCACTGAAGATCTCTATTCCCGACATCCTTATAAGCGACATCGGAATGCCGGAGACAGACGGTTACGATCTCATCCGGCAAGTTCGCCAACTCACTCCGCAGCGAGGCGGCAAGGTAGCAGCAATCGCCCTCACGGCTTACACGCGTGTCGAAGATCGTTTGCAGGCTCTGCGGGCGGGCTACGACATGCATGTGCCGAAGCCCGTTGAGTTAACAGAACTAGTCGCGGTGGCCGCGAGCGTCGTGCGCAGGAGCAGTTAAAGATTCAACTTCTTGTTCTCGCCCATGTCCGGTTCTTTTCCCGTGACGAGCGAGGATACAAAACTCAATGCATACCCGATCGTGCTCGACGGACTATCCCAATACTCAGCCTTCTCGACGTTGACTTTCAGTAGGGCAATTTCAGGATCGTCCTTACCCTCCGGAAACCAGATCTTAAACTCCGGTCTCCATAACTCCTCGATCTTCTTTTTATCGCGAACGAGTTGCCCTGTTCCACTGACTGATATGTAACGTTGGTTGTCCGGATCGGAAAAATTGACGTTTACCTTTGGCAGTCGTGCGATCTCACTCACTTTGTGTGACGACGCATTAGTGAAAAACCAGATGTCTCCATCTTCGTCGATATCACCGTTTGACGACATGGGCCGGCTGTGTAAGTCGCCGCCTTCGTCCACGGTAGTCAACATACAAAAGTCTATATCTTTAACCAGTTCGCGAAGCTTTTGTAGATCGTCTTCTTGTCTTTGTGTTGCTGCTCCCATTGTAAACTCCCCTGTTTGAAATAATTCTTGAGTCTGGCCGGACAACATCACGGCAATGTTGCTGCGAGGTCAAAAAAGTTGTCTATCGAGATGATGGCAGCTTCACTTCGTTTTTCATCACGATGCCGAACTGGTCGCGCAGGAGACGGTCATATTCTTCGCGACTTGTCAGTACTTGCTCGTGACGCGTTCGCTCTGGACCAGTGGTGGTAACGAGGTTCATACCGCTGAGTGTGATTCGACCGTCTTCGGTGACGCGGGAGCAGATGACGTTTTGCGTGAAGTGCGACTCGGGAGAGGTCTGTTGAAAGTTACACATCTCTTCATAATCGGGAAAGCCGAATGGTTGGAGTTTAAAACGGTATTGCGGTTCCCAATCCTCACCGTCGTTGCGACGCAGGAGGATCAGATAATCGTTCTCGGCATCGATGCGAAATGATCGTGTTCCCTGTATTTGTTCATCGCGCGAGTCAAGTAACAACGGTTCGAGAAACGAGTCACCAAAACCAACGTCAACGAGCCAGCGTTCGGAGAGGGTGACGCATAAAGCCATGTGATCGAAGACTGGTCCGAACCCGCCCTGGCGACGTGCAACGCCCGCCGCGAGCATCTCAACCTGAAAGCCGAGTGCACTTAGCAATCCCGCAAACGAACCGTTGCATTCGTAACAAAAGCCACCACGTCTCTGTTCGACAATCTTCTTATACAGCGCTTCGTCTTCCAGAACGATCGGCTCGCCTGCGTGAATACTCAGGTTCTCGAAGGGCACTGCCTTCAAATGCGCAACCTGTAGATCGCGCAAAGTCTCCGGCGACACGCTAAGAGATCCGTGATAGTTAATCCGTTTCAAATACGCTTCAACATCCATAGCCACAAAAAAGCACAAAAGGCACAAAAAACACAAAGAGGACTAGGCGATCCAAATTCATTTTGTGCCTTTTGTGCCTTTTGTGCTTTTTTGTGGCATACTTTGACAATCTAGGCATCAGGAGATCAATGTGGCTAAAAACAAGGCCGATCTGTTGCAGGGAACACTCGACATGCTGATTCTCAAGTCGCTCTCGCTTGGGGAGCTGCACGGTTACGGGATTATTCAACGAATCCGCCAGCTCTCCGACGAGATGTTGAATGTGGAACAAGGATCTTTGTATCCCGCACTCTATCGTATCGAGCAAAAAGGTTGGGTCTCCGCGCACTGGGGCATACACGAAACCGGACGTGAAGCGAAGTTTTACAAGCTCACACGCGTTGGCCGGAAGCAACTCGAGACGGAAGAGGCAAGCTGGGATCGACTCGTGCTCGCCATCGCTAAGATCAGACAAGCTACATAAAGGATTTAAAGCAAATGAAGTGGTTCAATATTCTTCGTGATCGAATTCGGGCGCTGCGGCAACGCGAAACAGTTATTCATGACATCGATCGCGAAATGCGTCTTCATCTCGAGTTGCAGGTGGAGGCAAACATCAAGGCCGGAATGTCTCCCGACGAAGCGCGAGAAAAAGCGATGCGCGGTTTTGGCAACGTCAACAGAGCCGTTGACGCCGCTTATGACGTGAAAGGTGGCGGTCTGTTCGAAACTCTGATCCAGGACATTCGCTACGGTGTTCGCATGCTCGCGAAACACAAAGCGTTCACAGCAGTCGCCGTGGTGACGCTCGCACTCGGTATCGGCGCGAATACGGCAATCTTCTCCGTGGTAAATGAATTGTTACTGAGCCCACTGCCTTATCGCAACGCAGAACAGATCGTGCTGCTTTGGGAAGTCTCACCCGAAGGCAGACATCAGAACACCACTTCGCGTGCCAACTTCAGACGTTGGCGCGAACAGCAAACGAGCTACCAGGACATCGCCGCGTTCACAGATCAGCGCGTCAATCTAACCGGCAATGGCGAGCCTGAAGAATTGTCGGCCCAGTTCGCCACGCCGCCGATCTTCACTGTACTGGGAGTCGATCCGCTTCTGGGTCGAACATTCCTGCCCGAAGATGGAGAAGCAGGCAAACCTTCCGTGGCAGTTTTGAGCTATCCATTGTGGCAACGTCGTTTTGGCGGCCAGTCGAACATACTGGGCCAACAACTGACACTCAACGGCGCAAAGACCACCGTGATCGGTGTGATGCCACCGAGTTTTCAATTCCACATTAAGAGTCGCTCCGGCACGGGACGGCCGGCAGAACTTTGGACGGTGTTGCCGATGCCAACCGGCGGTACTGCGAATGAGCGTGGTCGTTTTCTGTCAGTTGTCGGACGTTTGAAAGACGGAGTGTCTGCTGATCAGGCAGCGGCAGAGTTGCGCACGATCGCAGTGCGACTCTCCGATGAGGCACCTGAGTTCAACAAGAACTTCAGCGCCGAAGTATTGCCGTTGCGCGACCAATTCTTCGGCAACGTGCGACGCCCACTCTGGTTGATGCTCGGCGCCGTCGGCTTTGTGTTGCTGATTGCTTGCGCGAACGTCGCCAACCTCCTGCTTTCGCTCGCGACTTCACGCGAGAAAGAGATCGCAGTCCGGGCCGCGCTCGGCGCGCGTCGTTTCCGGATTGTCAGACAGTTGCTGACTGAGAGTCTGTTGCTGGCACTGGTCGGGAGTGTCCTGGGTTTAGGCTTCGCATATCTGGGAATCAAGGCGCTGGTGCTGATCAGTCCTCGCGATCTTGTAAGCCTGCAAGGCGTTGGTCTAAATCTTACGGTCTTAGGGTGGACTCTCGCGGTCTCGCTGCTGACGGGAATTATTTTTGGACTCGCGCCGGCGTTACACGTTTCACGTTTGAATCTCAACGACTCGCTCAAAGAAGGAGGCAAGTCGGAGTCGGCACAGGCAGGTGGAAGTCGTCGCTTGCGCAGTGCCCTCGTTGTTTCCGAAATCGCTCTGGCGGTCGTGCTGCTTGCGAGTGCAGGTTTACTGATCCGAAGTTTCATTCGTCTGCAACAAGTGGATCGCGGCTTCGAAACCGACAACTTGCTGACGATGGTCGTCAGAGTTCCCGATGCTCGTTATCGTGAAGACGCACAGTTCGTGAACTTCTTCAGCCAGGTGCTTGAACGCGCTCGGAACCTGCCGAGTGTTCGTTCGGCGGGCATGGTTAATTATCTGCCACTATACGGCGGACTTGGTTCCAATACCGGGTTCAAGATCGAAGGCCGTCCTGAACCACCTCCGGGCCAGGGACCATCCACGGACGTCAGGGTTGCCGATGCAGGTTATTTTCCAGCGATGGGAATTCCCCTCTTGCGAGGTCGCAATTTTTCAGACAGCGAACAAAGAGAACCAAAGCACGTCATCCTGATCAATGAAGCCCTCGCGCGGCTACACTTTCCTGACGAAGATCCGATCGGACGACGACTGGATGTCGCGATGTTTGAGAAGCCGCAACCGGCCGAAATCATCGGCGTTGTCGGTAACGTGAGGTACGACAGTTTGATCGATGAATCGCCGCCGGCGGTTTACTTTCCACATCCCGATCTCACTTACCCATTCATGACTCTCGTGTTTCGCACCGACGGTGAACCGACGGCGATCGCTCCTGCAGTTCAACGTGAAATCCGTGCGCTCGATCCGAATCAACCCGTATCGGACGTGCGCACGATGAATCAAGTGATGGCTGATTGGGTCAGTCGCTCACGCTTTAATACGTTGCTGTTGGGCCTGTTCGCCGGACTCGCCACACTGCTCTCAGCGGTCGGCATCTTCGGAGTGATGAACTATTCGGTGGCTTTGCGAACACGTGAGATTGGACTGCGATTGGCAATCGGTGCACAACCGCGACAAGTGTTGCTGCTTATTTTGCGACAGGGACTGATGTTGACTGTCGCCGGCGTTGTGCTTGGATTAGCTGCTGCATTTGCACTCACACGTCTCTTATCAGGACTGCTGTTTGGAGTTGAAGCTGTCGATGTGACGACGTTTACTTCGATCTCAATCTTGCTGGTGCTCGTCTCGCTGCTCGCGTGTTACTTACCGGCGAGGCGTGCGATGCGAATAGATCCATTGAGCGCGCTGAGATACGAGTAAAAGTTAGCCACAGATTACACTGAAATCTGTGTTACGCTGTGGCCCCGATGGCTACGCCTGAACAGACTAGCGATTGGGGCCGGACCGCGGGATCAAAGCTCGGCTGGCTGATTGCCGGGCGACTCGTCACAGCTCTCCTGCTAAGCGTCGTCGGAACACTTTGGATCACGAGCGGAGAGCCGGCCCAGTCGATCAACAAGAGCCTCGGCCTTCTCACGATCGTAGCGGTCCTAACTATTCTCTACGCCCTCATCTTTCGTCTCTCAAAAAACATTCTCTTCCAGGCGCGATTTCAGCTCACTGTCGATGTCTTGATCGTCACCTGGCTGGTTTGGAATTCCAGCACCGTTCAGTCGCCTTACGTCGCGCTGTACATCGTTATCATTGCTGTCTCCAGTCTCTTCCTGGGACCACGCGAAGCGATTGTGGCGTCTGTCGGATGTGCGGTGGCGTTCACGGCGTGTGCACTCCAGATCACTGGGTTCGGCGCACAGACCGATCCGACCAAACTGGTGGGCGGCTCGCTGTCGCAAACCATTCAGTGGGTGGGACTGTTCGACGTCGCATTCTTTGTCGTCGGTCTGCTCTCTGCGCGACTCGCAGAACGCCAATCACGCTCTGATGTCCGCCTGGCTGCGGCAACGCAGTCGCTCGCTAACCTCCGCGCCCTTCATGAACGAATTGTCGCGTCAATCCGCTCCGGTCTCGTCACTACCGATCTTGAAGGACGAATCTTTACTTTCAACCACGCCGCACACGAGATCACCGGCTATCGAGAAGACGCCATTCGCGGTCAGGATGCATCGATCCTTTTCGGCGACATGAAAGATCACATTTCGCAGACGCTTAAGGCTCTCGAAAAGGGCGATAACAGTCCGCGCTTTGAAACGAACTGTTTGACCGCTGAAGGCATGCGTCTTCGTCTGGGTTACAGCATCTCGCCGTTGTCGTCCGAGTCGGGCGACACCACGGGTATGGTCATCACGTTTCAGGATCTGACCCAAGTCCGCAGTCTGGAAGAAACATCGCGACGACAGGATCGACTCGCCGCTATCGGTCGCATGGCCGCCTCGATCGCACATGAGATTCGGAATCCGCTAGCCGCAATGCGCGGCTCGATCCAGATGCTTCATGCTGAAGTCGATCGCGACTCGTCGCAGGCGCAACTGATGGAGATTATCCTGCGGGAATCAGATCGTCTGAACCGGATCATCACCGATTTTCTCAATTACGCTCGGCCACGGTCCTTGATCCAGGCTCGCGTGGACGTCGGCGACCTGCTGCATCAAACGTTTTCCCTGATGCGACACAGTCCGGAGATCAACTCCAATCAGAGTATTGTCGAGGAATTACCGGACGAGCCGCTTTTCGCTGAAGCTGATGAAGGCCAGTTAAAACAGGTATTTTGGAATCTGGCGCGCAATGCACTCCAGGCGATGCCTAAAGGCGGAACTCTCCTGGCTTCCCTGGAAAAGAATTCCAATAATCGGATGCGCATTTCCTTTGCAGACTCAGGCCGGGGCATGTCGCCCGATCAGGTTGAGCATCTCTTTGAGCCGTTCTCTTCCACCACGGGGGGAACGGGTCTCGGGCTGTCAATTGTTTATCAAATCATTCGCGATCATGGTGGTACAATCAATGTCCGCAGTCTCGTGGATAAGGGAACGACGATTACCGTTGAGCTACCCTTGGCCGCAAACAATGGTGACGACACTCCCGCTCAGTCGAGTTAACTATGGCCAATCTTCTGATCGTTGACGACGAACTTGGAATGCGGCAGTTCCTGACGCACTTGTTCCAGCGCGAAGGCCACGTTGTGAGCGTCGCGGAAAATGGTCGTGCGGCGCTGGAACAAATACGCCTGCTACCTCCGGATCTGATCATCTCAGATATCAGGATGCCAGACATGGGCGGCGTCGATCTGCTGCGCGCCGTACGCGAATTAGTTCCCGATGTGGAAGTAATAATGATGACGGCTTTCGCGAACGTCGACACAGCTCGCGAGGCGTTTCTCCTCGGGGCTTACGACTTCGTTCAGAAGCCGTTTGATAACGACCTGCTGAAGGAAACAGTTGCTCGCGCTCTAAACAAGATCTCGCTCGTTAAAGAAAAAGAGGCGCTCCTCGAAGAGAACAAGGCACTCATTCAGGGACAGCGCACGCGCGGCAAGCTTGGCAACATCATCGGACGAAGCAACCGGATGCTTGCGCTTTATCAGATGATAGAGACGGTGGCGCAGGTTCAGTCGACGGTCCTGGTAACAGGCGAGTCAGGCACGGGAAAAGAACTTGTCGCACGTGCAATCCACGATTTGAGTCCGCGCGCCGAGAAGCCATTCGTTTCGGTAAACTGCGGCGCGTTTACCGAAACGCTGCTCGAATCTGAGTTGTTTGGTTATGTAAAAGGCTCGTTTACAGGCGCCAGTGCAAATCGAAAGGGACTCTTCGAAGCAGCCAACAGCGGCACGATTTTCCTCGACGAAATCGGTGAGATGTCACCGGCAATGCAGGTCAAACTCCTGCGTGTTTTGCAGGAACGTAAAGTTAGACCGGTGGGCGCCACTGAAGAGACGACTGTCGACACGCGCGTGATCGCTGCGACCAATCGAGACCTTGCCAGCATGGTTTCCGCAAACACGTTTCGCGAGGATCTCTACTACCGAATCTCGGTAATTCCGATCGAGCTGCCGCCCTTGCGGGAGCGCGCGGAAGACATCTCCGAACTCGCCAATCACTTCGTGCAAAAGTTTTGCGCACCGACCGGACGCTCACTGGCGGTCAGCGAGAACGCCATGCGTCTGCTCGAGCGATACTCGTGGCCCGGCAATGTTCGTGAATTGGAGCACACGATTGAGAGAGCAGTGGCGCTCGAACGCACCAACTCAATCGAGCCCGAACGCCTACCCGAGAAGATCTCAAATTACAATCCTTATCGCGTTGCTGAATCGATGGAGTTTCCGGAAGACGGCATCAACCTCACCGCGCACCTGGACCAGCTCGAAAAGACCTACGTCCTTGAAGCACTCCGGCGCACCTCGGGCAATCAGACAAATGCTGCCGAACTCTTACGACTTTCAGTGCGCTCCCTGCGCCATCTACTCGACAAACACGGCGCCCGTGGTCTAACTGCACAGATGCGCGACGAGCGACGTGGTCCAGATTCCACCCCGCGCCGTCGGGCCACCGACCAGGGTCCCCGCCGCCGCGAGGAAGACTCCGCCGAATTCGCGGCCGGCGCCGGCGACAGTAATTAGCCACAAAAAGGCAGTCCACAGATTACACAGATTTTCTCAGATTTCTGTTTTTGAATCTGCGTAATCTGTGGACTGCCTTTTTGTGGCATTTACCCCCTGCCAGAAATTGTCATGCACCCGCCGAGTAATGGTCCACCCGTCAAAATTTCGATCAAAATAGATCGAAATTTCCTCATTTTGGGCAAAACGCCCATTGGCACAACGGTTGTTTAGGACACCATCGACACTTCGCGCTTTGCGCGGCTCACAAGGGAACGGAAAGCCGTTGGCGCGAGCAAAATTTGAACCCCCTATATCTTTTAAGGAGCACGAAATTAGCATGAACACCAAACGCCAAGAAGGCTTTTCGTTAATCGAACTTCTCATCGTCGTCGCGATTATCGGCATTATCGCCGCGATCGCTATCCCTAACCTCCTCGCCTCACGTCGCGCCGCTAACGAAGGTTCGGCCATCGCGACAATGCGCGTTATCTTCAGTTCCGAAGCCACCTACCAGGCAACCGCCGGCGCTGGCGAGTACGGCTCACTAACTGAACTCTTCGACCAGGGCCTGGTCGATACAGTCGTCAAAGATAGCGGTACCACGGCAAAGAGCGGCTACGCTTTCACAGCGGCCAACATTACCGCCCCTAGCATTCCGACTTTCGATGCTACCGCCGTACCAGCAATTCATACGGCTGGTCAACCTGTAACCGGAACCGGTTCACGAAGTTTCTACACGAATGAATCCGGAATCATGTACTTCAACACGACGGCAGCGGCGCCAACTTGTACCGCTACCGATGCTCGCACTGTAACCAAGGGAACGGGCGGCGGCATCCTCAACTAGTCCGTCTCCTCCCTATCTCACAAAGTGCGGAGGCGGGATGGCTCGCCTCCGCAACTTTTTTAGAGCCTCACACGGCTCATCACCTTAGACACTAACGCGGAGTACCGCGACTATGAAATCCCAAACATCCAACAAAGGTTTTTCGCTGATCGAGCTTCTCATTGTTGTTGCCATCATCGGCATCATCTCAGCGATCGCGATTCCAAACCTATTATCCTCAAGACGGGCCGCAAATGAAGCTTCCGCCTTAGCCACAATGCGGATCATCGGCAGCGGCGAAGCAACTTACCGAGCGACGGCAGGGGGCGGCAACTATGGCGACCTCGCAGCGCTGGCCGCTCTTAACCTCGTTGATGAAAACGTTGGCGCAGCAACTATTGCCGGTCCGGGTACGCCAAAGAGTGGTTTCCTGTTCTCCGCTGCAAATGTCGCCGGCGCTGGAGTCCCTGCGTTCGACGCGAAAGCTGAGGCGTCCGTACACTCATCATCCAGCGTTCTCCTTGCTACCGGAGCGCGGAGTTTTTATGTCAACGAAGCGGGCGTTATGTATTACAACACCACCGATACCGCGCCAACCTGCTCGGCTACTGGAGCACGTGCTATCTCAGATGGGACTGAACTCAATTAGATCGTTTCGACAATACCCCTTCCGCAACTACATGAATTTGAGTTAGATTTGTTTTGCCTCAATAGCTTTATGGATGCACAACTGAGAACGTTGGACACGGCTGAAGCAACTACTCACTACGAAAAATCAAAACTGGGCGGTTCCGGCAGCCTCTGGCGCATGTCGGCAATCGCCCGCAATGCTTTTCGCGAGGCAGTGCGCGATCGCGTGCTTTATAACCTCGTGTTGTTTGT
>DATEIS010000048.1:0-18049 GCA_035278765.1 Pyrinomonadaceae bacterium | reverse complement strand
TAGGTCATCGCAATCTCAGCGATTGCATTGCGGCGGGCCCGATACTCGTGATCCCGAAACCCGGGATGATCCGGATCGAGATGGACGATGCGCATATCGCCATGGTCGAGTAAAACGGTTTGTGGTTCAGTTGCTGTTATCATTCTGGTTCACCTTTGCGTTGTTATTCGGACACAAAAAAACCGGCCACCAATCCTCCTGGGATTGATGGCCGGTTTAGGAATCTTGTCTTTGGTGCTACATCATCACGCGCCGACAGCCCATCGCCTGACCGTCCCTCCCAGTGGAGAGCGGGCCGTAATAGTAATAATAGCGATGCAGGCTCAGGCTCATAAGACCGAAATAGGATAGACCCGCGGTGTCAGAATGGTCAAGAACAAATAGGTCAGATAAGTCCTACAGGACCTATTTTAGTTTCAAAGTTTGGCGCGAATTGAAGAATTCAGCCCACGGATCGCCCTTTTTCTTCAAAAGCTCAGGCACATTTGTGATCGTGAAATCCCTGATCTTCACACCCTTCTCGATCTGCTTCCACGTCAACGGCATCGAAACCGTGGCGCCGGGTTTAGCTCGTGCCGTGTAGACTGCCGCCAAACTCTTACCCCGTGCATTCTGCATCCAATCGACGTAAACCTGCGTGCTCTTGCGCTTCGCAATCGTCCTCTCCACCGTCGCGATCTTCGGCGCGCGTTGTGCGACTTCAGTGGCAAGCAGCCGCGCAAACTCTGCCACCTTGTCGTACTCGTTGGCCGGCTTCAGCGGCACATAGATATGAATGCCCGACGATCCTGAAGTCTTCGGAAAAGCCTGCAAACCGATCTCATCCGCAACTTCCTTAACCACGAGCGCAACCTGCAACACGTTCTCCCACGGCGCACTTTTCGGATCGAGATCGATCGCGATCCAATCCGGTTTATCGAGACGTTTGAGCGTCGAGTGCCACGGATGCTGTTCGATCGTTCCGAGATTGACGAAGTGCAAAAGCGATGCGGTGGTTGAGTAAACACCGTAATCGAGTTGCCGCCCTTCCTGATTCGTCAGTCTCGCTGTCTTGATGAACTCCGGTGCGCTGTCGAGATCCTGCTGGAAGAACATCGGAGCTTTGATCCCACGCGGATATCGCTGCAGGATCGCAGGACGGTCCTGTAGAAACGGCATGATGCGATCCGCGACGTGCAAATAAAAACTGAGCAGATCAAACTTCGTGAGTTTCTCGTCGGGCCAGTAAATACGGTCCAAACTAGTAACTGATACCTGCTCGCGCCCAACCTTCAGGAGTAAGTCGCCTTTGGGCCGGTTTAGACTCAGAAACTCATCAACTGTGACAACAGTGCCACCTTTTTGACGAGTTCGTTTTACTTCAGACACCTTGATCTGTTCTTTTGGCATGGTCAGATACCTTAATATCGGAGGTTCTTACGATGCGAACAATACTTCTTGCTCTCATCTTAGCAATACTTCCCGGCCTCCTCCTGCAACCAACAGCAGCAACGGTAACCTACACTCTCGATGCGAGCCAGAGTAAATTCATGGCCCACGCAAATAGGAGCGGTCTGCTGTGGTTCAAAGGCCATAGTCATCATCTTGCGGCGAGCGAATTCACCGGACAAGTCGAGCTTACACCCGATACGATTACTCCTGCATCGTTGCGACTGGTAGTTAAAGCCGCGTCGCTGCACGAGACCGGCGCCGACTTCACCGAACCGCAGAAACAGATCATCAACAAAGAACTTAAAGACATCGTGCTGCATCCGGATCAGTTTCCGGATATTACTTTTCAGAGCACTAACGTAACTGTGAAGTCTTCTGCTGCTGGTCGCTATGACGTGAGGATTGATGGAAACTTAATGCTGCATGGCGTCACAAAACGAATCATGATTCCGGCAGTAGTCACACTTCAGGGTGACAAACTGCGAGCGGTAGGGGAGTTCAGTATCGATCGCGATGACTTTAAGGTGAAAGCAACCTCAGCGTTTCACGGTATGGTGAGAGTCGATGACGACGTGAAGTTTGAGTTCGATATCGTGGGCCACCGATAACGGTTAGGTTATCGCGACGTTTGGCTGCGGTGCGGCGGTATCGGCCTTGATCGATTCTGACGGCACGTAATAAAGAATCCGCCCGCAGTTATCACAAGTCATGATGTCCTCACCACGACGTATCTCAGACATCACCTGGGGTCGCAGCGACATGAAGCATGCGGTACACGAACGATTGCGAGCTTCCGCAACTGCCACACCGTCACGAATGCGAGCCTTGATTCGCGAGTAAAGATTACTCATCGGCTTCGGCAAACTCGCAAACACTTCTTCGCGTTCTTTGCGGGCTGTTGCTAACCGATCACCAATCGTTCCGGTTTCATCGTCAAAAGCTTTCAATCGCGCTTCACGATCCGAGTTGAGGCTCGCAATCTCGTCGGCCCTTTCGGTCAGGGCTGCTTGTGCCTGATCGAGCGATTCCATCTGTTCGAGAATCTGCGTCTCTAACGCGGAGATTTGTTTGCGTGCTGCATCTGCTTCACGAATTGCCGCGGTGTATTCGTCCGGCTTTTTCGACGACATCAAGTTTCGTTCGGCTCTTTCGGCCCGGCCCTTTTGTTCGACGACCTCGACTTCCAGCTTCGCGCGACTGTGTTTGGCTTCGTCGCGGCGGTTTTCCAGTGCTCTAATTTCAAAGGCGCGCTGATCGAACTCACCTTCGATCTCAGCGCGCCTTTCCGGTATCGCTTCCTGGTCTTTTTCTAGTTTTCGTATGGTCGTATCAAGATTCTGCAAAGCGATTAACTGCTGCAATTCCGCTTTCACTTATTCACTCCTTAAAAGATCAGGACTATATATGACGTGTTTCATGGCTTTTGGATCATCACACAACCACTGCACCTGACGCAAGTATCCACAGATTACACAGATAATCTGCATAATCTGTGGACTGAGTTTTTAGCCTAATTAAATAGGACCCTGCGGACCTCGGATTCGCACCCGGGGCGTCACGCGTATCCGCGGCATCTGGACGTTAATCGCCGGCATCGCGATATGGATGTCGGGAATCGTCGGAAAGGCGATTCGTGGAATCACGATCCGGCGCCCGATTTGCGGGTTAACCCAGCGTTCCCGTTCCAACACCTTCTCGCGGTGTAACCTGAATCGTTTGCTGCGACTTGTTGCGAATGATCGTGAGAGTAACGTTGCCCTCTTTCTTGCGATTGATCACGCGCGAGATGTCGCCCGGAGAATCAACTGCTTCACCGTCAACGGACGTGATCACGTCGCCGGCTTTAACACCCGCTTTTGCTGCTGGTCCATCTTCAGTGACTGCGGTCACGAGCGCGCCTTTTCCATCGGCGATGCCAAAATAGTCGGCGAGTTGTTTGGTCAGCGACATCGTGCTCACGCCGATGCGACGACTGTTGCTGAGATAGAACGACAGATTTCCTCCGTCGTTATTGAAGGGGAAATTATCTCTGTTCAGTAACGGAGTTTCCCATTTAAAGCCTTTGAGGTCGGGACCTTCCCACTTAAAGATCCTCGGTTCGCCTCCGAGAAAATTCTGGGCCATGTTTGTGTTGTTGCGTTTGCCAATGGTCGCAGTAACTTCCTGTTCGCTGCCGCCGCGACTAATCGATACCTTCACTGACTGGTCCGGAGACAGTTCAGAGACGAGACGATTGAGTTTGCGAACGCTCGAGACGTTTTCGCCGTCGAGTCGCAGGATGACGTCGTCTTTACGCAAACCGGCTTTCTCGGCTGGACTGTCTTTGACTACCTGCGTCACACCAACACCGCGTACCTGGCCTACGCGATAACGGCTCATGTTCTCGCGGTTGATATTTTCGGCGTACACACCCAAAAATCCGCCGCCATCAATGAAGATTGAAAAGTTTTGGTCAAAAGGTTCGTCAGGCGGGTCAGGAGGCGCCGGCGGCGCGGTCTGCTGCGCCACCGCGACTCCGGCAGTCAGAATTAGAGCAAGCAGGAGACCGATAGGATATTTCACTTTCATTTTCGAGTTTCCTCCGGAAGAGTTTGACCCCTACACGCCGGAGATGTGAGGCGGTTCCAAAAATTTAATGTGGTTTATAAACTTCGGTTTGGCCGCTGAGTTCGTAGGTGATTTTGCCTTCTGAGTGGGCCATATCAAGGTGGGCGACGGCTTCTGAAACCGACAAAAAGCGGTGGACATCGTCGGCGTTGGGAAACATTTTGATAGCGACGTCCCAGGCAGTGACGCCATTTTTAGTGGCTAATCCGATGACCTGCGACTGTCGATCCTGAAACGCTCGATAATAACGATGGAAGAGTTCTTCAAAATCTCGTATGGGTTCTCCATGCCCACCGTAAACGAGCGTCGGAGAGAGAGACCTCAATCGAGCCAGACTCACCATGTATTCCGCTAGCGACGGAAAACGCCGTGAAGGATCGACCGGATCGGGAGACAACACCGGATTCGGCGTAATCCGTTTCAACACACAATCGCCGGCGATCACCGTGCGATCCGCTTCGCGCAGAAACGAACACGACCCTGGCGTGTGACCAGGCGTGTGAAGAATGCGCAGACTGCCCGATTCAAACTCCAGTTCAGCATCGTCCCAAAGTGACGTGTATTCGTCGTCGCCAAACGAGTCGGCATACCGGCGCATGTATTCGTAAAGCCCACGCATGCGCTCGATCTCGCCGTCAGGCACACCTGCACGAATCAGCAACATGCGATGTTCTTCGTACTGAAGCCGGCTGTGAAGATGTCCGGTCTCCCAGTTGTGTACAAACACTTCCGCGTCCTTTGCTTCGTCACGCAAAGACCTGGCAAGACCACAATGATCTTCGTGAGCGTGCGTGAGTACGATGCGGCGGAGATCCGAAACGAGAAAACCGGCCTTGCGCAAACCGGCGCGCAACGCTTCGATCGTTTCCTTAGTCTTCGGCCCGGTATCGATAATCGTCAACGGATCTTCAGCGATCAGATAGACGTTTACCGGGCCAATATAAAAAGGCGTGGGCAGAGATATCGGAACAATCCGCATTTATCCGTGTTATCTGTGGCCGCTTTAGTAGATCCACTTGTTGGCGGCGATCATGTCGTCCGCGATGCGTTGACGCGCGGCAATCGTGTTCATCGGCTGCAACTTTGTGAAACGTCGCAACGCGGCCAACAACGTTCGCAGCTCATCGCCTTCCGACATTCCCGCCAGCGTGCTCTTCGCTCTCGACTCAATACGTCCGACAGCGTCGTTGCAGAACACACGCGTCATGTCGAGATAGCGTGCAGCAGCGGTTTCGCCTTCCGCAGCAACCAGCTTTCGTGCCCGCAGGATCGCGCTTTCCATCGCGTAGGTGTCCATAATGATGTCGGCAATGCCCATCAGAATTTCCTGCTGATCGCCGAGTTTCATCATGTACTTCTGCGCAGCGGTTCCAAGCGTCATCAACGCCACTTTCTTTGCGTTTGTGGTTAGCTTCTGCTCTGCGGCGAGTACCGTGTCGTCGTCGTCAAATCCTTGAATTTGTGGCGACAACACTTCATCCATTAACGCCTGTGCAGCAGGCAGGAGCGCCAGATTTCCGCTCAGCGCGCTCTTCATCAAGCGGCCCGGAATCAACATGCGATTGATTTCGTTTGTGCCTTCGAAGATGCGATTAATGCGCGAGTCGCGATAAGCACGCTCTGCCGGATAATCCGCGGAGTAGCCATAGCCACCGTAAATCTGGACCATCTCATCGACGACGAAATCGCAGTATTCGGAGAGTGCCACTTTAATGATCGAACACTCCGCGGCGTACTCCTCGATCGCGCGCAGTCGTGCATCCATGTCTTTCGAATCAACTGCGCCGACACCGGCCTCGATCATTCCGAGCGTACGATAGATCATCGACTCACCAATCCACGTGCGAATCGCTTGTTCGGCAAGTTTCGCTTTGATCGCACCAAACGACGAAATTGATTTGCCAAACTGATGGCGTTCGTTCGCGTAGCGCACCGATTCATGGACCATCAACTTCATCCCGCCGACGCACATAGCGCCCAGTTTGAAGCGACCAATGTTCAGCACGTTGAAAGCGATCTTGTGACCCTTGCCGACTTCGCCGAGCAGATTCTCGACTGGCGTGCGAACATCGGAGAGCACGAGCGCCGTCGTGCTCGAGCCCTTGATGCCCATCTTGTGTTCTTCGGCGCCCGAGGTCAGTCCCGGCTGGCGTTCTACGATGAAAGCGCTGAACTTGTCGCCATCGACTTTCGCAAAGACGATGAAGATGTCAGCAAAGCCGCCGTTCGTGATCCACATCTTTTCGCCATTGAGGATGTATTCTTTGCCGTCGTCACTCAAACGGGCAGTAGCTTTCGCCGCCATCGCGTCTGAACCGGAGCCGGCCTCGGTCAATGCGTAAGCCGTGATCAACTCACCGCTCGCAATCTTCGGCAGGTATTTCTGTTTCGCAGCGTCGGTGGCGAAGTAAACGATTGGTAGTAGTCCAATGCCGCTTTCCGCGCCGAGTGTGGTAGCAAACGAAGCGGAGCGTCCGATGTTCTCGCCGATGAGCGCGCCGCTTGTTTGATCCAGACCGAGGCCGCCAAATTCTTCCGGGATGTTGGCGCCGATCAAACCGAGGTCAGCCGCTTTACCGACCAGCTCGCGCGACAGTTTCCAATCGTGCTTTTCGAGTTCATCGATGCGTGTCACCACTTCGTTGTCGACAAACTGACGTGTGGTGTCGGCGATCATGCGATGCTCTTCCGTAAAGTCTTCGGGCGTGAAGATCTCTTCGGGAGTGCGCTCTTCGATCAGGAATGCGCCACCTTTGACTAGTTTCTTCTGTTCGGCTACGGCTGACATCGTTTTATCTCCTTTTAAAATCCGTGTAATCCGTGGCTAATTAATTCTTTCGAGGATACCGGCGGCGCCCATTCCACCACCGACGCACATGGTCACCATCCCGTATCGTCCATTGCGGCGTTCCAGTTCGCGCAGAATGCTGGCCGTCAGTTTTGCGCCAGTACAACCCAGCGGGTGGCCCAATGCGATCGCGCCGCCGTTAACATTAACTTTGTCCGGGTCCAATCCCAGCGTTTTGATCACAGCAATCGACTGCGCTGCAAATGCTTCGTTCAACTCGATCACGTCGATGTCGTTCAACGTCAGACCCGCTAGCTTCAACGCCTTCGGAATCGCGAACACTGGTCCAATACCCATCTCTTCCGGCGGACAACCAGCAGTCGCGTAAGCAATAAAACGAGCCATCGGCTTCGCACCGAGTTCGCGCGCGCGCGAGTCAGACATCACGATCGCCGCGGCTGCGCCATCAGACATTTGCGACGCATTGCCGGCCGTAATCGTTCCCTTCACGTGAAAAGCAGGCTTGAGTTTCGCCAACCCTTCCGCCGACGAGTCGCGCCTGACACCTTCGTCTTTATCAAACACCACTTCGCGACGCTGCTTCTTACCCTTCTCATCCAACTCTTCCAACACGACGTGCAGCGGCACTACTTCGTCTTTGAACTTCTCTGCATCGAGCGCAGCGGCCGCGCGTGTGTGCGAGCGAAGTGCAAACTCATCCTGCTGCTCGCGCGTCACTTCGTACTTGCGCGCGACATTCTCCGTCGCCAGACCCATGCTTAAATAGAAGTCAGGATAATGATCGACGAGATACGGATTCGGCCGGATGATATGACCACCCATCGGGATCATCGACATCGTTTCCAAGCCACCCGCAACGATCACCTCGGCGCCGCCGCTCTTGATGCGATCCGCCGCCATAGCGATCGACTGCAAGCCTGACGAACAAAAACGATTGATCGTCATCGCGCTCGTCTCAACCGGCAGACCGGCGCGAATCGCAGCGGAGCGCGCGACATTCATTCCCTGCTCTGCCTCGGGCATGGCGCAACCCATGATCACGTCTTCAATATCCGACGCTTCGAGCCCCGGCACGCGCGCTAGTGCTTCCTTGATGACCGTCCCGCCCATCTCATCCGGACGCGTTGTTCTTAATGTTCCCTTCGGCGCCTTACCAACCGCCGTCCGAACCGCCGATACAATTACTGCCTCTCTCATAATTAACCCCTTTAGTTCCTCAACGGCTTGCCTGTCTTCAACATGTGCGCAATTCGCTCCTGCGTCTTCCGCATTCCCACCAACTTTAGAAACGCCTCACGCTCGAGATCCAACAAATACTGTTCGGAAACACGCGTGGGATGATTCAAATCGCCGCCCGTCAGGATGCGCGCTAACTGCGTCCCGATCTCAGCATCGTGATCCGAGATAAATCCGGCACGCTTCATCTGATGAATTCCGAGTTTCAAAGTCGCGAGCGCGGGCTCTCCCAACGCCAAGATGTCTTTGCGTTGCTGCGGCTGCACGTAACCACTCGCCGCGAGCGCCAACACTTCCTTCTTCGCATCGGCGATCAGACGATCGGCGTTCATCGAGATCGAATCGTCCTTCGTCAGAAATCCTAACGCCCTCGCTTCTTCCGCTGACGTGGCGACCTTCGCCAGCGCGATCGTCTCGAAAGCGCGCTTCAAGAACGGAAACGGATCCGCATCGTCAACACCTTTTGGAATCGAGTCCATCACGCGCAGCAACATTTCCTTCGTGCCGCCGCCCGCGGGAATGATTCCGACACCAACCTCAACCAATCCGATGTAAGTTTCAGCCGCCGCTCGGACGCGGTCGCCGTGCAAAACCATTTCGCAGCCGCCACCAAACACCATCTGAAACGGAGCGACAACAACTGGTTTCGGCGAGTAGCGCAAACTCATCGTCGCGGCCTGAAAAACACGGCCCATCATGTCGAGCTCGTCCCAGTTTTCTTCCTGGGCTTCCATCAACATCAACATGATGTTTGCGCCGACGCAGAAATTGACACCCTGATTGCCAACGACGAGTCCGACAAAGTTTTTCTCAACTTCGCCGAGTGAATACTTCAACATCTGCAGCGTGTCGCCACCAATCGCGTTCATCTTCGAGTGAAACTCGAGACACGCAACACCATCGCCGATGTCGATCAGCGAAGCGCCGGCATTCTTCTTAATGACGCCCGTGCGGTCCTTAATAGACTTCAGAATCAGAACGCCCGGCGGATCTGGAAGCTGTACATACTGGCCGCTCGCGAAGTCGAAGTAAAACTGTTGACCCTCTTCCTTCTTGTAGAACGACTTCGCGCCAGAGGCCAACATCTGTTCGACGTTCGCCGGCACGGTCATTCCTTCTTCCTTCATCCGCGCCACTGACTTCTCGACACCGATCGCGTCCCAAACTTCAAACGGCCCGAGCTCCCAACCAAACCCCCAGCGCATCCCGCGATCGACTTCAACAACGGTGTCGGCGATTTCGGGAATGCGTTTGGCTGAGTAAGTGAGCGTCTTCGAAAGTGTCTTCCAAAGGAATGCCCCCACGCGATCTTTGCCCCAGGTCAGTGTCTTGATGCGCTCGGGAAGATCCTCGATGTTCTTCGCCATGTCGAGCGAAGGAAGTTTGACTTTCTCGGAGGGGCGATAGTCGATTGTCGCCGTGTCGAGCGTCCAGATCTCGCGCTTATCGCCTTCGCCTTTCTGCTTCTTATAAAAGCCGGCCTTGGTCTTGTTGCCGAGGAGGCCGCGTTGGACCATCGTGGCGAGCACTTCCGGCACGACGAACATGTCGCGCTCTTCGTCTTCGGGCAGAGCTTCGTAAAGGTTCTTGATGACGTGAGTGAAGACGTCCAATCCGACCAGATCAAAAGTGCGGAAGGTGGCTGACTTTGGTCGACCAACAGCCGGTCCGGTCATCTTGTCGACTTCTTCAATCGAGTAGCCCTCGTCGAGCATCGTCTTAATCGTGTAGAGCGCTCCGAAGGTTCCAATGCGATTGGCGATAAAGTTTGGACGATCCTTCGCAGGCACGACACCTTTGCCGAGACGCTGATCGAGAAAGCCGTAAAGGAAGCACGAGACTTCCGGCTTGGTCCATTCAGTGCGAATGATTTCGACGAGATGCAGGTAGCGTGGTGGATTGAAGAAGTGAACACCGAGAAAATGTTGCTTGAAGTCGTCTGAGCGACCTTCGGCAAGCAGGTGAATCGGGATGCCACTCGTGTTTGAAGCGACGATCGAACCTGGTTTCCGATGTTGTTCGACGCGCTCGAACAGCGACCGCTTGATTTCGAGATTCTCGACGACTGCTTCGACGATCAGATCGCAGTCTTTAATCTTTGCGAGGTCGTCGTCGAAGTTTCCCGCGGTCACTAACGAAGCGTATTCCGGAGTAAAGAACGCCGCCGGCTTAGCCTTCACGGCCGCCTCAAGCCCATTACGCGCAATCCGATTTTTAACCTTATCGAGGCTGAGTCCCTTCGCCTGCTCCTCGGGCGTCAACTCGCGCGGCGGAATATCGAGCAACAGTGTCGGCACCCCAGCATTCGCGAGATGCGCGGCAATCTGCGCCCCCATAGTCCCCGCCCCCAACACCGCCGCCTTCTCAATCCGCATCACACCCCTCCAGACACTCCCACCAGATTAATCATCCGGCATAATACTGAATGAACGCTCATTCAGCAAGAGTTGCATTGATGTTTTCGACAAAGCTGTCCGGCGTCGTTGTTGTTCATCGTGCGAGGAGGAGCTACTGCTGACGGCCCGAATAATAAACCACAACAACAGGACGGCTTCGTATATACATTGTTGACACATCCCTTACAGGCTGGCATAGTCGTGCCATTGATTAGAGAGGGATGAGCAGATGAGAGTTACTGTAAAAAAATGGGGTAACAGCGCGGCTGTTCGACTTCCTGCTTCGGTAGTGCAGGCAACACAGCTTGAGCTCGATGAGGTAGTTGAAGTGCGCGAGGATCGAGGTCGAATTGTTATTGAGCGAGTAAGACCAAAGAAATACGAGCTGTCCGAGCTGTTAAAGGGCATCACCAACAAGAACCAGCATCGAGCGATTGATTTTGGTCCGGCTGTCGGTGGAGAGATCTGGTGATGCCGCGGAGGTACGTACCTGAAGCCGGTGACATTGTCTGGTTAAACTTCACGCCGCAGGCTGGCCATGAGCAAGCGGGACACCGACCAGCCCTGGTGTTGAGTCCACGCGCCTACAACGAGAAGACAAACCTGATGGTCTGCTGTCCGATGACAACACAGATTAAGAATTATCCTTTCGAAGTTCAGATTGCGCGTACGAGGCCCTCAAGTGTGGTGCTCGCCGATCAGATAAAGAGTCTCGATTGGCGTGTTCGAAGGGCTACGCGTAAAGGGGCGGCATCGGCAGACGAGCTGGCGGATGTGCGCGCTAAGATTTTCGCGCTCATTGGATAGGCTACCATTGTAGTCTTAAACCATAATTGACAAGGATGAGCAGGAATTAAGTCTCGGGATTTCTAGAGTCAGAATCACCCGAATATTTGCGCTTCCTGATTTCGTCAATCATTGCTTACGTGAAGGAAGCAACAAAGGTTCTCCTCTGGTCGGAAGCTCGACCCCGTTCCTCCGCAAGCTGCACTGCATATTGGCAGCTATTTTCTCGTGACCAATCAGCACCGTGATCGTTATGTCATCAACGTAGATGGGATTGAGAGCTGAAGTTGATGAGAGAGTTCAGCAACTCCTCCGTACACGACGATTAATTTTGCGGATCGATGTAATGGGTGACAGGCGTGAAGTCAGGCACCGGACAACTCCTGGATCATTGTGATGCGCGCTTGCGCTTCCTGACTAAATTGCTTCAGTTCTTCCGCCAACGAAGGCGGCTCGACGAATGCGGCAGTAACACCACGACGCTGCGGGGTGCGGGTTCGGTTATAAAATGAAATTGCTCGCATGAATCTCTGTCGCATTTACGTTGTGCGACGTACCGTCGCAAACAGACGTGGAGTTCTGTATCTTCGACTTGGAGCAGCCAGATAGATCAAGGAACACTCAATTACCCACAGTTGCTATTTGCTTTTATCAAATCCAAACCGCGGGCGTAACACGAAGGTCATTATGTACGGACGGGGATGCCCCGACATGTGTTCACTCATTATGCCTATGTAGCCGTGAGGGTCGGGCATCAAAAACGGATAACCAGTTGTTTGTGGCCCGTCTGCGAGTAACAGACTAATAGTTTCGGCACAAGCTGACACATTTTTCTTAATTAGACATGCGTCTACGGCTCGATGGCGGCCCAGTACGTCCAAATCATTAACCGTTCCGTGTGCGGTAACTATTGGAAGATAAGCGTGACGGATTATGGACCGAGCAGTTTCTGCGAACTCAATTCCCTTTCTTTTACCATCCAGTTCGAGGTCAATGATGAGCAAGTTATATCGAGCACCACCTTTCAGTAAGATAATCGACGTACCGATATGTGGGGTGTACACAATGTCATAGTCAGGTCTTGGAAGAATTCTTTGTAAAGCACGATAGAATTCCATGTCTTTACTGACATATAGAAGACGGTATCGCGCATTATCGGAATCGAAGACTTTTCCCCGATTTTCAAAGTCCATGTGCATAAGAGTTCAAAGCCGGTGCTCAGATCTGTTCTACATTCACACAGGGTTTTAGAATAGCAAGGCGGCGGAACCTAAGTAAATCGCTTCTTGCACAGAGTGGCTTGATGGAATATGTGCAGAGTCGCCGCATCAAGCTTGAGCGGTGACTCTGCACTCACTGCGTTAAATCGACTTCCCTTACCAGCAACTCAGCCAGCTCGTGGACCGAGGCGGTCAACGACTACTGCTCGACTCACGTGGCCGCGACGTCCAACAGACCGAACTGTCGCGCGCGTTGAAGGAATTACCCGGCATCGGTTCGAGCGCGACAAACATATCCGGGCGCGCCGAGCGCTTGCGCAGAACCTCCGAGAAGGCGCCGAGCGCGCGGTTCATCGTCTGAAGACGCTGGACCGCGTCCTTTACTTGCAAGGGCAACGTAACGACTGCTGACTTGTAGACCTCGGCGCGGCTGTATGGCACACCACTGACGATCGTGCCGACGAGTTGCGCCTTCAAATCGGTGGCGGTGAAACCCTGTACATTCTTCTCGACCAGGTTCGGCGGCAGCAACTCGCGGTTGACGATCCAGCCGGGATGCTTGAGCGCCACTTCGTTACCAAACACGATAAGTTCGTCGACGGTGTTGTTGAGTGCGACATAGTCGCGTAGCGGTAGCGGATCGTTGCCGGTACCCGTTTCCTGAACGTGTCCTGCGAGGTGTGGACTCGACGCACACGAGCTACCAAACGATACCTTGATCGCATTCGTAGTGGTGTCGGAGTTGAACATGTAAGTGCCCGCATCGGTACCACCCGGCGGTGAGGGCGCGTCGTCGCCGCAATACGTAGCGTGTGACGACGTATCCTGTAGCATGTGCAAATAGAGCCCGATGCGTGCGAGTTGCACGGGAACTGAATCCGACGCCGGATCCTTCCACAATGTGCCCAGCGTCTTCTGCTTGTCCTTGAGATAGGCGCCAAGCTCCTCGTAGTAGTCGTAGTCGGTATCGCTGACGTAATTAAGGACTTTCTTTCCCGCCGGCACGTCAAACGTGAAACCCTTGGAGGATCTCATGATTAACGGGACGGTGCCGGTGAGCGTTCCACTCAAACAGCTAGTGCCGTCTGATGAGGTAAGACCGACAGTGCACAGAAGACCCGGCTCGGGTCCTGGCAACATGGCCCACTGGCGCGCATTGGCGAGCGTCTTCTGATAGGTGTCGTCGATGTGAATGGGATAGCCCGGCGGTCTCGGATAGTGCAGCGGGTAGAGTGATTGCACGCCGCCCGCGCCGTGCACATCGGTTCCCTGGCCGTTGGGTGAAAAGTTGACTACATAATGATCGAGCGGGCCATCGGTGTTCAGGTTTGTTCGCTGAAAACCATTGAATTGCGCCGAGATATAAGTGCGGCCTGAGTTCTGCAACGAGGCCTCGTTGCCGCACTGATCGAGCGGCTTATACTGAGTATAGTCCGTGACCTCATTGTAAGCCGTGATCCAGTAAGCGACGTCAGCTCGGTAGCCGAGGGCTTGGGCGATGAAGTATGTGGAGTCGGCGTGGATCATGCTGCGGCCGGGCTTGATACTGGCGAAGTCCAGCATCTGTGCCGGGCACGCGCGATCCTCCGGGAATCCTGAAGGGCAGACCGGCCGGACGCAGTAGCCGAGTGACCTTTGCCCGCCGCGCGATTGGCAAAGGTCTTCGAGGAACGCGTTTGCTGAAGGGGCGATGAGCAGTAGACAAGATAGAGCGATAGCGATTCGAGTGCGCATGGTTCACTCCTTGGTGGACAGGTTAAAGGTGGTGGGCGAGTTCGAGTTGAGTACGAATGCATTCTCACCGTGAGTGAAAGTCTTGTCAATGGTCTAAACGAAGCCGGCGAGAGACGTGGCGCAACACCTCTCTCGCCGGGAAATACCGCCGCAGCCGTGCGGATCTTCGACGTTGTTACTTTTTGTCGAAACCGTGAGCGACGTTGTAGAAGATTTTGTAACGACCACCGTCCGACGCGTGCTCCATTTCACCCTTCACGAGACCCGGGACGTGCGGTCCGAGCGCCTCGATGTGAAACTTGAAGTGCTCGTCCTCCCCCTCAAAAGTATCATCATCCTCGCGGAGGAAAATCGTCACGCTCTTGAAGAAGCGAACCACACCAAGTATTTCTTCCATGCTCTTGTGTGAGTCAGTAGAAAATTGTCCTACGTAAACTTCAGGCAAAGGCGCATTGCCGTCAATGCTGATTTGCATGTAGACGTCGTCGTCCCCACCAAAAATACTGTCCGTCGTGGCAAAGGCGTGCAGGTTCATCGTGTGAGCATCCTGCACACCCATTTGATTTCCAAAGAGGAAATTCAGATTGGTGGTCCAGCCCACACGAAACTTGGTTGCCTCCAAAGGATATGGAGGAGCAGTAGCAACGGTCCGCTTCACCAGCATGAACATCTTCTTTGCATCCGGAGTATCAGCCTCGACACTCAGCATGTAATTTCCCGAGGCGTCCACGTCGAGCTGCGCTGTCGGCACTGACGCAATCGTGGTTGTGCCATCTCCTTCCCGCACTTCCAGACTGAAATAATTCTCAGCGCCTGGCGTGATGTTGTCGACCTCCAACCGGATGTCCTGAGCTCCCAGAGTGCCTGTATCTTCAGTGGTGAGTTCAAACCACGCTGTGTCATCGCTGTTTAGCGGCATGTTGTTTATGGTCTGATTGAGCTGTTCGCCAGCCGAAACAGCGCACGCCAGTTCTTCGCTGGCGCAGTCGTGCTGCACGGATTGCAAAATGAAGTTTCCGACCTTGGTCCGATCCGGATGAAAAACCTTGATGTAAAAGGGCGCATCCGGAAGCTTGAACTCTTTAAGCGTCTTGGGTTTTCCGAAAGCGTCCGCCAGGTTGGTCGTCTCGTCCTTGTACTGCGGCACGGGAGTGGAAAGATCGGTGCTTTGGTACACTCGGAAATCGACTCCACTCACACCTTCTACCGCGAATGAGTAGGTACCAGGCTGCTCGAAACGAAACCACTGCACACTTCCGGGAAACTCGATCTCTCCGGCGGTCGGCGTAAGTATCCCCGGCACCAGATCCATTTCCTCGGCGATGGTAGGTTTGCATCGGGCTGCATTTAGATTGAGATCGATATTGACCCCAATGTGGTCGCTCAACTCCTGCTTGCCGGCTAATCCCATTCCACCTTCAATGTAAACGCCATCATCACTCCAGCGCAGATTGTGGGCGAGGGTCATATGCTGCGCGCAGAGGCGCGAATTAGAGTTGCGAAGAATAGTATCGAGCCGTGCGCCCGCGTTTTCTCCTGCGCCCCAATGCTTCGTGTTTGTTATGCCACGGTCGTCGGGCGAGGTTTCGAACGCCCAGGTGTCAACGAGATGATCGAGTAGAAGAGAGAAATCTCCCGATGGTCCAAACCGGTGAATCCATTCATACAGGTTCTGTTTGTCTACGTTATTGACTCCCAGATCCGAGTCCTGGAGATCGCCGTCAACGTTGAGATCGCCAATGTAGAAGATCTCCTCGCTCGTCAGTTGGGCGGGTGTCAGCGTGCCGACAATCATCTCTTTCACCAGCTCGAATTGGGCTTGTCGTGTCGCAACATGCTGCTGGGCATCCGCGAGACTGTCCTCACTCGTATCTGCTGCCTGCATGTGCGAAAACGCAACATTGTAGATGCGATCCGTCATTGGATTGCGAATCCTGACCAGCCCGGCGCCTTTGTCCGAGAGACAATCCATGCCTTCGCACAATGGCTCATACTCTACAAAGGCGGCTTTCGTGCAATCGCTGCCCTCGCAGAGAGCTGCCGGGACCTGGTAAGCAAGTTGCGAAAGATCTTCAAAGGGAAACCGGCTAAAGATCATCAGGCCGCTGCCGCTGTCCGGCAGGTTAATTATCTCGGGGCCCTCGAGCAGGCTGATGTAATAAGGATAGGTGGCCTCCAATTGCGCTACGAAAGTGAGCCCCGCGTTTGTAACGAAGACTTCGTTGAGGGCAATGATGTCATAACCGCTGGCCTTGATCCTGTCGGCGATATGGACCGCGTCCGACATTGGTTTGGTAAAGGCGATCGATGGGAGAAACTGCACGTTGTATGTGCCCATACGCAGTGACTCACCGCTCGCCACAGTGGCGACAATCACGTCCGAAATTTCTACTTCATTGACTTCATATGTCACTACGCCTTCCATAGTTCCACCCGTCGTGTCGACAACTCCTTCGAAATCAACTTGTCCACTGACGCCTTCACAAGAGTCCCAACGAGCAGCCACCTTGGTTCCGTCAGTCATTGGTTGCAGTATCACGGGAACCATCGGGCAGATGTTGGGAATTGAAATCCTCGAGCGATCAATGACGATGGAATTGTTGGGCGCCGTAGTTTCGCGTTCGGCGGTCTTAACTCGTTTCTCGCTCACGCCCTGCTTGGAAAAAAGCGGGCTCTGATGAATCCAGTATTGTCCTTTGGGAGCAATGACTCGGCGAGTGTTTGAGGTTCTGGTTTGCGCCTCGATCCGGGGTACGCAGGCCAGACCACAAGCCAATAATAAAATCCAGACAAGCACCCTTGTGCTTATGCTTCTAATTTGAGTTCTCACGTTCTTTCTCCTTACAAAATAATCAAGATATAAAAGACACGTGAGTTGTACTTGAGAGTCACGCAACGCACGCCACCCGCGCAGGTAGCAACATGCAAGACAGATTTTGGTGTGGTGGAAACTAAAGAGGACAGTGAGAACAAAAGTCTACAGCAGGCGGCTGCGCATCGCTTTAGCGACGGCTTCAGACTTTGAATGCACCTGAAGCTTTTCGTAAATGTGCCGCATGTGAAACTTGATCGTGTTGTAGCTGACGTTCAGTTCTGCCGCCGCAGTGGAGTAATTGTGACCGGCAGTGATCAACTTCAGGAGCCGCTTCTCGTGAGGCGTGAGATCCTCAACAGAAGGTTCCGGTGGGCGAATCTCGCGAAACAGCGTAATGACCCTTCTGGCTACTTCAGGCGACATTGGTGCGCCACCCGATGCAGCTTCCTTCAGACTTTCCAGCAACCGAGCGGGCGGGGTGCTTTTTAACAGATAGCCGCAAGCCCCCGCGCACAACGCATCAAAGATTCGATCGTCGTCGTCGTAAATCGTCAACATCAATAATTGCAGTTGAGGATAGCGATTCTTGAGGAGACGGATACCTTGAATACCGTCGATGCCTGGCAGCCCGATGTCGCTTAGGACAATGGCAGGCACATCGTATTGGATTCTATCGAGAGCCTCCTCAACTGAGCCATAACTGCCGCTGCAACAAGAACCGGGCGTGCCGTTGATGAGCATTGCCAGACCTTCTCGAATTGTACGTTCGTCTTCGATGAGAGCCGTTTTGATCGTTAGCGAATCGGGCGTGTTGCTCATTCTGACCTCTTCTAACGGTCAGTTTAAGACGTCTCACCTCGCTCAGCACCACCTGTGTAGGTGGGGCCTTCGTCGCAGAATTACGGCTTTGCCTCAAAGTCAGGATCGCTGCTTGGAGGAGGTCAGTACCGTAACGCGGTAGCGTCGGGTAAGTCCCTGAAACGCACACCGTCGACCCGACGCTACCGCGTTACGG
>DATEIS010000047.1:0-21716 GCA_035278765.1 Pyrinomonadaceae bacterium | reverse complement strand
AAATTTCGGAGCGAAGGTGATTCTCTGTCCGACGATCGAAATTCGCGAGCCCGACAACTACGAACGCTTGGACGAAGCACTCGATCATCTCTACGGCTACGACTGGCTGATCTTCACCAGCACCAACGGCGTCGAATACTTCATCAAACGTCTCTTAACCCGCGAAAAAAAAGTCGAGGATCTCGACGAAATCCGCGTCTGCGCAATCGGACAACGCACCGCCGAAAAACTTCACGACGCGCACGTACACGTCGATCTCGTGCCTTCAGAATCTACTGCCGAAGGCGTCTTCGCAGCATTGAGCGAATTCGTCGGCGGCGACGATCATTTGCGTGGACTCAACATCCTTCTGCCACGTGCAGCCGTCGGTCGTGAAGTCTTACCCAAAGCCCTCGAGCAAGCCGGCGCACGCGTTGATGTAGTCACCACCTATCAAACCGTGCTCCCGGAAGACTTCGATCGCGGTCGCTTCAGCGCAATGCTTACCGGCAGCGGCGACTGCATCGCATTCACGAGTCCCTCGACCATCAAGAACCTCGCGAAGCTCTTCGACACACACGATCTCGGCAAGGTCCTCCCCGGTGTCGTCATCGCATGCATCGGTTCAGTAACAGCAACTGCGGCTGCTGAATACGGTCTAAAAGTAAATATCCAACCAGCAAACTTCACCACCGCCGATCTGGCCCATGCCATCGCCGACTATTATTCAAAATCCGTGTAATCTGTGGCTGTGCTACACTGGCGCGGATGACGACGTTGGCCGATCACGAACGCAATGTTTACGGTGAACTCGTAGGCAAATCAGAGTCGATCCGGAAGATCTTCTTTCTAATCGAACAAGTCGCGCCATCATCAGCTTCCGTTTTGATCACAGGTGAATCAGGCACCGGCAAAGAACTGGTCGCACGAACGATTCACAAAATGAGCCCGCGTCGTGAAAAACCGTTCGTGGCAATTAACTGTTCCGCCATTCCGGAAACACTCATGGAATCGGAACTGTTCGGTCATGAGAAAGGCGCATTCACGGGAGCGGCCTCACGCCGCCAGGGATGCTTTGAACTTGCCGACACTGGCACCCTCCTGCTCGACGAAATCGGTGAGATGCCTGCAATGCTTCAGGCGAAGCTACTGCGAGTGATTGAAGAACGTGCGGTGAGACGTCTCGGCAGTCGCAGCGAGATCGCAGTTGATGTTCGCCTGCTCGCCGCTACGAATCGTCAACCGCAACAGGCTGTTTCCGAAGGCAAACTACGAAGCGATCTTTTGTACCGTCTAAATGTTTTCGGGATTCACTTACCTTCGCTGCGTGAGCGACCCGAAGACTTGCCGTTACTCGCACAACATCTGGTCACGCAGCTCGCCGAGAAACATAATCGACCGGCACGCTTTCTCAGCTCCGCGGCTCTAGAAGCACTGAAGTTTCATTCCTGGCCCGGCAATGTCCGCGAACTTCGCAATGTCATCGAGCGCGCGGTCATCATCTGCTCCGGTGAACAGATCGAACGTCATCACTTCGCTCCCTACCCAATCGAACAGCGCGAACGCCTCCGCAACGAAGACACACTCTCGCTGCCCGTAGGCACGCCGCTCGAAGAAGTTGAGCGACAGATGATCATGCGCACCCTCCAGAAGACGAAGAACAATAAAACCCGCGCGGCCGAATTGCTCGGTATCAGTCTTAAAACGCTCCACAACAAGCTCAATCTTTATCGCGAGCGTGGTCTCCTTCATGACAACATCACCGAAGAATGACGCAGCGGTAATCTCCACAAACGATAAGAACGACCGGCGCGAAATCTTCGGCTGGAAGATGTACGACTGGGCCAACTCGGCCTTTTACACCACTGTCGTCGGCGCGCTCTTTAGTCCGTACCTGACGCGCCTCGCCCAAAGCGCCGTCGGTGAGAATGGAGTCGTGCTTGACCTCGGCCCACTCGGCGCAGTGACCGCAAAGTCTCTGCCGACTCTCTGCGTTTCGATCTCTGTCGGCGCCCAGGTGTTTCTCTTACCTATCCTCGGAGCGCTCGGCGATTACTCCGATCTAAAAAAGAGACTGATGGCTTTGTTTTGTTACATCGCCGTCATTGCCAATTGTCTTCTGTTCTTCGTCAAAGGCGATCTTTATCTTTTGGGCGGCCTGCTCTTCATCATTGCGAATGTCTGCTTTGGCGCTTCAAACGTTTTCTACAACGCGTTTTTGCCGGAGATCACGACTGAGGATCAGTCTGACAAGGTATCGAGCCGCGGCTTCGCTTATGGATATCTCGGCGGCGCGCTTCTCCTTGTTGTCAATCTGCTGATGGTGACGCGGGCCGAGCAGTTCGGCATGACTACAGGTCTTGCCGTGCGGTTATCGCTTTTATCTGCCGGCATCTGGTGGGGCGGGTTCGCGGTGATTACTTTTTTTCTTTTGAAGTCGCGACCGAGCAAGAAGAGTCTTCCGCCGGGCAAGAGTTACATCTCAGCCGGGTTTACTGAGATCGTTGATACTTTCAAGGAATTACGCCGTTTACCTCTGACTGCACGCTATCTGGTTGCTTATCTTATCTATAACGACGGCATCCAGACTGTGATCTTCGCGTCGAGCGCGTTCCTCGAACAGGAGCTTTTCCCGCAGGGTAATCCTGAGTTTCTGCTAAAGATTTTTTTGATGGTCCAATTTGTCGCGGTTGGCGGCGCACTGCTGTTCGAGCGACTCGCTTACCTCATCAAAACCAAAAACGCGATTCTCGTTTCGCTCATCATCTGGTCGGGCATCGTTATGTATGCTTACCGGTTTTTGAACAGCGTGGCGGAAGCATGGGTGATGGCGGGAGTGATCGCTATCGTTCTCGGCGGTTCGCAAGCGCTGTCCAGATCGCTCTTTTCAAGATTGATTCCGGACGGCAAAGAGGCGTCGTTCTTCGGCCTTTACGAAGTTTCCGAACGTGGCACTTCCTGGATGGGTCCACTACTGTTCAGCATCGTGATTGCGCGCACCGGTTCATATCGTCTGGCGCTGCTGTCGTTAATTTTCTTCTTCGTGGTGGGACTGATCGTGCTTTGGACGACAAACACAGACAAAGGCGTTCGAGAGGCAGCTATCCTTGTCCCTCGTGAGACTTAGCGGCCTGATCACCCCTCGCATTTCACACCTTCCAGGTATCTTCAGAAACGATTTTCCACTTCTCCTCATACTAGTTGGAAATAATTGTTGAACTCTGAAATGAAAGGATATGAACATGAATCCCGAAACCTGGTCGAATATCCTTTACACGTACGGTCCATTCGCGCTTCTGGTGTTTTTGGTCTTTATTATTGAAAGAAAGGTGCATGCGGCGTGGAAACAATCTGACAAAAACAACCAGCGAGATCAAACATTCTTTCGTCGGCTTTATGGGCTGACATGGGTTGTGATTTTTGGCGCCACATTCTGTTGCATCTATGCATGGTGGCAAATCAATCTTACCCGCCGCCCTCAGATCACCGGACGGATTGAGAATCTTCCGAATTCAGAGACACTAACCACTACTTGTGCCGATCTATATCTCCATAAGAATCCAAAAGGTATTGCCTACTCAGACTACGACTTGCTACTGATCAACAAAGACCACAAACAGTGGGCTGAGGGTTCTAAAGTAAAATTCATAATTCAAACGCCCAACCCTAACTCAAAGGAAGAGGACCTCTATGAGTACTCACTCCTAATTCGGTCAGCCTTCTATAGAACCGGAGTGCTCTTAAGACGGCAGTCAAACAGGCTAATTCTTGATGAGAACGGGCAAGAGACGGACCTTGTTGGAGTACCTCTGCCAATCAATACAGTGCCGAGCATTGCTCGGATAGAGTCGGCGACGTGGAGCTTCCTACCGACTGCATATGCTCAAACAGATGAACAAATCTTTTCTGAACCTGAGTTTAGAATAGGTTTGGAATCGCCAGATATAATCGTGCGACGCCAGACCAGATACGCTCTCTCGCTTCAGGATCAGAAGATTGCACTTCCCTGGATCAATAACATTTTAAAAGATAGGACAAGCAGCTATCGCTTGCGGCTCGGCGTTCTGGTCGCTTTGAACAACATGCCGAATTTGGCCGTTGAATCACTGTTGCCGGAAACCAAAACAGCCATCCAATATGCTTTGAACGATCCGGATCAAACCCTTCGCAATGAAGCACTTGCATTAGCAAAAAAATATGACTTGATCCCTGTCACTATTTACGAGCACAACAACTGGGTAGGGCAGTCACAAGTCTTTGGGCCGGGAGTATATCGTTACGACCAGGCACGATTGGGTAGTTTGCCCAATGACACTGCTTCTTCTTTGCGGGTTGCGAAAGGCTTCAGCGTCCGTTTGTGCGAGAACGAAGGTGATGGGAAAGGTAGTGGAATATGTGAAATCAAGCCTGCTGGAAAATACAACCTGGTTTGGGGACCTAAGGGTGTGGCCGATAGAGTTTCCTTTATCCAAGTCTTCAAACTAAAAGAAAATTAATAGGCTGTTGGACCACCCCGAACCTTAACCCGCGATCTTCCGTTCCTTCGAGCCCTTCTGGGCCATACATTCGGTCGAGCAGAAGGTCGCCAAACCCGAGTTGAGGTTCAGCGCGCGTTCGGCAGGGATCCACGTGCCGCAACTCTCGCAGCGGACCAGCTTGTTCTTCGAAGGTGTTTTGGGTTGCGATGCGGTAGTGGTGGTGGTGACGTCCACTGCCGCATTCAACGAGCTTACTATCTTCTGAATGAGCTTGAGGTAAGGACGGACGCGCGAGTAGACGAGTACAAAGATAATGCTAACCAGCGCGGCGATTATCAGGTATTTCATTCCGCCCCATCATGCTCGGTCGCCGCTATTGGAACCGTAAGGCTCGTCCTGCGCGCGACGTCGTGGCATTGGATCGCTCGCACGCCGTCGAGGTTGCGAGTCTTTTACACGGCGATCCAAAGTGCCGGGAGGAAGGCCTTTGCCATGCACAGCTTCTTCCAAAATCCGAGTGATCTCCTGTGAGAGCGTTCGGTGCTCGGCAGCCGCGCGGCGTCGAAGAGATTCCTTCAGGTGATTCGGAACATATGCGCCAATAAAAACCCCTTTGCGATTAGCCATCTATCCGCCTCTCTCTATCGTCGGGTGAGATATCAACCCTGCAAATACGGAACAGGTCTGTAAGCCGAATTCTGTACTTCGATCGAAATCGAAGTGGCGATCATTCATCTAGTCCAGCCGTTGCCGGCTGGCTCCAGCGACCTACCCGGAGGTCGTAGCGGATCGAAATCCGCTTCGGGCGGGCAGCCCTTGTGACGCCTCCCTATTTGGTCTTGCACCGCGAGGAGTTTGCCTGGCCGCGCATGTCACCACACGCGCCGGTGCGCTCTTACCGCACCATTTCACCCATCACCCGTTAAGGGGCTGGTTTGTTTTCTGTTGCACTTGTCGTCGTCCGGCAGTCAAAACCGCCAGACGCCCCGCCGTTAGCGGGCTCGCTGCCCTATAGTGTTCGGACTTTCCTCTCCCGGCTGACGCCGGCAGCAACCGCCCGACCTGTTCACTTGCAAGGCGGGCCGATTATAGCAAACGGGGTTCAACGGGTATAGCCACGGCTTGGATGGGGCATTTGTGGCAATAGGTATTAATCAAAATCCCGCCCACGGCAGTGGGCGGATTCATTCAAGTCCTTTCTAAAAATACCCGCACCTCAACGCTTTGCAATCCCGCTCACGGCAGTGAGCGGATTGTTGCCAACTACCGTTGGCAGGATTCGGATCTCAGCTAAGAGTTTTCGATATAGAAAGGACTTGAACGATCCGCCCACTGCCGTGGGCGGGGTTGCTGAATTGGTCCACGCAGCATTTAGCCGAAGTATTTGAAGCCGACGCGAAGACTGTTTGTCCACTGCGGCGGGATTGAGAGAGCGACGGTAATCGAGGCCACAGCGTGGGAAAGCGCGAGGGCGTAGAGGTTTGGTTGGCTTTGATAGACGGCCGCCCAAATTGCCCCACCGAGAAATGTAAGTGCGAAGAGTAGAGGGTTTGGGAGATGAACTACGGCAAATAGCAACGCCACCAGCAGGATGCTTTTCCAGCCTTTGCCGAAGACCACTTGAGCCCTGCGGTTCAGATAGCTTTGCAGAACATACTGCTGAAACAAGGCCCAAACTGGGACCATGAGGAAACGCCATCGGAATGGTTTATCGGCGAGATGGAAGCCCGACAAAAAAATGATCAACGCCACCACTGCGACTGTTGGAATGACCAGCAACTTCACGGCCGCTAGGAAGTTGTCGGAGCGAAAGCCGAGGTCGGAAAGAGTTTCACCGTAAATGCGATGAGAAGAGATCATCAACGCGAGAGCGAGGACGATGGGAATCGCGAGGGCGATCTTGTTAGTGCCGATGAACGCAAGGACCACCCACTCGGCGATCAGGCAGGAGATAAGAACAGAGACGATCTCCCAGAGAGCGATAGTTGATGGTTTGACTGAGAGTTCTGTTTGCATTCAGGCGTTTAAGGCGATGAGGTTAGTCTCATAAAGATTTATAAGATTTGCAGGATGAACGAGATGAAATCATGTAAATCCTGTTACATCTTGTGAATCTTTATAAAACTAATCTACCGCCAACTGCCATCCGGATTCACTTCGACTCGAATCGGGTCTCCCAACATCTGCAACGTATATCTCGATCCATTACCACTCGAATGCAGCGCATAGACTTTTGCTTCGTGCGTTCCGGGAGCGAGTCCGTCAACGACGAAACTGTACCCGTGCCACTCGTCTTTGGACCATCCGGCCTTAACTACATCCGGCCGCGAGATATGGGCCACCTGCGTTCCGATGAGCTTTCCATCGATGAATAGTTGGACCTCAACGCGTCGCCACGGATCCCCATCGCTCACCACCCATCCGGAAATACTCTTCGTCCCTGCTACAGCTTCACCCCAACCATGAAACGTCGGCGGAAACGCGTTCAGATAGACCACGACCGCAATCGTCCCGACCAGAATCGTTTCAAGGATGGATTTCGCAATCAGGAGATTGACGAGTCGCGTCATAGAATTATTTGGGGAGCGCGTTCGGCGGAAACAACTCCGGCCACCGAGCTTTAAATTCGCTTCGTACGATTTCTTCAACTTCATCCGCAGTCGCTGCTGCCAAACATCTCAACGCTATTTCGCGGGCTTCATCAACCTTTATCTGCGAAAGAACACCTCTGACGCGCGGAATCATCGCCGGAATCATACTCAGGTCCGTCGTCCCCAGTCCCGCCAACAACACAGCATAAGCAGGCGTCGACGCCATCTCACCGCACACGATCACCGGAATGTCAGAGTCCTTAGCCGCCTGCAAGGTACGGCTGATCCCGTAAAGCACAGCCGGATGCAGTGTCCGAAACCACTCGGCCACTTTATCGTTACCACGATCCACCGCAAGCGTGTATTGGACCAGATCGTTAGTGCCCAGCTCAAAAAAGTCTACCTCGCCGGCGATCTTCTCTGCCGTCAACACTGCCGACGGGATTTCGATCATTGCGCCGACCTGAACCTCGGAAAACGTCGCCTTCTCAGCCTTCAGCCGCGCGGACTCCTCATCGATTACTTGCCGCGCTGATCGAACATCAGCTACATCCGCAACCATCGGAATCACGAGACTCAGCCGTCCCGCGGCTGCCGCCCGCAAGATCGCGCGAACCTGTGTGCGCATAATCGGCTTGTGGTGAAGATTGAAACGAACCGCTCGCAAACCCAGCGCAGGATTGCGTTCGCGCTCCTTCAGGTCCGGTCCAAACTCTCCTCCGACGTCAAACAGCCGGACGATCGCGCCATACTCGCCCGCCGCCTCAGCCAGCAACTTGTACGCTTCGTATTGATCAGGCTCCGACCCCATCAGTCCCGGTCGCGACAACAGAAACTCGGAACGGAATAATCCCACTCCACACGCACCGAAATCACGCACGGCCTGAAACTCGGTCGGCAACTCGACATTCGCGCGCAACAGAATTTGAACACCATCGCGAGTCGTTACTGGTCCAAACTCATCGACACTCCCGTCATGCACAACCGGACCAGGCTGGTGAACCGTAAACCGGTAATGCTCGAGAGTCTCTGTCGCCGGATGAAGTATCACTTCGCCGGCGCGAGCATCGACGACGATCTGATCGCCGGTACGGGTGCGGTCATAGAAGTCGCGCAAACCAACCACCGCGGTCAGACCAAGTCCGCGCGCGATGATCGCCATGTGCGACGTCCAACCACCAGCATCGGTAGCGATTGCTTTTACATGATCGAGATTGAGCTCAGCGATCTTCGAAGGCAAAAGTTCAGTGGAAACGATGACAGCATCTTCCGAGAGGTTTGGATACTTCGGCCCCTCCCCGGTTAGATTCGCGAGGAGACGCTGAATCACGTCTTCAATATCGGAACCTCGCTCGCGCAAATACTCGTCGTTAATCTGCGTGTAAATCGAAAGCAGACGATCGCCGACAACTTTCGCCGCCCATTCGGCGTTTGAGTGCTCCTTGACGATGTAGTCCTCAACGTCACGCGTCAGCTTTGCGTCCTGAAGAAACAAAAGGTGCGCATCGAAGATGTATGCGTGCCCGCGCCCAAGCTCTTTCTCGGCTCGATCCTTGATGGCTTCGAGTTGCCGGCGGGAGAGTCTGACGGCAGCGCGGAAACGTCGTCGCTCACGTTCGAGATCGACCTCGGCAATCTCAGCGCGATAGACGTTGGGCGTGCCTTCCTGCAAACGCAACACGCGACCTATCACAATTCCGTCTGAGACACCGAGCCCCTTGCAACGAAGTTCTTTTGTAGATCGAGAAAACTGTTCGCTGTCGGCTTTCTCAGGTTCGTCGAAGTCGCGTGAAAAGAGTCCGACAACGGCATCGAGCGCAGCCTCTTCATCAACTCCGTTCGCAATGATCTTCAGACCAGTGCCCCGGCTCGCAGCGAGTGTCAGGATGCTGAGAATCGACTTTGCATCTGCTTCGGCGTGGCCGTCGAGACGTTGAAGGGTGAGACTGCTTTGAAATCGGCTCGCCACACGTACGAGGTTGGCTGCCGCGCGTGCGTGAAGACCGAGGCGACCGGTGACCTGAAGTCTGCGTTCAGCCACGTTCAATCAGCTCCGGATTTGGTTGGCGGCTCGGCCAGCAGCGCGCCGGCGAGGTAAATGCCCTGGCGGCCCTGATCGCGAATCTTGGGAGCAATATCTTCGAGCGACTCGTCGGCGGTCGCAGTCGCGAGCTTGATCACCATCGGCAGGTTCACTCCGGTAATAACTTCAATTGAACCTTCTTCCAGGAACATTGAAGCAATGTTGGTGGGCGTGCCGCCGAACATGTCAGTCAACAGTAAGATGCCGCTACCCTGCGACACACGCGTGATCGCTCGCTGCACTTCATCTCGCGCGGCATCGACGTCGTCGTGCCAGCCGATCGAGACAGCAGCGATGTGTGAGATTGGTCCAACGATCATCTCGGCGGCGGCGAGCAGTTCACCGGCGAGATGACCATGAGTCACGATGACGCCCGCTACTTTCTTCGATTCGGTCATAGTTTTAGCCGCGCGTTACGCGGTCTTTCGTACACGATTTTGTTTACGCACGTCGCGGTGTGATGCGTGTGCGTCAAAACCGGCGCTACGCAATGCACGCGCAAGTTCATTCGCAATCATTACCGATCGATGTCGACCGCCCGTGCAGCCAATACCCACGGTCACGTACGACTTGCCCTCACGTTTGTAGAGCGGCAACAGGTAAGAAAGCAAATCCGTAAAGCGCTTCAACGTCTCCTGCACGTCGTCCTGCGAACGTAGATACTTGACCACGCGTCTGTCGTGACCCGACAAACGCTTCAATTCCGGAACGAAATGCGGGTTTGGCAAATGCCTGACGTCAAACAATAACTCCAAGTCGCCCGGGTTGCCATACTTATGACCAAAGCTCATCACCTGTACACGCATCGGCGCGCCCTGGCGATCGAGGCTGAACCTCTCGAGTAGAAAACGGCGGAGGGTGTGAACGGTGTGATCCGAAGTATCGATGATCTGATCGGCGTGGGCGCGAATACGCGACATCGCCTGGCGCTCGTCTCTGATTGCAGCGAGAAGTCCCTGGCCTTTTTCCGCCGGATGCGGACGGCGGGTTTCACTGAAGCGATACTGCAAAACGTCGTCGGAAGCCTCAAAGAATAGAACACTCACCTTCAAACCGAGGCTTCGCAACGCGTCGAGTTGCTTTTCGAAATCGGCGAGAAAGCCACCTTCGCGAATATCGATCACGAGTGCTGCGCGTCTGATTCCCTTCTCTTCATCGTCCGAGACGAGACGGCCAAACGTCGCCAGCATCGTGATCGGTAGATTGTCGACGCAGAAGTAACCGAGATCCTGAAAGGCGTTCGTGGCTGAAGACATTCCGGATCCACTCAATCCGGTAATGATCACTATATCCGGGGTCATCTTGGGCCACAGATTAACACGGAAAAGGACGGATAAGGTTTATAGTCCTTATCCGTCCTCAAATCCGTGCCTATCTGTGGCTACGGTTCGATCAAGCCGTAGTTACCGTCGTTTCGTTTGTAAATCACTCCGAGACGCGAGGTATCGGCATCGCGAAATACCAGGAACTGATCTGTCTCCTCTGATAGTCGCATCGCCGCTTCTTCGGCCGTCATCGGTTTAACTGCGTAGCGACGCGCGGGAATGATGCGCGGTGGGCGCGGTGTCGCTTCGAGATGTCCGTCGGGCTCCGGCGCAACCCTGCCCGCAGACTTTCCACTCTGTTTCCGATCGATAATCTTTTTCTTCAGTTTGACCGCCTGCTTCTCGATCTTCGCCATCGCGCGCGTGAGCGCCATGTACATGTCGGCATTTGTATCCTTGGCGGTCAACGTATGCTCGCGCCAGGTGACGATTATTTCTCCGATCTGCCGATTCTTCTCGACGTCGATGATTACATGCGTGTTCAGGGTTGAGTCGCCATTGAAAATATGATCGAGCTTCTTGAAATGATCCTCGACATGACGGCGAATTGGTGGTGAAACCTCAACGTGTCTGCCTGTGTATTCAAATTTCATCAGCCTCTCCCTCCTCGAAAGGGTATAAAAGATACCAATCCCCAACCTGACCGATCGCGAGTCAGGCTTAAGGAACAAAGTTAATTACTAAGCTTGGTTCGCGTCGCGCTCAGAGGGGCGTTAAACGACGGCGCGACGCTCGCGTGAACCGGGGATTTGCATTTGGTCGCGATACTTCGCAACTGTCCTACGCGATAACTTGATTCCATCCTTCGCCAGTATTTTAACAACCTGATCATCCGTAATGGGGTTATGGGAATCTTCGTCTTCTATTAATTTCTTGATCTTCAATTTAATGATGCGCGTCGAGATCTCTTCGCCATCTTCGTTGAGCATGCCTTCCGTGAAGAACCGGCGCAGCTCGATGACTCCCTGGGGCGTGTGCGCATACTTGCGATTGACCACTCGCGAAACTGTCGACAAGTGCATGCCGATGTCTTCAGCAATGTCTTTCAACATCATCGGCTTGATGTATTGCACGCCGTGGTTCAAGAATTCCTTCTGACGCGTCACGATCGACTCTACAACTTTATAAATCGTTTGTCTGCGGTGTTCGATGTTTCGCAGCAGGTCGACTGCCGAGCGCATCTTCTCGCGAATAAAGCTCTTCGTCTCGTTGCTGACTCCCTGGCTCAGCATCTGTTGATACTGCTGGCTCACACGTAAACGCGGGCTACCATCATCAGCAAAATAGATTATGTAATCGTCGTCGTTCTCGTCGAGCTTCTCGATATAGATCTCAGGACTGATCAGAATCGGTTCTTCCGACGAATACCGCCGGCCCGGATACGGATCGAGTGTGCGGATAAACTGCAACTCTTCGAGCAGTGTTTCGACGTCGATGCCGATCTGCTTCGAAAGATGCGGTAACTTGTGCTGTTGCAATTCGGAAAGGTGTTCGCTTATCAACCTCGTCGCCAGGCGATCGCTTTCACCCAGCACTTCGAGCTGGACCAGCAAGCACTCTTTCACGTCACGCGCACCACAACCGACCGGATCGAGACGCATAACTTCCTGGCGTGCGCGCTCAACGAGTTCTTCCGAAACCTTCTCCATCGCGGCAATCTCTTCGTTACTCGCACCCAGCCGGCCGTCAGCATTGAGATTGCCGATCACGCAGATCGCAGCGTCACGAACATCACTGTCCATGGAACTCATGTTGAGTTGCCACTCAAGATGTTCCGCAAGCGATGGTGGTCGTGTAAGAAATTGTTCGAAGGTGGGAGCGTCTTCTTTGTACTCGATCTCCTGTGTCTTGTAACCGGGATCGAGATAGTCCTGGAATTCTCGTCCGAAATCGATCTCTTCGAAGGCGTCGCGTTGGGCTTCGTCAGTCCCCCCGTCGTCAGCAGCGCCCTCTTCGTGATCGCCGCCGGCTAAAGCCTCACCTGCGTCACCGGATTCAGCGGCTGGCAGGCTGGATAATACCTCAGCGTCGCCGGAGCCATTCGTCGACGGGCTGCCGGCTTCCGGAGTGCTCTCCTCAAAAGTATTTGCCTCGGAACTGGCGAGATGATCGAGGACCTTCTCCGCGATCTCCTGCACCTCTTCCTGGCTCGGCACTTCTTCGAGCACAGGATTCTCCAACAACTGTTGCTGAATGAGGTCGGTCAGTTCGAGCGACGTCATTTGCAACATTTCTATGCGCTGGCGCAACTGCGGCGTCAGTACGAGTCGTTGGGAGAGGCTGGTAGTTAGCTTAAGAGACATTCCTCAGATCGAGTGCCTTACTCTTCTACTTCATCTTTTCGGATTGTTGCGGCTTGTGACCGCACGGGAGGATTATAACCGATCAGCGTTCGCTGTGGCAGATTCTCTGCCACAAAGAAGAGTAAGAAGACACAAAAGTGTAAACATTCACATGCGAAATTTTTCGCCCAGGTACAATCTGCGAACTTCCGCGTCTTCGGTCAAGTCGCGTGGCTGGCCCGAACGAAAAATCTTGCCCTCGGCCATTATATACGCGCGGTCCGTTACGCCAAGTGTTTCGCGCACGTTGTGATCGGTGATGAGAATTCCGATACCACGATTTCGGAGATAGAGTATGACATTTTGAATATCGTCTACAGCTTTTGGATCGATGCCGGCGAACGGTTCGTCGAGCAGGATGTACTGCGGCTCCGTTGCAAGGGCTCGCGCTATTTCCGTGCGCCGCCGCTCACCACCTGAAAGCGCATCGCCACGCGTGTTTCGGACGTGACCGATGCCAAACTCTTCCAACAGTTCTTCAAGACGTTTCAATTGTTCACGACGCCGTAGACCTGTCGTTTCCAAAACGGCGAGAATATTTTGCGCCGTCGTCATTTTGCGAAATACTGATGGCTCCTGCGGCAGGTAGCCGATACCGAGACGCGCGCGCAGGTACATCGGCAGTTTTGTAAGATCCTGATCACCTAAAAGAACATTGCCGGCGTCGGGTCGTTCGAGACCGACAATCATGTAGAACGTCGTAGTCTTGCCAGCGCCATTCGCACCCAGCAGTCCGACAACTTCGCCCTTTTCAACCTGCAGGCTGACCTCGTCAACTACGCGACGGCGTCCATAACTTTTTACAAGATGTGTGGCGCGAAGCGCGCTGTCGGACGAAGGAGTCATTTAGAAGCGGCCATCCACAGATTACACAGATTTTGCAAAATAATCTGTGTAATCTGTGGATACGCCTTCAAGGTTTTTTAATCTTGTGGGTTGAGCGCACGCGGCCCGGCGATTGTGGACCACGAGCATCGTCGGCGGTGACTTTACCTTCCTTCATCGAGAGCGTCAAACGATTGCCTTCCGTATTTCCCTGCTCCACATCTTCAACACGCGCGGGATTACCTTTCAGAATCGCGATCTCACTCGCAGAAGTATATTCCACCCAGTCGCCGGTACCCTTTCGGTTAGGCTGTGTGAGCACGACACTTTTCTGTGCGACCGTCTTCTCCATCTCATTGCTTTCTTTTGTGAGATAGACGTCGGCGACACCACTCGTCATTCGATCCGTGCCCTGCTTGATGTCGACATTGCCTTCGTAATGAATCGTGCGATCGGGATCTGAATAGAACATTGAGTCAGCAGCGGCGAAGACCGGCACGCTAGTGTTGTTGTTTTCCACTCGCTTCTTCGTGTTATAGATCGCTGTCTGAACCTTGCCCGTAGCTTCCATTCGTTTGTCGTTGACGTAGATCACGAGTTTATCGCCGCGCACATAGTTATCATCCTGCCACGCACGAGCATTGCCGTAGTAAATTGCCTGTCCGCTTTCGTGACGAAACTCACCACGCTCGCTCGCGATGTAGACCGGGCTCTTCGTCTTTGAAAAAGGAGTGGCGCCGTTGGTCTGTTCCTGACTGTAATAAGTTGTCGTGGTTTTGCCACGCGCATAGGAGACGTCGTTTCGAAGATCGCTGTCGAGCTCAATTGCTTTGGTCCGCCCGCGCGAGTCCCAAACAGTTGGATCACCGCCGCGTAACCGCATCATTTCATCAGCAGCAACATACGAAACGTTCGCGGCAACACCGTTGCGATCGTTTTCGTTAAACTTGCCATCCCCCTGCGCATCGAAACGCTCAACGTCCTGCGTGTCTTTCAGGAAAACCGTCGTCATGTCTTGCGACGTGAGTGTGCGCGTACCGCGACCTTGAGACGGCTGCATCGGATCGAGCACTGCTTTGGCGCCGCCGCTTGCCTTGCATGTGCGCGCGAGGTTTCCGGCTTCAAAAAAGTCACAGTCAAACTGCGGCGCATTCAGTTTCTTGCGTTCAGCGCGAGCCGTGCTCACGATAGGGTCGATCGACAACTCCGCGTCGCCATTCGCTTGTGCCTTTTCGAGATCACGGCCCGTAACACGCCAGAACAATTTGACTTCGTTTGCAGTCAAACGTTTATTCGCTGCCTGCGGATCATTTGCCTTCGACTTCGGCGCACTCATCGTGATCACCGATCTGCCGCCCGCTACCATTTGTTTTAGCAAACTACTGTCGTTTGTGGCCTGGAAGTTAACCTCGATCGAATTGCTCCCGGTGACCTCCACATCCGAATCACCTGCGAGTGTTCGCGCTTTAACATCGCCGTTGGCGACGGCTCGTTCCAAACGCTGGTCCTTGTCCATGAAGAAGTCCATGTTGACCGCGTGGACTTCAGCGGCGCGCCCGGGCTCCATGACGCGCATATAGGCATGACCACGCATTTCCGCTCTTTGCAGATGCTTCTGCTCATTAATAAATGCCGTAAGGTTATCGCCACTCAGAATGTCCGCTTCCTGTTCGATGGTTACGCCATCTGAAAACCAGAGTTGCATTACCTGCTGCTCAAACGAGCCGTGCGCGGCCTTGATTACGACCGGCCGCATGCGCGTCGATGCTTTGGCAGATGCGGCAGGAGCGATCTTCAGCTGGACATCGTTTTTCAGCACGAGTCGTTTGGACTTCTGTTCCACGACGGCGCCGGTCGACGTTCCGGAAACATTTTCACGTTCAAAAGCAACCGGCGCGTCGGTTTGTGCGATGCCGGTGTTTCGATCAAATGAAAGTGACTCAGTGCCCACTTTCAGTTTTTCTTTAGTCTCGATTTTGACGTTCCCAACGAACGAAAGAACGTCTGCACCAGGTTGTACGATGGCCCGAGAAGCAGAGATTTGATCCGGAGTTTCACCCTCAGGCGGGTAGACCAGGAGGTTTACATTTTCCAGCTCGTGATGATCGTCCGAGAAGGTGACATCACGCGAGGCTTTCAAGTGTAGCCACAAACGATCGTTTTTCGTAACGCGCTGTTCGTAGCCTTCGACGACACCGGTGACTTCCTTTGACAGCTCCGGCTTCTCAGACTTGGCCGTGAATCGTGCTGTGTTGCGCAGCTTGTAGTAAGAAATACCGACGACGGTAAGTCCCGACACGAGGAGCGTAAACGCGACAATCCGCGTGATCACAGGCACCTTGGCGCGCAGGCCAAGTGCGATAGTGCGTTTGCGGTTTACTTCCTGCATTCTGTTTGTACTTCGTACTTTGTTCTTTGTACTTTGTTGCAAAGCGCAAAGAACTAAATACAAAGATCATCTCAATCTCAAATCAAGCACATTCAACTGCATTCGAAAGTCGCCGTTCCAGGGACTCGTCTCGAGTGTGTAGGCGAGTTCGATGCTGCCGTTCAAGTCGGGAGTTTGCCCGGGACTTTCAATACAATTCCACCAAATTGCTTCCAATGGTCTATTTTGCGGACCAGCCAGTCTCAACTTCAGGTGCTGGTCCTTCAGCACAACAGGTTCCGACAAACATCGCAGATTCTTCGTCACGAATACCGGACGCGGATTCCCAGCTCCAAAAGGCTCGAGCGCGTCCAACTCTCGCGCCGTGGAAAACGTCACCATTTCGGGCGTAAGCTCCAGGTCAACGGTTACCGATGGCTCCAAATCCTCCGGCGTCAAACGCGCCGCTGCGTGTTCGTTCAAACGCTTGCGAAACTCGTCAATACGACTCGATCGAATCGTCATGCCGGCCGCGTGCGAGTGACCGCCAAACTTCTCAAACAAATCGGAACACGCAGTCAAACCATCCAGAAGATGATAAGCCGCGATACTTCGCCCCGATCCATGGGCCATATCACCGTCAACTGAAAACACCACACATGGGCGGTTCACACGCTCAGCAATCTTCGACGCCGCAATTCCGATCACACCGCGATGCCATCCTTCGCCGGCAATCACCGCCGCGTAACAATCCTTGGGATCTTTCAACTCGGAGACAGCCAGATCGATGATCTGTTGTTGGACCGTCTTCCGCTCCTCGTTGCGGGCGTCGAGATGGTTGGCGAGATGGCGCGCCACGTTGGAATCGCTCGTATCAAAGAGCTCGACCACAGCCTTGGCCGCGTCCATACGTCCGGCGGCGTTTATACGTGGCCCAATACGAAAGCCCAGATCGTATGCTGTCATGCCCTTGCCGTCTCCGCAACCGGCAACATCGATCAACGCACGCAAACCAGGGTTAGCAACACGAGCCAGATCTTTCAAACCGATTGAGACGATGGTGCGGTTTTCGCCAACAAGTTTCGCGACGTCGGCCACTGTCCCGATCGCCACAACCTTCATAAACGCGGGCACTTGCGCCTCACGACCGTATTCCCGAAAGAGGGCGTGCACGAGCTTGAAAGCGACTCCAACGCCGGCGAGATTCTTATCCGGATACTCGCAACCAACCTGGTTCGGATTTAGCACCGCAAAAGCCGGCGGCGCGCCTTCCTTCTCATCTGGCAGGTGATGGTCGGTGATGATTACGTCAAGGCCTTTGTCGCGCGCCCAGTAGAGTGGTTCGTGGGCGCGAATACCGCAGTCGATACTGACGACGAGTTTGTATCCGTCAGCAAGTGCTTTCTCGAGTGCCGCCTGCTGGATCCCGTAGCCTTCAGTGAAACGATGTGGAATGTGAAAACCGGCATTTGCGCCGAGTAGTTTCAGAGCACGCAAAAGCACGGCGGTCCCTGTCGTTCCATCGACGTCGTAATCACCGTAAATCAGGATGGGCTCACGTGCTTCAACCGCACGCTTGAGACGAGTCACAGCCTCCTTCATGCCGAGCATGGCGTAAGGCTCATGAAGTTGATCGTAAGTTGGAGACAGGAAGACGCGCGCATCGCGCTCGCCGGCATACCCGCGGTTTATAAGAAGAGCAGCCAGGATTGGTGAGACACCCAGAACGCGTGCCAGTGAGGCGGCCCTATCGGAATCCTGCTCGCGCACGATCCAGCGTTTGGCTTTCATCTATTGCCACAAAAAAGCACAAAAGGCACAAATAGCACAAAATGAATTCTACTTGATTTAAGCCTCATAATTACTATGTGCCTTTTGTGCTATTTGTGCCTTTTGTGGCCCTACTCTGCGAACCATCCATTAGCATCGAGCAATTTCACACCGATGCGTCTATTGCCATCGATATCGTCAATCCACGAACCATTCACTTCGGCCGTTAGCTTACCACCAAACGGCGGCACGAGCTGCACCGTCGAACCAAGCGGCACATCAACGTCGATGAGGAGCGTTGCGCCGCCGCGACTGATCTTGGTGGCCTTTGCCTTGGCCTGAAAAGATTTTCCTGACGCGTCTGTTCCCTCCACATCCAAAGCGAACTCGACAGGCACTCGCGGGCTTCGCGGTCGCTGGGAAGAGCCTTCACTCATTACTAATCACCGCCCTTTTAACCGATTAGATACTTCATGAGGAGGGGCCGTAATCAGTGTATCAAATCCGCGTTTATCTGTGGCTTAAATACTTCCAGAGATATAGCCTGCTGACAGCGCCACCAAAATCGCAATCCCTACGATCACCCGATAGACAATGAAAACGCTCGTCGAGTGCGTCCGCAGATATCGCAGCAGGAACCAGATCGACGCATAACCCACAACGCCTGAAACCACCGTCGCGACGGCCAGCGCACCATAGCTCCCAGCGGGCAACTTCTCCATCGCCTCTTTCAGTTCCAACAACCCGCTCGCCGCGATCGCCGGAATCGAAAGTAGGAAAGAAAACCTCGCGGCTGTCTCGCGAGTCAGACCCGAGAACAAACCGCCCATGATCGTCGAGCCTGATCGACTCGAACCGGGAATCAGTGCCAGCACCTGTGAGAAGCCGACTGCGAGCGCATCGGAAACGCGCAAACGGTCCATGCCATGATCTCTTTTCCCAACGAGCTCGGCAATCGTCATTAACACACCCACAACGATCATCATCGTCGCGATCACCCAGAGATTCTTTGTGAATGGACCTTCGATCTGTTTCTTCAACACGAGTCCGACAGTGCCGACCGGCAGTGATCCAATGATCACGAGCCATCCCAGCCACGCGTCTTTTGAAAGTTTTGGCTGCCCGGGTTGGTTCTGTCCGCGCACCAAAGCAAGGTGATCTGTAGTAAAGGCCCGCAGGATATTGACGATGTCGCGGGCGAAGTAGATCAAAACCGCGAGCAGCGTTCCGAGTTGAATGACGGCGATCGTGGCGGTCGTCTGTTCTGCCTGCAACGTCTTATCCGCGCCGCCGTAAAGATTGATCACGCGGGCGGCGAAAACGAGATGTGCTGTTGAACTGACTGGGATGAATTCTGTCAGGCCCTGAACCAGGCCAAGGAAGATAGCTTGAAGAATGGTCATTTATTATTCTCTAAAAGAATTTCGCTCCGCAATCCAATCGTACATGGCGGGCGGCATGAGCATGCTGGCCCGCACAATCGTTGCCAGTTGCCAGGGGAAAGCGTAGATCGCTTTTTCCTTTTCAATCGCTGTAACGATCTTTTTGACCCCCGTATCGAGCTCCATCAGGTATGGCATCTTTGCTTCACGTCCGGAGGTCAGGGCAGTCTTGATGAAACCCGGATGGATGATCGTAACGCCCACGCCAGTGTGACGCAGATCGATCCGCAGACTTTCAAAGTAAGCAGTCAGGGCAGCCTTGCTCGCGCAATACGCCGCAGACTTCGCGAGGCCCCGATATGCGGCCAAGCTGGAGATCGCCACCAAACGTCCCTGACCACGCTCGACCATTTCCGGAAGAACGGCGCCCACACTGTTCACCGCTCCGAGAACATTTATACCGATGACGTTTGCGGCGTGCTCCGGTGTCAGTCGAGTCGCATGATCGGAGGTGCCGATACCGGCATTGGCGATCAGAATATCGATGGGCCCAAGCTCTTTCCGAAAACGATCCGCAGCTTCCCGAACGGCTTCGACATCGCGCACATCCGCCGAAGCGGCGAAAGCTTTAACGTTGCGCTTTTGAGCCTCGTCAACAATCTCCTGTAGCAAATCCTCGCGCCGGGCCAACAAACCGAGATGCGCACCACGCGACGCGATCTCCAACGCAATTCCCTTCCCAATACCGGAAGAGGCGCCGGTAATCATCACCACTTTGTTGGACCAGTAAGTCATTGACGAACTTTGTGCTTAGTGCTTTGTACTTCGTTGTGTCGCCACAAAGTACCAAGTACAAAGAACAAAGTACGAAGATCTAGATCAGCACGACTACAGGCGTGATGACTGGCTTCGCGCCAGTTTGTTTCTGAATAAACCGCTTTAGCTCTACGCGCACGTGTTCCTTCAAAAGAGTCTCGTCTGAGAGTGTTTGCCGCGACGCACCCGCGACCGCTGAGGTGACAACGCGCTTTGCATCCGCGAGCAGATAGTTTCCAAAACCATTTCCGGTGCTCAACCCGCGCACGCCACGTGCCGCAATCTTCGGCTCGCCATCAAGCTCGCCCGTTTCCTGATCGACTGTGACCACAACCGTCACAGTCCCCTCGTAAGCCAGTTGCTTGCGTTCACGGACGGTCTCGCTGTCGATCTCCTTGAAACCACTCTCGTCAATGAAGGTACGCCCAATCTCACGTTTGTCGATCACCGCCGCACGTTCGCCATCGAGCTCGAGCACGTCGCCATTCTCGATCAGAATAATGTTCTCTTCTTTGTAGCCCAGATGGTTTTTGACAAACTCCTTATGCCGAAACAGCATGCGGTATTCACCGTGGATCGGAACCACAAACTTCGGCCGCACGGCTTCAGTCATGATTCGAATATCTTCCTGCGAAGCATGACCACTGACATGGACCAACCGTCGCTTCTCTTCAATAATGTTGGCGCCGCGCTTGTAAATGAATCCGATCATGCGCGAAATCAATCGTTCGTTACCCGGAATAATGCGCGCCGAAAGCACGACTGTGTCGCCTTCTTCAATCATCAATCCCTTGTAACTCTGCGTAGCCATCTGTGAAAGCGCGGCTCGCGCCTCACCCTGAGAACCGGTAACCAGAAACACGATCTCATCGTCGCTCATCATCTTCGCCTGGTTGAGTGACACGATCAGGCCGTCCGGAATGTCGAGATACCCAAGCCGATCCGCAACGTCCACGTTCTTCTGCATCGAACGCCCAAGCACGCAAACGTGACGATCAAACTGCTGCGCCACGTCGAGTACGATCTGCAAACGATGAATCGACGAGGCAAATGCCGCGACTACGATCCGACCTTTCGCTTCCGAGAAGATCTCTTCAAAAGCAGGGATCACGGCGCGTTCAGAAGGCGTGCGACCGGGAACAGTCGCATTCGTGGAGTCGGACAACAACGCGAGCACGCCGTCCTGTCCATATCGTCTGAACGAACGCAGATCTATCGGCTCACCGATAACGGGCGTCTCATCCACTTTGTAATCGCCTGTATGAATGATCGTCCCAACGGGAGTCTTGATTCCGAGTGAGAAACAATCGACGAGCGAGTGTGAAACACGAATGAACTCAACCGAGAAAACACCAATATCGACCACGTCTCTCGGCTCGACCCGATGCAACAACACATCGTCGAGCAGGTCGTGTTCTTCAAGTTTGCTTTCGGCTAGGCCCGCAGTGAAATGCGAACAATAGACAGGAACGTTGAATCGCTTGAGTAAATAAGGCAGCGCGCCGAGGTGATCTTCGTGACCGTGGGTGAGAACGATCGCGGTAATGTCGTCCTTGTATTCTTCGAGAAAGCCAAAATTCGGGATCGAAACGTCGACGCCATAAGCCGTTTCCTCAGGAAAGCCCATCCCGGCGTCGAGAATCAACATCTCGTCGCCGTAGCGCACCGCCATGCAATTCATTCCAAACTCGCCGATACCACCGAGCGGGATGATCTCGAGGACACTAGCCATAAATCGCAAGAGTATAGCATGTTAC
>DATEIS010000046.1:0-3750 GCA_035278765.1 Pyrinomonadaceae bacterium | reverse complement strand
CCCTACAGTACGTGCGACATAGCCTTTAGTGATTAGGCACCCGTTGCGATGCGGTACGTACTGTAGGGACGGCCCTCCGTGGCCGCCCGTGGCTTGGAAACAAACATTTGGATTGACAGTGACAGGAATACAGAGTACTTTACGTCATGAAGTAAATGGCTATGTACGAGATAGCAAAAGCCAACGATTGGAGTACAATGCGGCCAAGATGACGCTTCTCGAGAGTATTAACTCACCTGCAGACCTGCGAACGCTTTCACCTGATCAACTTCGAACCGTTGCCGACGAAATTCGCGCTTACATCCTCGAAACGATGTCGCGCGTGGGCGGCCATACGGGCGCCTCGCTCGGCGCCGTAGAACTCGCCGTGGCGCTGCACTACGCGTTCGATACGCCGCGCGATCGGCTCGTCTGGGACGTCGGCCACCAGGCTTACGCACACAAAATTCTGACCGGCAGGCGCGATCTACTCCCGACAATCAAACAGTACGGCGGCATCAGCGGTTTTCTTCGTCGCGACGAATCCGAATACGACACATTCGGCGCCGGACACGCGTCTACATCTCTCTCCGCCGCACTCGGAATGGCGATCGCGCGCGACCGAAAGGGCGAAGACCATCACGTCGTTGCGTTAATCGGCGATGCTTCACTCGCAGGCGGTATGGCGATGGAAGCGATCAACCAGGCCGGACATTTGAAGAGCCGCCTGATTGTTGTGCTCAACGATAACGAAATGTCGATTGCGCCCGCTGTCGGCGCGTTAACCGGTTATCTCAATCGCATTCGCGGCGCTCACGGTTATCACCGTTTCAAAGACGAAGTTGAAGAGAAGCTGCGCGCGATTCCTTCAGTTGGTGAACGGCTACACCATGCCGCTAAGACGATGAAAGACGTGATCGCGGCTGCGGTACTACCAGGCGCGCTCGTCAGCGAGCTTGGTTTCAAATACATCGGCTACGTTGACGGTCACAATCCGCGCGCACTCGTCGCCGCTTTACAGGAAGCGAAACAGATCAAGGATGGTCCAGTCATCGTTCATGCTTTGACTACAAAGGGCAAAGGTTTTCCGCAAACTGAACCTGACTACTATCGCTGGCACGCAACCGGTCCCTTTGATCTGAAGACAGGAAAGGCAGTCACGAGCACTTCAAAGACGCCAACGTACACGAAAATATTTGGCGACACGCTCGCAGAACTGATGGAGAAGGATCCGAAGGTTGTAGCTTTGACTGCGGCGATGCCGGATGGCACGGGCGTTTGCACCGCGCTCGAGAAGTTTCCCGAAAGATCATTTGACGTTGGTATCGCCGAGCAACACTGCGTCACGTTCGCCGCCGGCATGTCGTGCGAAGGACTGAAGCCGGTGTGCGCGATCTATTCAACTTTCCTTCAGCGTGGCTTCGATCAATTGGTACACGACGTCTGCATTCAGGATCTCAACGTGAAGTTCTGTCTCGATCGTGGCGGCATTGCCGGTGGCGACGGACAAACTCATCACGGGCTGCTCGATATCGCCTACCTGCGACCGATACCAAACATCGTGTTGATGGCGCCGAAAGACGAAGGCGAGATGCGCGACATGATGTACACCATGCTCGAGCACGCAGGACCGGCGGCGATGCGTTATCCACGCGGCAACGGCGTCGGCGTTCCGATCGATCGCGAGCCCGAACTGCTCGAAATCGGCAAAGGCGAAATACTGCGGGACGGTGGGGAAGTAGCAATCGTTGCTTACGGCTCGATGGTCCATCCGTCGCTCGCCGCTGCTGAGCGGCTGGCGAAGGACCGCATCGAAACTACTGTCGTAAATGCAAGATTTGTTAAGCCACTCGATACTCCGTTGTTACTTGCGCTCGCGCGCACAAAACGCGTGATTGTGACGGTCGAGGAAGCATACCTGGCCGGCGGTTTCGGATCGGCGGTAATGGAGTTGCTCGAAGAAAATGGCCTGCAGGACAAGGTTCACGTGGTGCGCATGGGAATCCCAGATCGCCTGATCACTCACGGTGACGCAAAATTATTGCTGGCGAAGTATGGGCTCGACGCTGACGGCATCTACAACCGCGTGAGAGAAAGCATCGACGTGCTTGACGATCGTCGCACGAAGGCACGCCGCACAGTCTCTTAAAGCCACAAAAAGGCACAAAAGTCACAGCCCATTTGTGCCGTTTCGTGGCAAACAGTGCACCATTTCCGTTCTTCTCCCCGTTAAATCTCTCCCCAAAACTAGTGTTCTGTGCGTGGCCTCGTGATTGCAAAGAAATCCGGCAAGGCTAAACCTCCCGACAATTGTGCCTAAAGTAAGTGAAGCGATGAAATATAGATTTGATAGCGCGATAGATTCACCAAATATGGTTTCGGAGCCGCAATTTGACGATGAGCGGACGATAGCTTCGGCGCGTCCGGTTGTGCCTTTGGAGAAGATCCGGCACCGCAGGCAATGGATTCTGGGCAGTGCGTTCGCGGTGGCGATGATGCTTGGCGCTGCTTCGGCGTTACTCGCGTCGTACCTCAAGATGCGGAATGTTCAACCCGTGCCGGCTGAAGTCACACAAGTTGAAGTGCCTGAAGTGTCAGTGGCTGTCACTGAGAATCCGCCTGCTGAGACACCGGTGGCCGCTGTTGAAGAAACTACAGAGGCGTTAGACCCTACTGAAGAGAGCACACAGAAGAAAGCGCCCGTGAAGCGAAGAACCGCGGTGGCTGCTAAGCATGACGACTACATGGGCATACCGACCGACACGCGACGAGTGAATGAAGACGACGCGTTGCATGAGATTCGCGATACAGTGCTTTACGATGAATGGCAGGAACGACGTGCTCGACGCGTGTGGAGACGAGAGCGCCGTCGTGCGGAGCGCTACAACAACCATCGCGATCTTTCAAATCTCGATGAGATCTTCGAAGGCCGCAGACGACCTAACCCGTAATCAATCTGCGTAATCTGTGGATACAAAAATAGATGTATTGACGTAATCGTGATCGAGTGGCATCATCTGGTTCAACTACGTTAGTTCGCCCTGTTTTTTAACTCACACTTTTTAATAGCACCCGACATTTGATTAATGAATCTGTTTTCTGCGCCACGAGGTGCGGGGATTGGTGATCATCATGACTAGACAGATGTATCGCGAGCGGGAGTGTATCCACCGCGAGGAAGGCGCTGATGGTGATTTCTACAATGGTGTTTTTTACATTCAGGCTTTGCAACGACTTCGCGTAGCGGATGCCGTGCAAATGGCAAGTAAAGTTACGTCGTTCTTTTGGGCCGATGCTCCACAAATTCTCGTTTGGCTCTGTGACAGTTGCGCGGCAGAGCTTCGACTGACTGAAACGCCGCGCGCGATGACCAGACGCGCTTAAGACAGGATTTGTTAATCTTGTCGCGTGAAGCGCGAACGAATAGACAAACTGCTTGTCGAGCGAGGCCTCGCAGACTCGCGCACGAAAGCACAGGCAATGGTGATGGCCGGCGTCGTGCTTGTAGACGAGCAGCGGGTTGAAAAACCTTCCCACCAGTTCGATACCAATTCAGCAATTAGCATTAAAGGCGGCGATGATCCGACTACGCGGTACGTCGGGCGCGGTGGTCTGAAACTCGAGGCAGCGTTGCGTGAGTTTCAGATCGATGTAGTGGGGCTCACGTGTCTCGATGTAGGCGCTTCGACCGGGGGCTTCACTGACTGTTTGCTGCAACACGGTGCGAAGAAAGTTTTTGCGGTAGACGTGGGACACAACCAGATCGACTGG
>DATEIS010000045.1:0-2734 GCA_035278765.1 Pyrinomonadaceae bacterium | reverse complement strand
CTTTGCCAACGAACTGTTTGGCATTGAAGAGCCCATCGCCAGAATTGTCGAATACTTCAAATCGGCCGCACAGCGTCTCGAAGTGCGCAAGCGCATTCTCTTGCTCATGGGACCTGTGGGTGGAGGTAAGTCGACAATCGTCAACATGCTCAAGCGCGGGCTGGAGGATTGGACCAGGACTGCTGAGGCCGGTGCCGTTTACGCCATCAAAGACTGCCCGATGCATGAGGAGCCGTTGCATCTCATACCGCACCAGTTGCGTGCTGAAGTCGAGAAACATTACGGCATTTATATCGAAGGCGATCTTTGTCCGCAGTGTCGCTATGCGCTGGAACACACGTATGCTGGACGTCACGAAGACGTCAAAATACATCGTGTGGCTTTCTCTGAAAAAGAACGCGTCGGCATCGGCACGTTCTCGCCCAGCGATCCGAAGTCGCAGGACATTACGGAGCTAACGGGTTCAATCGATCTCTCAACGATCGGCGAAGTCGGGGTCGAATCAGATCCGCGCGCTTATCGTTTTGACGGCGAGCTAAACATCGCGAATCGCGGCTTGATGGAATTTGTGGAAATGTTGAAGGTTGACGAGAAGTTTCTCTACAGCCTTTTGACGCTTTCGCAGGAACAGAGCATCAAGACCGGGCGCTTTGCAATGATTTACGCGGACGAAGTCATTCTCTCGCACACAAACGAGAATGAATACATCGCGTTTGCCGGTAATCGAAAATCGGAAGCGTTGCAGGATCGCATCATCCTCGTGAAGGTGCCCTACAACCTGCGCGTATCGCAGGAAGAGCGCATTTACGACAAGCTGTTGCACCAGTCTGAGGCGCTGCGCAACGTCCACCTCGCGCCACACACTTTGAAAGTGGCGGCGATGTTTGCGGTGATGACGCGTCTTGAAGAGCCGAAGCGTCAGAACGTCGATATCGTGAAGAAGATGAAGCTTTACGATGGCGAGGATGTCGAGGGTTACAAGTCGAAAGACGTACGCGAGCTGAAGGAAGAGACCATTCGCGAAGGCATGGACGGCATCTCGCCTCGTTACATCATCAATCGACTTTCCAGCGCGCTCGTGCGCGACGGCGTCACCTGTATCAATCCGATCGATGCGCTGCGGGCCATCAAAGACGGTTTTGAACAGCACACGGGCATTAGCAGTGAACAACGTGAAAGATATTTGAACCACATTTCGCAGGCGCGCAAGGAGTACGACGAGCTCGCGAAGATCGAAGTGCAAAGAGCCTTCGTTTACTCGTTTGAAGAGATGGCGCGCACGATGTGCAACAACTATCTCGACAACGTCGAAGCTTTCTGTAACAAGGAGCGCATCAAGGATCCAATTACTGAAGAAGAGATGGAGCCTGACGAACAGCTAATGCGGTCGATCGAGGAGCAGATCGGTATCTCGGAGAACGCGAAGAATACTTTCCGGCAGGAGATTCTGATCCGCATTTCGTCTTATGCTCGCAAGGGCAAGCCGTTTGAGTACAACTCGCACGAACGTCTGAAAGAAGCGATCGAGAAGAAGATCTTCGCTGACTTGAAAGACGTGGTGAAGATTACGACGTCGGCGAAGACGCCCGATCCGGATCAGTTGAGAAGGATTAATGAGGTTGTAGATAGACTGGTCAAAGAGCACAGCTACTGTCCCGTTTGTGCGAACGAGTTGCTGACCTATGTCGGCACGTTACTATCTCGGTAGATAGTTTTAGCCACAGATTTACACGGATAACACGGATTAGTTTTAATCTGTGTCATCCGTGTAATCTGTGGCTTAAATATGAAGAAACGATATTGGATCGCTGGAGCTGCAACGCTCGCCGTCGCCGGCAAGCTTTTGCTTCGACCACGTGATGCCGACTGGCATAAGTGTCGCGACGTCGTTTTTCATTCAGAGCACTCGTGCTTCATCGATCTCGACGGCGTTCGCGTTCATTACCAGGAAGCCGGTGATAGAAACGCCCCCGCGATGGTGTTGATTCACGGTTTCGCTTCGTCGACCCTCGTTTGGAGCAAGGTGTTCCTCGCACTCGCGAAGGCCGGCTATCGTGTTATCGCCCTCGACATGTTGGGTTACGGCTACTCCGCGAAACCACGCAACGGCGAGTACACGATTGAGGGTCAGGCAAAACTGTTAGTGCGGCTGCTCGACGCTCTCAGTATTCCGCGAGCGATTATTGTCGGCAGTTCGTATGGTGGCGCAGTCGCTGCAACGGTGGCGCTCGATTATCCGGATCGAGTTGAAAAGCTGATCCTGGTTGGAGCAGTCAACGACAACCGGCCACTTGCTTTCAAGTTGATGCGCCTGTTTGGTTCGCCGGTGTTCGGTGATGTTGTTTCGCCGCTTCTGATTGGTTCACGTCGCTTGCTGCGACGGCGCATGAAGCGAGTTTACGACGAACACGCGTGGGTGTTGGACGAACGAAGAGTCGACGCGCGGCATTTACCTTTGCGTGCAGCGAGTACGCATCGCGCGATCATTCGAACCGTGCGTTGCTGGGATGCTGAACGCATCTCGAGAGAAGCGCATCTAATCAGTCAACCCGCTCTCCTGGTTTGGGGTGAAAACGATCGCGAGATCCCGCTTGTGGATGGAGAACGATTGCACGCGGAGATTGCCGGATCGCGATTGATTGTATTTATGAATTGCGGCCACCTCCCGCACGAAGAATATCCGTGGGAGTTCACGAATGTGGTGATCGATTTCTGTAAAGCGAAATCGGCGTAA
>DATEIS010000044.1:0-3885 GCA_035278765.1 Pyrinomonadaceae bacterium | reverse complement strand
CTCGATTTGAACGGTGCCTTTTGAATAGAGTGCTGATCAAAATCGAGGGCGGCCACGGAGGGCCGCCCCTACAGTACGTACTGAGAATTAACGCCAGTCGGGTGGGGAATTTGGTGGGAGGTAGGCGGTCGTTTCGAGTTTTACTGAACTATCGACGTGGCGGCGCAGCATTTCGCGAAAACTAGCTTCCTGTTGAGTGCTCACAAAAGCGCGCTTCGGAATTACCGAAACCGAGTGCAGGTCCTTACCGTAGACCGTCAGATAAAACTTGTCGTTCTCGATCACACGAGTAAACATGCTCCACGCAAGCGTAGCGTTTACGCTTTGCGTTTTGAACTCAATCCCGCTGTCACTAAAGGCCAGGTGGTACTCATCGCGAAACTTCGGATTGCCTCGGAAGTATCGTCGCGGACGGTCAAACAAGTAACCCTGCGTAAGCGCCACGCCAACCAGACCTATCATTGCGATGAGAGCCCAAATGGGCAGCGCAAAATCCAATACCAACGTCAGCAAAAACAAACCGGCAGAAACCAGAACCCAAAGAATTATCAAACGGGCCAATATTTCAGTCGAATGCAAGGCATAGAGACGAATAGCGGCGATGTATTCTTTCTCGGTGAGTTGGAAATTTAGTTGCAATGTTCCCATTGACTTCACTGGCTCCCCGGACGAAAACCGCAGTGCACACACTTCGTCGTGAAGGTGTTGCCGTACCACCTTTTGAAATAGAAACGCCGATGACAACGCGGACACGACCAGGAAATCCGCCAAGCTCCAACAATAATCAACCCGGCCATCCAACTCAAAGCAACATATCCAAGCCCTTGTTGCAACAGCGTGCCCAAATACACAACGCCGGGAATGTAGGCTACCAACAGCCCCCAAAAAATCGCGTTGCGCAAATAGTATTCGCGTTGTGACTTCTGTTTGTTGTATTCAAACACTCTCATAATTGAAGATTTGATTAAATCTCATTAACTTCTACATTGATTCTCCTCACTTAAACAACATTATAGCCGCCTCTCGCGGCCTCAAGGTCTCAGTTTCTGAGTGAGGCGATTCCCCGACGTCGCCCTGCGGAACTCCCAAAGTCGTCCGCCCAGCAATCTTGGAACACGAAAGGTTACCCACATGCCTGCCCGAATACTCGTCGTTGATGACGAAAATACAATTACGTGCGCGCTCGAATTGCTGCTTTGCGAACACGATTACGACGTAGACACTGCCTCAACTGCCAAAGAAGCCGAAGCACTCCTGGCTCGGCGTTGGTTTGATCTGGTGTTTCTCGATCTGCGTCTTCCTGATGCCGATGGAATCCGCTTACTCGAACATATCAAACAGATTGCGCCGGAGACCGAGGTAGTTTTGATGACTGCACACGGATCGCTCGAAGTCACCATCGACGCGATCAAACGCGGCGCTTTTTATTATCTCGAAAAGCCGTTCACATTCGAGCAGGTGTTACTGCTGACTGAACGTGCGTTGCAGTTTAAGACAATCAAGACCGAGAACCGTCTACAAAAAAGCACTCGCTCCGAGGAGCGCGAAGATTTTGGAATTATCGGCAACAATTCGAAAATGCGCCATCTTTGCGCCGTCATTCGCACGGCGGCTCCGTCCGATGCTTCGGTGTTGATTGAAGGTGAGTCGGGAACAGGGAAAGAGATGATTGCGACTGCTTTGCACGCGCAGAGCCATCGCGCTGGACGACCGTTTATACGGATCAACTGTGCCGCAATCCCAAGCACGTTAATCGAGTCGGAACTGTTTGGTTATCGCAAAGGCGCGTTCACCGGCGCCGATCACGATAGACGCGGACTGATTGAGGCGACCGCCGGCGGCACGCTGCTGTTGGATGAAATCTCGGAAATGCCTGTTTATCTTCAGACTAAATTACTGCGCGTGCTCCAGGAGCGAAAGGTGCGTCGACTCGGTGACGAGCGAGAGATATCAGTCGACTTTCGTTTGATTTCCTCAACTAACCGGGAAACTTTGCAGACGATTGGCGAGGGTGCGTTGCGACAGGATCTGTATTTTCGCCTCAGCACGGTGAAGATCAAGGTGCCGCCTTTACGCGAACGGCTCGATGATCTCGCATTGTTGAGCGAGGTTTTTCTGCTGCGGCTGGCGCGTAAGTACAACAAGCCGATGCGCGGAATTTCTCAGGCGACGCTCGCGCTACTGATGCGTTACAACTGGCCCGGCAATGTTCGAGAACTGGAAAGCGTCGTTGAGCATGCGGTGCTGTTCGCGCAAAGCGATTACCTGACGCCCGAAGATCTTCCGGATCATTTGCACACTTCAACCGCGCGCAGTTTCCTGTGTGTAATTCCACCTTACCTGACGAAGGACGACATCGAGCGCGAAGCAATAGCGCAAACACTCGAACGAACAGGCGGGAATATTAAGAAGACTGCCCAGATCCTCAACTACAACCGCCCCACGCTCTATCGCAAGCTTCGTCGCTTCGGTTTGCGCGAGAGCGGCCCATTTCCTGTGACACGTGGTGAAACACTTCCCGAAAATTTCTGAAACGTGATGCAACACGCTTATTGTTTTTTACTAAATTTCTTGCAGGTATAAATCTTGCACCCTGCCCTTATGCCGAAAACTCACGTTAAGGGAAGAACTGGGGGACAAGATGAAACTCGAAAAGACTCTGCAGCAGTGTGTCTCGTTCGCGATAATCGTTCTATTCGCAGGCGTGGTGAAGACGCAGGAGATCGTTCCGACGCCAAATTGCGAGCGAACCATAAAGGCGGATGTGGTCGCCTTTGATCAACCGTTCTTTTACAACCGGTTAGGCGCCGTCAACCCGGCCGGCATGATCTACGCGCTCCGCAGAGACGTAAAAGCGAAGACGTCCGCAGGACTCGTTCCCGGTAATGTGGTCCTCAAAGACTACAAACGCGCCCGCCCGATCGTCTTGCGCATGAATGCCGGCGACTGCTTAGTCATCCTTTTCCAGAACCTGCTCGACCCGAATCGTGCCGACGATAATCAACCCGCGACACGCACCGCTGGAATTCACGCCGTCGGTCTCAACCTCCGAAACAGCATTCTCGACGACGGCTCATTCGTGGGTACGAATCCGCCCAGCATTGTCGATCCCGGCAACAGCATCCAGTACACGTGGTACGCCGAAAAAGAAGGGAATCACCTGATCTACAGCACCGCCGCGACGACAGGCGGCGAAGGCGATGGCGGCTCATTGCCGATGGGTTTGTTTGGCGCAGTGAACGTCGAACCGCGTGGCGCCGAGTGGTATCGCAGCCAGGTGACAGAAAGAGATCTCGCGCTCGCGACGAAGAAGAATCCGGACGGAACGCCGATGAAGACTCCCGCCGGCCAACCCGTTCTCGATTACAACGCCGTCTATCCCGCGAACAGCACTCGTCCAGCCGGCACTCCGATCCTGAAAATGCTGGACGTCAATAACAACATCGTCCACTCCGACATAAACGCAATCATCACCGGACCCGGCCGCGGCAATTTCCCCGCCGGCACGTATCGCCCGAATCCGGTTGAGCCCGATCGCAATCAGCCGTTCCGCGAATTCACCGTTGTCTATCACGACGAAATCAAGGCCGTGCAGGCGTTTCCGCAGTTTGATGACGAGATTAACGGTGAGCCAAATCCACTCGCCTTCACGTTGCACAGCGTACGCGATGGTTTCGCGATCAACTACGGAACGGGCGGCATCGGTGCTGAGATTCTGGCAAATCGATTCGGCGTCGGCCCGATGGGAAAGTGCACCGAGTGTTTGTTTGAAGAGTTTTTCCTCTCTTCATGGGCCATCGGCGATCCGGCGCAGATCGTCGACAAACCTGCCAACACGACGGACAGCACCGGAAAGCTAATCACTGGACCAAAGGCGACGAAAGT
>DATEIS010000043.1:0-12153 GCA_035278765.1 Pyrinomonadaceae bacterium | reverse complement strand
GGCCGATACACTTCGGCTTGCTCTTCGTGCGAGCAGCCGCAAAATCAGCGTCTTTATTTCAGCCGTAGTGCTGCTGGTTGTGATCATCGGCGCGCTAATGTACGTCATTGAAGGCGAAGCAAATGGTTTCACGAGTATTCCGAGAAGTATCTACTGGGCCATCGTAACTTTGACAACCGTGGGCTACGGTGATCTCTCGCCGCGCACGTCGTTGGGTCAATTGTTAGCGTCGATCGTCATGATCATCGGCTACGGTATCATTGCAGTTCCAACCGGCATTGTTTCCGTGGAACTCGCACAAGCCGTACGACGAAAGGAAGTTTCGGGACAGTCTTGTCCTTCATGTGCAGCTGAGGGCCATGACGCGGACGCGATCTGCTGCAAGTATTGCGGGGCACAGTTGTGATGTCTGATCAAACACCAGCTTATTGGCATTAAGGCCATTCTGCCGTTCAGGAGTGCGCTAGAGATGATACTACGAAGAACTTTGCTGCTTGGACTCGCTTCCGTTGGCTTGTCACAAGCGTGTACGCGGAGGTCACCTGATCCGAAATCACAAGCTCCTTCGACGGACGTTACTGGTTCATTGCCGCCACATTGTGAGGCGTTATCATTAGTGTGGAAGACCCAGGAAGAACAGATCAAAAAGCTTGAGCTCAAGCATGCGATTGCGGAGCAGCGAAAGCAAAAAGAGTACGTAGGAGCCGAGGGCAGATGGTGGTTTGATACCGACGAACGCCGCTGGACGGTCACGCGGCCGTTTGGTCCAGGAGGCGTTGATTCTACGCATTGGTTTACGGTGACTTATTTCGTCGGGTCCACTGAAAGCCTTTCATGGCACGTCGACACACACAAATTAGGGTAATAATATACTTGACTGACCACGGCGTTTCCTGTATATTCACAGCATGGAAACGCCAAAGACCTTACAGCAAGCAATCATTCACTTTTCCAAACCGGAAAACTGCAATGCGTTCATGATAGCGGCCCGTTTCGCAGACGGAAAGCCGCGCTGCCCACAGTGTGGATCGGACAATGTTATCTATCTCGAAAAGGCGCGTCTCTTTAAGTGCCGCACGGCACATCCGAAACAGAAATTCTCACTCAAAGTCGGAACCATCTTCGAAGACTCGCCTTTGGGCCTCGACAAGTGGCTAACCGCGATCTGGCTGATAGCGAACGCGAAGAATGGGATCTCCAGCTATGAGATCCACAGAGCGTTAGGCGTCACGCAGAAGTCGGCATGGTTCATGCTGCACCGGATTCGTTTAGCTATGCAGCAAGGCTCCCTCGACAAGCTGTCGGGTCACGTTGAAGTCGATGAAACTTTCATCGGCGGCAAAGCGCGAAACATGCACCGCAGCGAACGTGCTCGCAAGATCCACGGCACAGGCGGATCGGGCAAGGTTGCAGTCATGGGCCTACTCGAACGGCATGGCGAAGTTCGCACGATGGTTGTACCGAACGTCAAACGGAGATCGCTACGCCGCGAGATCAACACGCACGTCGAAGCGGGTTCGATGGTCTATAGCGATGCGCTGAAGTCCTACAACGATCTCAACAACGATTACATACACAATGTAATCAACCATGCTGAGAAGTATGTCGAAGGCAACGTGCACACGAACGGCGTTGAAAATTTCTGGAGTCTCTTAAAGCGGACCATCGGCGGCACCTATATCAGTGTGGAGCCATTCCATCTGTTTCGATACTTAGACGAACAGGCGTTCAGATTTAATAGACGAAAGGGCACCGATAGCGATAGATTCTTCGAGGTGCTTTGTATGGTTACTGGCAAGCGATTGCAGTTTGCCGAACTCATAGGCAAACCCTCATGCTAGGGATGGCGGAAAGGCCCGCCAGAACAGAGGAAAGAAAATGAAAAGTTAAAAGGCCATGAACCCACATTCATGGCCTGCTAGATGTTTTTGTAAGACTGTTAATTATTGCGCTGACTGCTACCCGTATCCTGCTACCAACATTCACGGGCGGCGGCTCGCTATCTGTGTATCACAGGAGGCGGGCAAATGACAAGAAAGTCGGTAGACATCTACGGCGGCATTGATCCTCGCGCAATACCTACTTATGGTATTTACGAATCCTCTCACGCATTGAAGATCCCAACAGCGACGTTGCGTAGTTGGATTCACGGTAGGAAATACCCAACGCGGCACGGCACAAGAACCTTCAAACCGCTTATTACGCTCCCCGATCCACAATTGCCCCTACTATCCTTTATCAACTTGGTGGAAGCGCATGTACTGGACGCGATTCGCTACAAAGACAAACTACCACTTGAAAACATCAGATACGGAATAGACCACCTACGCGAAAAGTACGGCTCTGAACACCCGCTTGTGGAATATGAGTTTCAGCACGACGGTGTGGACTTATTCACGGAGATTGAGCGTGACGTAGTTAATGTGAGCAAGAAGGGGCAAATAGCTATCAGAGAAATTATGACGGCATACTTAAGGCGCATTGCTCGTGATCCAAAAGGATCGGCAATCGCTCTGTATCCATTCCTGAAACGTGATCCTCAATTGATGGAGGGGCCAAAGCTGGTTCTGATCGATCCTCGCATTTCGTTTGGCAAGCCGATCCTGGTCGGCATAGGGGTGCCAACGTCTGTCGTAGCTGATCGGCATGAGGCGGGCGAAAGCATTGCCGAACTAGCTAAAGACTATGAGTGCGAGGCGTCGGAAATCGAACAAGCAGTCGAGTACGAACGCGCACTACCAAAAGCAGCTTAAGGAAGTAACGTTTTACCTCGAACGATCGCTAGGTGGAAAGATGATCGTTGAGGCACTTCGAAACGCTGGCTTACGGATTGAGCCGCATTTTAAATGGTTTCGTGGGGACACCCCCGATCAAATGTGGCTACCCGTGGTCGGGCGAAATAACTGGAAGGTTTTAATGCGCGATCAGCGAATCGGAACGCGCAAGGTGGAAACAGAGGCGTTATTGAACAGCGGTGTTCAAGCATTTGTTCTAATCTCGGGAGAGCTAAAGAACGCGGATAATATCGCAATCATTAAAAAGGCACTTCCAAAGATGTTGTCAATGCTCGCTCAAAACGATTTCCCGTTTATCGCAAAGGTGTCGAGACAGGGCACCGTCAAACTTTGGATGTTTCGGAAGCGACGCAAACAGAAAGTTCGCAAGAAATGAAAAAGGCTAAAACTTCTAAACCATCAGAGGAATACGCAAACTTCGAGAAGCTAGCGAAGCAATTGATATCCGTTCCTAAGAGTGAGATCGAAAAGCGTGAGGCTGAATATCAGAGACAGAAAAAGTCTGGTAAGAAAAAGAGGATCGCCAAAGCTATCAATTCTTAGAGCGGCAGATCAAGACGGTCATCGATTAAGTATTCAACGGGGATCTCCACTAGTCGCGCATACGCGAGCACGATCATAAGCGAAGGCTCATTCACGTCGCGCTCGTATTTTGAGACGTTTGTATATTCCTGAATACCAAGACGCTTGGCTATCTGTGGCTGTGATAGACCAAGCTCCTGACGGATAATGAGCAACTTCGACGCTAGCAGTTTGGGCCGTGGCCGTGCGTGGCCCATTAGAGTTTTACTCCTAAACTCTCTGCCAGCGTTTCGTGTGCTCTATCTGCGCGACCTTCGATCACAGTTTGGTAAAGGTCATAAGCGCCGCGTTGAAACCGCGTATGCTCAAAGAGAACCTCAACCGCCAGATCAAGCGAGTCTATTGCCTGTAGCACGTCTGGCGGCGTGGCTTTGAGACATTGCCGGATAGCCGCAAACTGCCGCGCTAAGCTAAGCGCCGTTTCAGGATGCGCGAAATAAGGTTCGAGGGAGATCTGCCAGTCTTGACTGTCAGGCAGCGGACTCTCGGAGTCCATGTTAGGATTGTTGTGCATAGTCGATTCCTCTTTCTTAACGGGATCAGGAGTCGATTGTGTAAGGGTTGGTGAGTGTTAGTCGCACTTGCCAACCCGCTCGTTTATGCGGGCCACTATAGGCGCAACATGTTCGCTTGTCAAAACAATAGTTGGTTTATCACCATAGTTTTCGCGGATGATATAATTCAGACCATGAAAATGATCGGCACAACCGAGGCGGCGAAACGGTTAGGTGTAAGCTCGAACAGAGTGCGGGCATTGATTGATAGCGGGCGCTTGAAGGCTCAAAAGATAGGACGTGAGTACGCTATCAATCCCAGCGACCTGAAGGCCGTTCAGAATCGCAAAGCAGGCCGACCACGCAAGACCACAAAGCGATCGTAATGTTCTAACTCAGAAGAATTGAAATATTGTTAGCACTTCGAGGGTAAGGCGAGAATGAAAACCTGTTTCATTATAATGCCGATCAGCACACCTAAGGATTCAGTTGAGTTGTATAACGGGGATGCAGATCATTTCTTGCACGTTTTGGATTGTTTGTTTATCCCTGCCATCGAAACTTGCGGTTTACAGGCAATCCTGCCCGTCGTGGCTGGTTCCGAGATTATTCATGGAGAGATAATAAAAAATCTTTCATCATCGGATTTGGTTCTTTGCGATATCTCACAATTAAACGCAAATGTGTTTTTCGAATTTGGAATAAGAACCGCGCTTAACAAGCCCGTTGCCCTCGTTACTGACGACACTACCATGAACATTCCGTTTGACACCGGAATTATTAATTACCATCGGTACAATAGTTCACTTCAAGGGTGGGTAATTAAAAGCGAGATCAATAAGCTTTCAGAGCATATCAACAAGACTCTTGAAAGCGAGCCCGATAAGAATAACCTGTGGAAATATTTTGGGATCTCTCAAACTGGCATTCTAAACACAGGGCAAGCAACAACTGAAGACAAATTCTCTCTCGTAATGCGTAAGTTAGATTTTTTAGCGGAATCAATAACCAGTCCTCGGGTTAGTAATGGTTTACCTACTTTAGACTCGCTGGCTGCCGATGGTCTTCCTCCTTATGATGTGGCTCTTGCAGCTTTTCAAAATACGTATGTTGCTAAATTGATGGCTGAAGGTGGCACCATGTCTCAGTTGCAGCAAAAAAGTGGCCTGTCAAGTTCCAGAATGTATGACGTTCTGAAGAAGGCTAGCTACCCAGTCCGATCAAGACCAAAAACAGAAGAGTAACTCGTTGGTCAGTCAACTATATTATCCCCCAAATTAGAAGTATCGTTGATCGAGCAACAGAGCCCGAACAGCGGGGGTTAGCTTTCAGTTGCGACACCTCTCGAGCGAGCGCAGGTTATTTGGCTGATAGGACTGCTTTGCCTTTAGAACCTGGTGCATAAGAAGAATGACGATTTCGTTCAGCCGCTATCTTGCCCTTGTACTCGGCATTGTGACGCCAGTCGCTGAAACTATTCGACGCTGGAGCACATGGCGGGACGACCCACCTGCCCTGTTCGACGATTATATTTTAGGAGCCTTTCTTCTTTACGGAGCTTGGCGTGTTGGTCAAGATGCTCGAACGGGCCAGCGCTTTTTGGCGGCTGGTTTTGCGTTTATGTGTGGCATGGCTTACTACAGCTTTTTTGGTCAGTTACACAACCTCAGAACCGGTATCCCGGATCCGGCGCCGATTTCGTCTACCTGGGTCGCAGTTATAAAAGGCACCGGGTTGGCGTTAGGGGTGATAGGTCTAGCGCTCAGTCTAAGACGACTACCTGAGAAAATAGGAAGTTAGAGTGTTAGTACGGCAGGAGTTTGGCCTACAGATGAATAAATCGCCGCTGGCAATTGTCGTCTTAACCGGTGCGTCGGGAGCCGGAAAAACGACTCTCACACTCAAGTTAAACGAGCTTGCAATCCCAGGTGTTAAGGGATTCAACTGTGATCGCGTGAAAGTTGAAATTGATGAGAAGGCAGACCCTGCCGATCGACAGGCGGACATACTTCGTTATTGGATTTCGCACTTGAGTCAACGGGAAACAGGAATCGAATTGGCTGTACTTGACACACAAATACGTCCTCATCGAGCGCTGGAAGTTTTGAGTCAGGCGGGGATTAATTATGCCCAGATTGTTTTGGTTGATTGCGATCCAGTAAAGCGAAATGAGCGTCTTCACATGGACCGTGGTCAGCCGGAACTCGCTAATCCGCAAATGGATTGTTGGGCCGCGTATTTGCGAGGCCAGGCAGATGCGATGAGGCTATCAATCATAGATACCAGTAATGACCCGATCGATAAAAGTCTGGTCGAGCTTGAATACCTGGTGAGGGATTTGCTGACTCGAGCAAGATCAGCTGGAGCAGGTGAAACCTATCTTTGAAGATCTAGACAACGATCGACAGCTTAATTTCTCAGGAACTAGAGATATGCTTCCTAAAGTTTGCGGCTTTATTCTACTCATACTTCTTTTAACTACATCCGGCTGCCTTTTCAGTTTTCCGTTCAAGCAGGAGCTACGAGACTCCAAGCACATTTCAAATTTCATGCTGGATGGTAATTACCTCTACTTCGGCGGCGGCTATCATCTGTATCGCCTTGATCTCTCGTCGCGTTCCATTGAAACGATCTTCACTCCTGACCGCATTCTGGTTGAGCAGCCGATAGTCGCTGACGGGATGGCATACTTCGGCGGGCTTTCATACGTTGACCAGAAAATGAATCGTGGTGAAAAACAGGGCTTAATCGCCGTCAATTTGCAAACCCGCCAGGTTCAATGGAAATTTCCCTTAGGTGTCGGTGGCTATGGCACCTACGGAACGTTTCCAGTGCTTGCCGGCGATAACATAATCGTATGCGCCCGCCAGCACCTTCACAGCCTGGATAGGAAAACCGGGAAAGAGATATGGAACCTGGATAATTGGTTTGGAAGAACAACTGATGCTACCAATATCCCGTATGTTCATCGAGACCATGTGTATTTCAAAATCAACGAGGAATACTTTACCAAGAACTTTGCGTTTGACGGGCACTGGGCAAAAGTCGCCCTTAATAGCGGTCAGCGCGTAGCAATCCTTCGTATCGCGGAAACTCCGGGCAAATATCACGATGTGTCCGGCGACGGGGTCGGTGAATTAGTTGATGGAGTTGTCTATGGGGCGCTTCGCTACGATCGAGAAGATTACCCGTCTAGTCGCTTTGGTGCGCTCGAGCTTGAAAGTCAGAAGAAATTATGGGAGGTTCGCGGTAGCAGTCTCAGAACAAAGCCTGCCGTAAACGATAAGTTCGTTTACACAATCATTGATGGATCTATCAACTCCCTTGAGAGGAAAACGGGTCGCGTGGTCTGGAGCGAGCCGCTCGGAGAGATAGCGGCAACGGATCTTGATTATTCCAGGGAAAGGTGGAAGTGGGAGCATGAAAATAAAAGGTCCAGGCGGTTCGCTGCTACGAATGAGACTGTGGTCGTGCAAGGCTCCAAGGGCATTGTTGCTCGCAGAGCTGACAACGGCAAATTGCTATGGTTGGTGAAAACAGAATTGGACGAAGGCACTACGGATCCCCTGATCGTCCAACAAACCGTAGTCGCAGTTTCCCTCCCGGACTGCTCGATATTTGCTGTTGATCTAAAAGATGGACGAGAGTTGTGGCGCGTCAAAGTTCCTGACTGCACCTATTTCTACATTTTTGATGATTGATGAATCGTTGGCGCTTGCTGCTCGCTATCAACACCTGAGCCATTGAATTTGCTACCGCTTGTGAAAGGCCGACTTCCTCTACGTTATTATCTTCACAGAAGTGAATGGAACCGATTAGCATCTCCAGGTAACTGATGTCACCACGATCAAGTTGGAGTCATTTGAGATACGATCACCAAAGACGTCCGACGTTCGTGGAAGTGAAGTGTCCGAAATGCGGTTGCATTGCGACGGCGACGGAACCTTGTTACGGAGAGGGGCTTTTCCTGGTTGGAGAAGGGAGTTGTCCTCACTGGAACAAATCCGAATGGTCTGTTAGTTGCTCAAACTGCATCTTCCGCAGTTCGGGCCAAAGTTACTTCGATATCGGGGATTTGTTTTATCAGGCAAGGAGCGGTGGGGTTGTGATCTGGGCATGGAATCGCGAGCACCTGCTCATGCTCCATGACTTGCTTACTAATAAGCCACATGAGAATCACAGGTATGCCTGGTTTGCGACCTATGCCCAGAAGGATTGGCTAAAACGCTCAAGGCGGGAATCACTCATCAAGGCGATTGAGAAATTGTTAGTCGTAAGGTGCGGCACAACGGACGGGAAGGTAAGTCGAAAGAAGTAATGGCAACTAACACGGCTGAGCGGGCAATACATTCTTATGCCCTGTTGTTGTATGACGCAACTTCGGCAATTGCTTTTCGTTTTAAAAAATCCTTGTGGTCGATTGGTTATGAAAATGCATCGCTCGTCGCGCTTCTTCTGATGAAGGTAATTGACTATAACGGCAAGGGATTCTGGAGTGTCGAAGAGGTTTTGAGGCGCTACACAGATTGATCGAACAGCAGTGGAGAGAGCACAAGTCAGCGGCTTTCCTCAAGCTATCGCGGTAAGGACGTAAAAGGCGGTTCCTCTTGAGTTATCACCTTTCGTACAGGATTGGAACAAATAAATACGAGCTATTTTTGCCAACCGCATCAGCCGATTTACATAAGACAGATTGACTTTTCTTTACGCCATGAATAAGCTCCTGCCGCTTGATCGAAGGCTGACCCGGGCCTCTGCGTCCTCGCACACTCGCAACTTCACGGATGGGTACTTACTTTTATTTAAGTTACGCAAGAGTTGATGGCAACCAACAGGTCGCTAGATTCTTCGATGACTTATCAGACTCAATTTGTTTCCGCCTTAACCTCCAGACGTACCAACCGGTAGGATTTTTTGACCGCAGTTATTCTCAACCAACGATTGAGTGGACAACAGAAACCACCGAGGCACTCAAAAAGACAACAGTCTTGGTAGCGCTTCTATCACCAGCCTATATGCGTGATGAGCGTGCGGGCAAGGAGTGGCAGATCTTTTTCGACCGGATCGGATTGCATGAGGAACAGAGACATTCAACACACGACCCGGCCATAGATTTCAAACGTGTAATTATTCCGGTGAATTGGTTGCCTCACCGCAGTCCAGCAGCACACATAGTGTCTGGGACTTCGGTGTTTTACGGCGATCCATACGGCGTTACTCAACAACGATCCATTCTTGAGATGCTTAGGTCATTGCGTGACTGCGGACGCGACTATTCGCAATTCGTTCAAGATTTGGCAGACCATATTATTCGTATTTCTGACAGTGTTCTTTTGCCGCGGCTCGAAGTCATTCATCCATTCAATGAATGTCACAATTGTTTCGACCTTCCGAATTCACCTATGACAATGCCGATAGACGAAGCCCGCTCAGATAAGCCACGCTTTTTCGTAGCAGAGGGCATTGTTAGAACAATCGCCGATCGAATGGCCATTACTACCGAAAGCGCAACGCTCATAGATTATCAAAAACTGCAAACACTCGATTTGCATATGAAGAGTGAACACAATAGGCATGGGCAGAAAAACTCACAAAGGGATGCAGCTATGGAAAAACTCGATGTATGTGTCATTGATGACGACATCCAGATACTGGGTGTAATAGAAGAAACCTGTAACCTGTCTGGAATGTTTGACGTTCACGTTTACGAAGATGCAAGTTTGGTGTTGAGAGACTTGAGACTCAGACAACTTCACCAGCAGGACGAACCCGATTTGTTCGTCGTTGACCTCGAACTAAAAGCCGGTGAGATGCAAGGCCTCGAGCTTATTAAGGAGTTGGCTGCCCAAGACATCAGATCCGCGATCCTGGTTGTCTCGGGTCAGTTGGGAGCTGAAGAGTTGTCACAGGCGGTGGGTGTAGGAGCAGTAGCGGCGATTCCAAAGCCATTTAGCCTTGATGACCTACTTGACCAGATAGAACACTGGGCTAATGTAGGAAGGAAGACTCGTTTATTTGGGAAAAACCTTCAAGAGGCCGACGACGCCAGAAACGAACGGCCAGTTTTTCTCAGCTACTGTGCTAAGGATGTCCAAATAGCGAATCAAGTGCGACGAAACCTGGAACTTCGCGAAATCGGAGTTTGGTATGCAGAGGATACGTTGAAACCTGGTGACGAATGGAGAGAACGTATTCGGCACGGTTTAACTCAAGCGAATGTGTTTGTGCCCTTAATCACTGAAGCATTTTCAAACTCATCTGTCTGTAAAGCCGAACTGGCGAATATGTTGCGTTTGGTCAAGACAGTAAATGGGCATCAGCGGTGGCTCATGCCGGTCCTTTATAACTATTCCGCCAAAGATGCGACCGACGAATTAATCAAGCGATGTTTGAAATATCAATGTGTGACGATGACTGACAAGAAGTTTGTAGATGGATTCACGACATTACTTGTGCGCATTCAGCGAATTCTTAAGACACGCACACCTCGCCAATAATACATGTCCTGATAAACCATTAGTGTTGCTGCCTCAGCCTAATGGAAAGAGTTATTAAAGATTGGTCTCCCAAAGCATTCCGAGTTCGAACCGCACATCTCGTGGCTTAAGGACATGGGACACTTGTCATAAAAATGCTGTCTGATTGCCTAAACGTCCGTTAAGCCAGCCTTCCATTGCGTTATTATCTCTGCCATTGTTGATTGGAACCTTGCGGAACTTGCGTCAACGATTCCTCATTGAGTTCAGGGTGAAAGCCACCGTTCGATAATGAACCGAAACCGCCGATGGCGAACAAAACTAGCGCGGCAAGTGGTGTTTGTTGCCGTAATTATTGTCCAGTCTCTGATCGCTGCTGATGTGTATGCGTGCCAGTGTCGAGAGCGGGAGCCTCCATGCAGTCAATACAGGACTGCCGATGTCGTTTTCGTTGGTTCGGTGGTTACGATAGCCGTGGAGGGGTTAGGGCCACGACAAAAAATAGTTTTCTCGATTGAACGAGTTGTAAAGGGTTTGAGTGGTAGTACTGCGGAACTCGTGAACTATGGAACATCTTGCCGTTATGCGTTTGCCGAAGGGCACACTTATCTTGTCTACGCCTACCGTAACACCGAACGAAACGAACTCTATACACATTACTGTACGAGAAGGCTTTGCCTCAAAAGTATGAATTGCACTTGGAGCGGGTCAGTACAGGGAGCGGTAGCGACCTGGTCAAACCGTGGGAGTCAAGAATTGTTAGGAAATATTGTATGCTGATCACCGACCAGGTCGCTACCGCTCCCTGTACTGACCCGATCCAAGAATGATTTTGGACTTTTGAGGCAAAGCCGTACGAGAACGACAGAAGTCTCAAACGCAAGATCGGATCTGGCTTTTTTCAACCTGATCAATCAAAAACGTCAGTTACCTCAGATCCTGGGAGTTCTTGCGGAGAACGATAAGAGGTTGCGGGACGTCAGCATTGTCGCAAGTAGTGGTGGTAGGAATTATCGAACTACTACGGATAAAGAGGGCTGGTTTAGGCTAAACGTACCTCGGCCGGGCAAATATAGAGTGCGAATACTTCTCCCGCTCTACGCAGACCTCGCTGGCACTCAGACCGAGTTAAATAAGATCAGTAAGAGGTTACGCACCCGAACAGGTATCATCATCGATTACGAGGTTGTTGTTGAACCTAACAGCTGCGCCTTCGTTCAACCCGCCACTCTTCATTGACTATCTTGAACACCAGAAACATCTTGGCCCAACCATTCCACGATCACCGAACGGCCGTCGGCTCCGGAAGCGCTAGAATTTTTTGTACTTAGCAATGAACATGGAGTTACTCAATGATGTGATAGCTTTCGTGGCCGAATACTGGGATGAGCCGAAAAGCCGATTATTTGCAGAGACGAGTATCAATAATGATTTGGGTATGGATGGGGATGATGGCCTTGAGTTCATGGAGGCGTTCAGTCGACGCTTTGCAGTCGACCTTCGGACATTTCCGTATGACAACTACTTTGGGCCCGAAGCCGCTGCCAACCCGATCTCAATAATTGTCGCGATGATTCGGTGGTTAAAAACGGGCAAGTCGACGAATCTCGCTCCGCTGACGCTGCGCCAACTCACGTTGGCAGTAGAGAATGGAAGTTGGGATAGTTGACTCCTCTCCGCCTACTGATCACAAACTGCTATGCACTTATCTAAAGCATCGCCCTATGTCGGGTAGTGAACATGTGCATTCGAAACTCTTGAGGGAGAGCGCACGTGCATACCTGGGCCCTCTTGGATTAACTCAAA
>DATEIS010000042.1:0-19275 GCA_035278765.1 Pyrinomonadaceae bacterium | reverse complement strand
CACTCTCCAGAATTTCGTCCAGGTTCTTGGTATGAAAAATTCCTCGAAGCAAGATGTCGCCTCCGGGATTGGATTTTCGATAACTTTACTTGCTGTAGGAAAGCTTGCGGAGTTTGGCATGGAAGCCGATCTCTTGTAAATCGAAATCCTTAGACATGATTACGGGATTCTCAGGATTTACAGGATGTTAGGCTGGTGATACGGTGGCGCGGTGTTTCCGTTCAGAAACATTCTCTTTCCCACTGACTTCTCTGCAAACGCACATGCGGCGTTGAAGTATGCGGCTGCGTTTGCTCGGCATAGTGGCGGACGTGTCGTGTTGTTCAGTGTGCAGGATGCGAAGTCAGTAGTGAGTACTCAGCTCGATGAACTGCTTTCCGATCCGGTTCTGAAGGGCGTCGACGCGGAAAAGTTTCTGGTTGAAGGCGAACCGGCGGACGAGATCGCGCAAGGGGCAATCGATCACGGGGTCGACCTGATCACGGTGGTGATGCGCGACCGGAATCGGCTGTCGCGGGCGTTCGGCAGTTCGATTGCGGAAGACATCGTTGCCGAAGCGCCGTGTGCGGTTCTCTGCGTTCGACCACCGCAGAGAGATTTTATCGATCAGCACGACGGCCAAACTCAGATCCGGCTCAAACGCGTGCTGCTCGCGACAAACTTTCGTCCATCCTCAGCAGCCGCAACTCAACTTGCGACGCAGATCGCAAATCACATGGGCGCCGAGCTTCATGCCGTCTACGTAATTGGGGATTACTTCGATCAGATCTCAGCGCTCTTTCCGGAGGGCGGACTCGCCGCTTTGACGCGTTTGCGTAGTTACGTACAGGAACGCCTGGCTCCGCTTTCGCGTACGGGCGGTGCAACTCACGTCGCCGAAGGCAGGCCTTACCAGGAGATCGTCAAACTTGCCGATACACTTCAGGCGGATCTAATCGTGATCGGAACAGCGGTTCACGGATCGTTGTTTGGTGGCAGCCAGGTGTTGGGATCCGAGATTGAAAGAGTGATCAGAAACGCGCCGTGTCCGGTGCTCTGCGTTCCCGCAGCACGCGTAGTGACACCCTTGCCTGCCCTGGTTACGCAGATCGTGCCTCAAACCTAGATCTTATTTCTTGTCGATCGGTTTGTGTTCCTGCTGCCAGAGATTAAAACCACCAAGCAATGCTGCTGCGTTATCGAAGCCTTTTGTCTTGAGAGCGACCACCGCACCGGCGGACGTGTGTTCGGCGTGTCAAGAACAATAGGTCACAATCGTCTTGTCACGCGGCAGCTCGCCGATGTGGTCCAGGATCTCGCCGGCGGGAATGAGACGCGAGCCGGGAATGTGGCCCTGGTTGTATGCGTCCTGATTGCGAACGTCAACAACCAAGACCGTCCCTTCCTTCATCATCGCTTCCAGCTCATCAATCGTTACGCGACGAGCGCCATCCGCGTAGACCGTCTCCGCTCCTTTAGGCGCCGGGTTTGTATTGCTGTTACCGACCTGATCGACCGCATTGCACGCCGCTAGTATCGCAACGGTGGCTAATATCATTCCAGAAATTAGTAATTTGAGACGCATGAAAACCTCCGAAAAGGCTCTAATGTGTTACGCCGCAATGAGATTTGTCAATGTGGTATAGTCTCGCTTCCAACGGAGCCTCTATGATGGAACAGTCGGACCCGATTCAGTGGGCCAAGGTAATTGACCACACGCGCTGTATCGGCTGTCATGCCTGCACGACGGCATGCAAGTCTGAGAATCTCGTTCCTCTTTCCGTCACGCGCACATACGTCAAACACGTCGATATCGGAATCTTTCCGCAGGCGCGACGCGCTCACCAGGTAACACGCTGCAACCAATGTGCTCATGCGCCGTGCGTGACCGCTTGTCCAACCGCGGCTATGTTCAAACGCGCGGACGGCATTGTCGATTTTGATAAATCGATCTGCATCGGTTGCAAGGCGTGCATGGCTGCGTGCCCCTACGACGCGATCTTTATCAACCCTGACGATCATTCCGCTGAGAAATGTAACTTCTGCGCGCACCGCATCGATATGCAGCTCGAGCCCGCGTGCGTTGTGGTGTGTCCCACGCAGGCGATTCTCGTCGGCGACATGAACGATCAGGATTCCTATGTCGCACAGATCATCAATCGCGACACTGTCGCTGTCAGACGTCCTGAGAAAGAGACTCTGCCAAAACTCTTCTACAAAGGTGCGCACCAGGCGACGCTCGATCCACTCGCCGCTCGACGTCCCGAAGGCGGTCTCTTTATGTGGAGCGAGCAACAGGAAGGCCCGGGGTTCGTAATATCGGGCAATCCTAACTTCAACAACTCATCGGCGGCTGCGTTGCTGTCGTACGATGTCGCGCATACGATTCCGTGGGATTGGCGCGTCAGTCTTTATACATGGACCAAAGGGGTGGCTACCGGTGTTTATCTCGTTGCGTGTTTGCTCGTGATGCTTGGCGTTCTGGATGTCACCAGTTCAATCTGGCGATGGGCCACGCCAATTATCTCCGGCGGTTTTTTGGCAATCACCGGCGGATTGCTGATCTGGGATCTCGAACATCCGGAACGTTTTCATATGATCTTCACGCGACCGCAGTGGCGCAGCTGGTTAGTGAAGGGCGCTTTCATCATCGCGGGTTACACACTCGTGCTGGGGCTGCATTTCATCGCGAGTTGGGCTGGATCAGTTTCGCTCCAACGCTGGTTGATGATTCCCGGAATTCCCCTCGCGATACTGACAGCCATTTACACCGCGTATCTCTTCGCGCAAGCAAAAGCGCGTGACATGTGGCAAAACCCGCTGCTGCCACCGCATCTGTTTTTCCAATCGATGTTGTTGGGGTCTGCCATTCTGTTGCCAGTGATGATCATTTCTGAGAACACATCCGCGGTTGAACGATTCCTGGGCTTTGCGCGACCTGAAATCAACTTGCTGCTCTGGATACTGGCCATCTCCAGCGCGATTCACCTGCTGATGATCTGGGGTGAAGTTTCTCTTACACACCCCACCGCACACGCGCGTCTCGCAATCTGGGAAATGGTGAGCGGTCGATACAAGAACGACTTCTGGTTTGGGATTCTCCTATCGCTGTTCGGTGGAGCGCTACCACTGCTCGCCGTCCTGAACATTGTGAGCATCCCACTCGGCGTCGGCGGCGCACCGTTGGCTTTGATCGGTCTCATGCTCTTCGAAAATGCATACGTCCAGGCCGGCCAATCCGTGCCACTTGCTTGATGTAAGATTGTCGAACCGCATGTTAGACTGAGGGCTAAATATGAGCACCTACGAAGAAATAGAAACTGCGGCTCTGGCTCTCCCACCTGAAGCCAGGGAAGTGTTGGCAGAACACTTGATGGCGAGCCTCAATGCCTGTGGCCAGGAGGAAATCGATCCGCTTTTCCTCGAGGAACTTGAACGACGTAGTAAGGAGATGGACGACGGAACCGTCACACCAATTCCCGGAGAAGAGGTGATGGCAAGATTGCTCTCACGAATCAAACGAAAATAAATGAAATACACTTTTCATCCTCACGCTGAAAAGGAACTCACAGAAACTGAGAATTATTACAACGATATCAGCGAAGAACTGGGAACACGGTTTCGTCAAGAAATTGCTGCGACGATTTCACGCATTTCGAAGTTCCCAAGGGGTTGTCAGCCCCTAACAAGAATTCATCGTCGCTGTAGATTAAGCAATTTCCCCTACGGAATTGTTTATGAGTTAAACCCAACCGAGTTCCGAGTAGTGGCCGTGACGCATCTTCGTCGCGAGTCGGATTACTGGATGTACCGCACTTGAGCAGAAACCAAAACTCCAAAGACACCTTCTACCCTGGTCCGAGTCGAAGCCATCTCGCGGCGTTTCCGCCGAAGGAGAGGTGGGATGATTGGACCGAGCTCGATTCGCGTGCGTGGCCGCAGCGCAAGGAGCGGCATTACTCGATCGTTCCGACCACTTGCTTTAACTGCGAATCTGCGTGCGGGCTGCTCGCGTACATCGACAAAGTCACCGGCGAGGTACAGAAGTTTGAAGGCAATCCGGAACATCCCGGGTCGCGTGGACGCAATTGTGCCAAAGGTCCCGCAACACTCAATCAGGTAACAGATCCGGATCGCATCCTTTATCCACTCAAACGCACAGGTAAACGCGGGGCAGGAAAATGGGAACGGACCACCTGGGACGAGGCGCTCAACGCGATTGCCGAACGAATTCGTAAAGCCATCGTCGAGAATCGCCGGCAGGAAGTGATGTACCACGTGGGCCGGCCCGGCGAGGACGGTTTTACAGAACGCATTCTCGCCGCGTGGGGAATTGACGGTCACAACTCACACACAAACATCTGCTCGTCCGGCAGTCGCGAAGGTTATCAACTGTGGATGGGTCTCGATCGGCCCAGCCCCGATCATGCAAACGCAAAAGTTATCCTCCTGATCAGCGCGCATCTCGAGTCGGGCCATTACTTCAATCCACACGCACAACGCGTGATCGACGGCAAAGCAAACGGGGCGAAGCTCATAGTGTTTGACACACGTCTCTCAAACACGGCCACGCACGCTGATTATTGGGTGTCGCCGTATCCGGGTTCTGAAGCAGCAATCCTTCTGGCGATCGCGAATTATTTGATCCAGAACGATCTCTACAACAGAGAATTCGTGGAGCGCTGGTGGAACTGGCGGGAGTTTCTCGATGCAGAGGGAGGAGCCACGGATTTTGCGGATTTTGAAAAACGATTGAAACGGATCTATCAGGAGTATACGTTTGAGTTTGCGGCGAGTGAGTCGGGGGTCGATGCGAAAGTAATTGAAGAGATTGCGAAGATTGTGGCGACGGCGGGGACAAGATTCTCGAGTCACAATTGGCGCAGTGTTGCGTCGGGTGTTAGTGGTGGTTGGTCGGTGGCGCGTTGTCTGTTCATGTTGAATGCGTTGCTCGGCGCTATCGCGACTGAAGGCGGTGTTTATCCGAATGCGTGGAATAAGTTTGTGCCGCGGCCGATCTACACGCCGCCACATCCTAAGATGTGGAACGAGACGACGTGGCCGCGTGAGTATCCGTTGTCGATGAATGAGATGTCGTTTCTGCTGCCCCACTTCCTAAAAGACCGTCGCGCGAAACTCGATGTCTACTTCACACGCGTGTACAACCCGGTATGGACCAACCCGGATGGGTTTTCGTGGATAGAGATGCTCACTGATCCGGATCTCGTCGGTTGTTACATCGCACTTACGCCCACTTGGAACGAAACGGCTTACTACGCGGACTACGTTTTACCGATGGGCGTCGGATCGGAACGACACGATCTCCATTCATACGAAACGCACGATTCGCAATGGCTCGGCTTCCGCCAGCCGGTAATGAAGGCGATGCGGCAACGCGATGGTGAAACAGTCGACGACACGCGCAAAGTAAATCCCGGCGAGGTTTGGGAAGAGAACGAATTCTGGCTCGAATTGACCTGGCGTATCGATCCTGACGGCAGTCTCGGTATTCGACAATACGCGGAGTCGAAAAAGAATCCAGGCACACGTCTCGGCATCGATGAATATTACGAATGGATCTTCGAAAACTCTGTCCCCGGTTTGCCTGAACGTGCCGCCGCGGAAAATCTGACGCCACTCGAATTCATGCGTCGTTACGGCGCGTTTGAAGTCAAAGACAAGATTGGTCGCGTTTACGAAGAAACAGTTCCGGCGGAAGAGTTAGACGATCTGCGTGAAGATGGTTTCGGGAGAATCTATACACGCGCAGCCAAACCCGCAGGGCCAAACATCGTCCCGTTACCCCTTCCCGATGGTGACGAGGATGGACGTCGTCTCGCCGGCGTCAACGTCGATGGAACAGTCAAGCGCGGCTTCCCGACACCGAGCGGGCGGCTGGAGTTTTACTCTTCAACGTTGCGCAACTGGGGTTGGCCCGAACTTTCGATTCCAACCTATTTCAAGAGTCACGTTCACAAAGACAATCTCGAAGAAGGACAGACGATCCTGATCTCGACGTTTCGTCTCGCCGTACAGATTCACACGCGCAGCGCGAACGCAAAGTGGCTCGACGAGATCGCGCACACGAATCCGCTCTGGATTCACCCTTCACACGCGGCGAAGATCAACGTGCGCACCGGGGATCTGGTGCGTGTGGAAACTGAGATTGGTTACTACGTCGTGCCGGCATGGGTGACGGAGGGAATTCGCCCCGGCATCGTCGCTTGTAGTCATCACATGGGTCGTTGGAAACTGACCGACGAAGGTCAACGACAACTGATGGCGACGGTGAAGTTGGACCAGCAGGGAACCGAATGGTCGCTGAAGCGCGAGAAAGGCATTGAGCCGTATGAGTCCGCCGATCCGGATACATTGCGCATCTGGTGGAAGGACGCCGGCGTTCATCAAAACATGACTTTTCCGGTGCATCCGGATCCGATTTCGGGAATGCATTGCTGGCATCAGGCTGTACGCGTGCGCGCGGCTGAGCCGGACGATCGGCCTGGAGACATTTTTGTCGACACTAAGAAATCACGCGAGGTTTACAAGAAGTGGCTGGCGATGACGCGCCCTGCCGATCAGTTTTCGCCAGACGGCACGCGCCGGCCCTATTGGATGCTTCGCCCGTTGAAACCCGCAAGAGAGTTCTATAATCTGCCCGAATAGATCTTTGGTTTTTGTACTTAGTGCTTTGTACCTGGTGCCTCTTGAACAAAGTACAAAGCACCAAGCTCAAAGGACAATTGAATGTTCTTCAAACAGTTCTACCTGGCCTGTTTGGCCCATGCTTCGTACTTGATCGGTTCGGATGGCGAAGCTGTGGTTGTCGATCCGCAACGCGACGTCGATGAATATCTGGAGGAAGCGGCGGCACACGATTTACAAATCAAGTATGTAATCGAAACGCATCTGCACGCGGATTTTGTCAGCGGGCACCATGAAATCGCCGCGCGCACAGGCGCACGGATCATCTTCGGTGAAAAAGCCGGCGTTGAGTTTGAGCATCAAGCCGTGCGTGATGGTGAAGAGCTGAAGATGGGCAAGGTTGTGCTGCGATTTATCGAGACGCCGGGCCACACACCAGAAGGAATCTGCGTACTCGTCACTGACACCGAATCTCCGGACCAACCGCAGAAACTCCTAACGGGCGACACGCTCTTCATCGGCGACGTCGGCCGCCCGGATCTAGCCGGTGGAAAAGGCTACACGCCGCAAATGATGGCTGAAATGATGTACGACAGCCTTCACGGCAAACTGCTCAAGTTGCCGGACGAAGTCGAAGTCTATCCTGCTCACGGTGCGGGCTCGATGTGCGGACGCAACATGTCGAAAGAAACGTCGTCGACAATTGGCGAGCAGCGCAATTTCAATTACGCGCTGAAGCCGATGAGTAAAGAAGATTTTGTGACGATGATGACGGCGGATCTTCCCGAAGCTCCGAGCTATTTTCCGAAAGACGCAGAGATCAATCGATCGGGCGCGCGCGAACTTTCCGAGTTACAACCACCACAAGCGTTAACACCACAACAAGCTCAAGAACAGGCTGACGTTCTGCTTGACGTTCGGTCCGCGGCCGACTTCGGCGCCGGACACGTTCCGGGTTCAGTGAACATCGGACTCGGCGGACAGTTTGCAATGTGGGCCGGCAGCTTGATCCCGTTGAACGCCGCGATCGTAATCATTGCGGATACCGGCACCCAGGTTGATGAGAGCGTTGTGCGGCTGGCTCGCGTCGGAATCGAGAACGTGAAAGGTTATCTGGAAGGCGGCGTTGAGAGTTGGCGGGAGGCTGGATTGCCTGTCGAAACGATCCCGCAGTTGAGTGTTGCCGAGTTGAAAGAACAAATGGCAAACAGTGAACTGCAAATCGTGGATGTGCGGCGTCCGGGTGAATACGTGAATGGTCACGTGCCGCGCGCGCTCAATGCTCCGCTGGCGAGTCTCGACAAGAGTCTTGGTCCGTTACCACTTCAGAAAAACAAGCCGACAGCGGTCATTTGCGCGGGTGGGTATCGCTCGAGCGCGGCGGCGAGTTTGCTCCAGAAACAAGGGTTTTCAAATCTCCTCAATGTATCCGGCGGGACGGGCGCGTGGGTCAACGCCGGGTATCCCGTGGAACAATAGATAAAGATTTACAGGATTTACAGGATGCTTCGAGAACAAATCTATCTTGTAAATCCTGTACAATCCTGTAAATCTTTATGAAGCTACTCATCGCAATAGGCATCATTGTGGTTGCCACGATTCACGGCTACGGCGCGGCGTGGCTCGCAATCTGGATGCTTTTCCACCCGTATAAATCAGTCAAACTCCTTGGCATCACCATCTGGCCGCAGGGGATGATTCCCCGCCATCGAGAGAAACTGGCCCAATCGATCGGCAACGCCGTCGGCAACGAACTGGTCTCGCAACAAACAGTTTTCGACGCCCTCTTCGAAACCAGTTTCTTTCAACGCAAAGTAGAAGACTTCGTAGGCGGTTACACAAACGAGTTGCTCGCGCGCGTGTATCCATCGTTTATCGATGCGCTGCCGGCCCACGCACGCGCGCCGATTCTCGATACGATCTCGGCGCTTCAGTACCGGCTCGCCGAATACATTGCCGAGATGTTGAGGAGCGAAGAAACGGCGAATGCGATTGCAACCTTTGTCGATAAGCAGGTAGACGAACTACTCGAACGCCGATTCGATGACATGGTAAGCGACAAGTCACTCGACCGGGCGTTTCGCTTCATTGAAGAGCAATTGCAACGATTCATCACCACCGGCGGATTCGAAGCTAAGGTGCATGAGTTTATCTCGGGGCGGCTGGACGATCTCGCGCTAAGCAACGCCACACTTGCAGACACGTTCACACCTGAAACTATCTCCTTCATCAAAGATCGCATCGATCAGCAAGTCCCTCCGATCGTTCATCAATTGGCCGACATCGCCACGAGTCAAAGCACCAGCAAACGAATCGGCGGCTTGATAAAACTCGAAGTAGACCAGTATTACGAACAACTCTCGCTCATCAAGAAGATATTCATCTCGCGTGAACGCATTCATCGTGAAGTGGATGAACTGGTAAACAAGACCCTTCCGAAACGCGTCGAGGAATATTTGCGTGGTCCTGCTTTCGAACAGGAAGCAGAAGAATTTCTAAACGCCACGATCGATAAGGTGATGGCACGTCCACTCAACGAGCTCATCGGCCAGTTTGACGCCACCAGATTTGAAGATCTGAAACGACAGATCAGCGACCGACTGGTTGAGATTCTGCGCAGTGAAGCGTTGACTACTTCACTATCAACGCAAGTGACTGACGCCATCGATCGGCTGCGCCCGCAAACACTCGGCTCCGTCATGCAGCAACTCGATACGAACTCAGCCACTCGTGCAAAAGAGTTCCTGACCACAAGCCTGCTCAGCTTGCTTTCGCGCGACGACACGGCGCGAACGATCAATGCCATCATGAGCGCACAGATCGAGCGCCTGTTAATATCCCCGATTGGACGCTTGGGCGATCACGTCTCGGAGAATGCGATGCAGCGTGCGAGCAGTGCGCTCGTGGAACGGATCACGGAAGCGGCACGCGAGCGCCTGCCGGTTGCGATTGCAGAGTTTGACGTCGGCGGCATCGTACGCAAGAAAGTGTCAGACTATCCACTGGAAAAACTGGAAGAACTCGTGCTATCAGTCGCCCAGCAACACCTCAGGACAATCGAGTTGTTCGGCGCGGCTATTGGTTTCTTCATCGGCGTCGCTCAGGCAATCTATTTTTGGTTCACGTATCACCCGGGCAGGTAATTGAAACGAATTCAGATAAAATGCCGTAATCCGTTCTTGTCCGTGTAATCCGCGGCAATAAGGAGAAACACATGTATTGCGCAAGTTGCGGCACGCCGCTGACGCAGGGTCTAAGTTATTGCAACCGCTGCGGAACCAGCCTGCAGAAGCGCTCAGAGACCAACACCGGAGCAATCAGCGCTTTTCTCACCGCGATCACGCTCATCGGCGTTGGTGGTCTCGGGCTGATGTTTGCCGGAGCCCTCGTATTGCGCAGAGGAGCGAACCTGAGCCAGGAACTGATCGGATTCTTCATGTTGTTCACGTTTCTGATCGTCGGCATGATTGAAGTTATGCTGGTCAGAAACCTTTCCAAGCTCATGGGTGGCGCGAAGGAAGAAAAGAAAAACTACTTCCCCGCTCCACAGAACGATTTGCGTCTACCACAGGCAACGCCGTTCGGTGAACCAGTTTCGAGCGTCACTGAAAACACAACTCGGACGCTGGAGTATTTGCGCCGCGATTCGTAGACAAGGAGAGACTCCAATGAAAAAGCTTGCAACATTACTCTTGTTGCTGCCGCTTCTCGCTGCCGGCTGTCATCACGGCCGGTTCACTAACGTCAAAGGTAACGGCAAACGAGAGCTGCAAAAACGCCAGGTGGCGTCGTTCACTTCGATCTCGACTAACGGAGCTTTCACGATCGAAGTCACCTGTCAAAAAGATCTGAGTCTCGAGGTCGAAGGCGACGAGAACGTGCTCGATTTTGTGAGCACCGAAGTCAGCGGCAACATTCTGCGGCTCGAGAACAAACAGAGTTACGACGTATCGGAGCCGATACGAGTAAGAATATCTGTTCCCAACCTCGAAGGGCTTTCGGTAAACGGCGCGGGAAAAATCGAGGTCAAGGGAATAAACAACGACAAGTTTGAGATCGACACGAACGGCGCGCCCACAATCACTGCTTCGGGAACGACAAAGATGGTCGACATTGCTGCGAATGGCGCCGGTAAGGTCGACACTCAGAATCTGCACGCCACCCGCGCAGTTGTTGACGCACGCGGGGTAGCAAAAGTCGATCTCGACGTCTCGGACCAGCTCGACGTTGAGATCTCCGGTCCATCTTCAGTGACTTACAAAGGCAATCCGGCAGTGAACAAAAACATCCACGGACCAGGTAAGTTAACCCGAAAAGGCGGCGAAGGCGCTTAACGCCAAAGGACCAACACGTGTCCAACCAGATAACGCCGAAGGACCAACACGTGTCTAACCGAGAAATAACGCCGAAGGCGTTCGCTAATTTCAGCCCAGGGTTGGAGCGAAGCGAGAACCCTGGGTAAGGATTACAAAAAGGCATCAAACCCTGAAAGGGTTCCAATTGAGAGAAACCCTTTCAGGGTTTATCGGTTGGTCTGTATTTGTACCCAGGGTTCTCGCTTCGCTCCAACCCTGGGCTAAAATTAGCGAACGCCTTCGGCGTTATCGATCTAGTTGCGGCTCTTTTCTGTTGACATTACACTCACGAGTGAATAACTATTTGCCATCATCGAAAGGAGCTTAGTTCCCCAATGACCTACGTAGTTGTTGAATTATGCGTCGATTGCAAGTACACCGACTGCGCAGCCGTATGTCCTGTTGAAGCGTTTCATGAATTAACGGATCGTCTTTACATCAATGCCGACACTTGCATCGATTGCGATGCGTGTGTGCCGGAGTGTCCTGTGGAAGCAATTTTTGCCGATACTAATGTGCCTGAGAACTACGCTCATTGGACCCAGATCAACATAGACGAAGCTCCGAAGTATCCGATCATCAGCCAGAAGATTCCCGCCCTGCACGGACCGACTTGTACGGGCCCAGAAGAGTGAAGGGCGGACAGCGTTGTTGCTTTGAACTTAGTACTTAGTGCTTTGTTAATAACAAAGAACTAAGTACTAAGAACAAAATACCAAGAACAACATCAGTGAGAGTTGCTTTAATCCTCATTCTCATCTTTGGCGCCACTGCCTTCGCCCAATCCGGTAGACGTAAAGCTCCGGTTGCAGCGCCGGCTCCAACGCCGACACCCGAAGCAACGCCGTCGCCCACACCGTCGCTACCGTCTCGACCTTTAGTGACCGCCGAAAAGGACCAGGACTATCGCTGTACTGACGACGGCACTCTGATACATCTTCTCGATCCACCTAAAGTGACCGCCTTTATGACCAAGGAAGTCGACGTCAAAGCGGCCCTCACCGACCGGACGGAGCCTAAATACACTCGCGAAGCTCGACGCATAGGCGTTCAGGGAGTCGTGGCTGTCAAACTTTTGCTGCTCCCGGACGGAAAGATTGACCGCGTGAGAGTCGTGCGGCGACTACCTTACGGCCTAACCGAGAATGCCATTCTCGCTGCATGCGAGATCAAGTTCAGACCTGCGATGAAGGGCGGCCAGCCCGTTGCCCAGTGGGCGCAAATCGAATACGTCTTTCGTCTTGCCGAATCCTCTATCTTTGGCCCATAGGAAGTGTTTATGAAGCGTTTTATTTCCCCCGTTGCCGTTAGCCTCTGTCTTCTCCTCGTAGTTTCCCAACAGACCACGGTGTATGCGAAAGACACGTGGGTCAGTGTGCGCACTAAGAATTTTTTCATGCTGGGAAATGCGAGTGAAAAAGACATCAGGAAAGTCGGGCTGAAGCTCGAGCAGTTTCGTGAGGTGTTCACAAAACTGTTTCCAAGGATGAGGTTCAACACACCCGTTCCGACTACGGTTGTCGTATTTAAGAGCGACAGTTCGTTCAATCCTTTCAAACCGCGTGAAAGCACCGCCGGTTATTTTCAACCAGGATCTGACGTCAACTACATTGCTCTAACGACCGAGCTACGCGGGCAGCAGGATCCTTTCAACGTTATCTTTCACGAGTACACGCACCTGCTCGTCGATAACACTTTTGAGAGTGCTCCCGTGTGGTTCAACGAAGGGCTTGCCGAGTACTACAGCACTTTCAGCATCACTGACGATCAGAAGTTCCGTCTCGGATCGCCGATCGGCAGTCACGTTTTTCTGCTGCGGGAAAGCAAGATGCTGCCGCTGCGGACGCTGTTTGAAGTCGACCACAAGTCGCCACACTATAACGAGTCGAAAAAGTCGAGCATCTTTTACGCGCAATCGTGGGCGCTGATGCACTACCTGATCATCGGCAAGGCGGGGAAAGTCGAGCAACTCGGAAAGTTTATGAATCTGCTTGCGTCGAAGGTGCCAATGGAGCAAGCGTTTCAACAGGCTTTCGAAACGTCGTTCGAAGTAATGGAGAAGGAGCTGCGCGAGTACGTCAGGAAAGACCGTTACAACGTCATCGACGGACACTTCGAAAGAAAACTGGAACTTGATACCAACACCGAAGCGAAGCCGTTGACTGAAGCCGAAGGTCAAGCTTATCTCGGCGATTTATTGCTACATAGTTATCGCAAAGACGCCTACGGCTATCTTGAAAAAGCGCTGAAACTCGATCCAAACCTGACGATGGCGCACTCATCGATGGGCATGGCCTACTTCCGCGAAGGCAAGGTCAACGAAGCGCTGGCGAGTCTTGAGCGCGCCGTCGCGGGAGACTCAAAAAACTACCTCGCGCATTACTATTACGCTTTCATTCTCAGTCGAGCGAATGCTGACGAGGGACCAACCAATACCGGCTTGCCACTGGAAATTGTAACGAAGGCAAGAGACCACGTGCAGAAGGCGATTGCCCTCCGGCCTGATTTTCCGGAGTCGTACAATCTGCTCGCGTTTCTGAGCTTGATTACGGGCCAGGGTGTTGATGAATCGATCGCCCAGATGAAGCGTCTCCTGGCCAACTCGCCTGGGAAACATGATCACATCTACATGTTGGGCCAGCTTTACCTCCGCAAGGAAGATTACAAAATGGCCCGCGAACTGATGGGGGTAGTGGCCAAATCAAATGCCGAAGAACAGATGCGTTCGCACGCGGAGCAGGTACTGAAACAGATTCAGCAGTACGAAGACGCGAGGGCTCGTTTTGAAGAAGCAAAACGCGGCGCGAACAATGGGGGCCAGGGAGAGCCGGTAATGGTCTTCGGTTCAAATGCAACCAGGACCTCAGACGCACCTCCGGATCCTTCTTCATACTTGCGCGAAGTGCTGCGAACGCCCGGTGCGGGTGAAACTCAGTTGCAAGCCACGCTCGTGAAGATCGAATGCGAGCCAAAGGGAGGAATCGTGTTTGTAGTTCAAACAGCTAACGGTTTACTGCGACTGCGAGCTGCGACTTTCGACGACATCGAACTCACCACCTACGATCCGAAAGTCGCGGGGGAAATCACATGCGGCGATCGCAAACTTGGGAATGTCGTGATTGTTTGCTACCTGCCGAACCCAGACAAGAAAGTTAAAGCTGATGGTATTTTGAAGTCGATCGAGTTCGTCCCCGCAGACTTCAAACTCAAATAAAGGCTCAAACGTCTTAATTTAAATCCACGGCTCGTAGACCTTCCGTAATTCTAATCGAGTTCTACAAATCAGTTCCTTTCAAGGAAGGTGTTACCGTGAAAAGAGTTTTGTTCATGGTGCTGCTAGCCGTGGCATCAATCACAGTTCTGAGCCAGCAAACACAGGCTCAGATGAATTCAATGGACGACAATCCGATGGTTGGCGGTGCGGCGATGTTCAAGTCGAAAGATATCGTTGACAACGCCGTCAACTCAGCGGACCACACGACACTCGTTGCTGCATTGAAAGCTGCGGGACTCGTCGAAACACTCAAGAGCAAGGGGCCGTTTACCGTTTTTGCTCCAGTCAATTCCGCGTTCGATAAGTTGCCGGCGGGCACAGTCGACACACTGCTGAAACCCGAGAACAAAGGGATGCTGACCAACATCCTGACGTATCACGTCGTCGCGGGACGGTTTGATTCGAATGCAATCGCGAAGAAGATCAAGGCGGGTAATGGAAAGGCGTGGTTGAAAGCTGTTAATGGCGGAACGTTGACGGCGTGGATGGATGGAAACTCGATCGTGATCGCGGATGAAAAGGGTGGACAGTCACGCGTGACGATCGGGAATGTGTACCAGTCAAATGGTGTTATTCACGTAGTCGATTCAGTCCTATTGCCAAAGTAAAACCTTATCCGCAGATTACACAGATGATCTCTGTGTAATCTGCGGACTTTGTATACTATCGTTGCTGGCCCTCAGTAGCTATATTGCGTTTCGAACCATTCAACTGCTTCATCAACTCATCAACCGCAGCTTCAAGTTGACGATCCCGACCAGCAAGCGTGTCCTCGGGTTTGTTATCGACGAGCATGTCAGGCTGGACGCCGTAGTTTTCCATGTTCGTGCGTTTCTGATCCGCCAGGAACACACCAACACCGGGCGTACGTACAGTCGATCCATCGATCAAACTGTAACTGCCCGTGCCTATAACAGCACCCATCGTCGGCGTACCAATTACTTTCCCGAGTCCCAACGCACGGAAGCCCGCTGGGAACATCTCGGCATTCGACGCTGAGCGCCAGTTTTGCAGAACGACTTTTGGTCCGAAGAAGCCCGCAAAAGGACGAGTCGTCGCTTCAGTGCCGCGCGGCTGCCACACCTGATACTGCCGTTGGACCAGGATCGCGAGCAACTCCTGCTCGATGTTGCCGCCGCCATTCCAGCGCTGATCGATGACCATCGCTTCCTTGTTGCGATACTCGCGCAGCTCTTTCTCAAACCGGCGCAACGAAGGCGGATTCATCGCCTGGATGTGCAAATAACCGATGCGCCCGTTGGAGAGTTCGTCAACTTTCTTCCGGCGATCTTTCACCCACCGCTCATAACGCAACTGGCTGTAGGCATTCCCCGAAATCGCCTCAATGCGCGAGGTCCACGCGCCATCGTCCGCTGGTTTAGAGTTGAACGTGACGTTGACCTTGCGATTGAGACGCTGATTCAAAAGCTGCCAGTATTCGTCACCGGCTTTGACCTGTTTGCCATCGATCGCGAGCAGGTAGTCGCCAACCTTCACGCGCACCCAGTCTTTATCGGCTGGTCCATCTTCGTAAATGTAACTCACGCGATAACGACCCGCTGCTTTGTCCGGCTCGAGTTCGATGCCGAGATGCGAAGTCGCAACACCACCACTGCCTGGTCCACGTGGCGGCGGTGCAGCGCCCGTGTGCGAAGCGTTCAACTCACCAATCATCTCGTTGATGATGTTGAGCAACTCCTGACGATCGCCGACGAAGTCGACGAGCGGGCGATACTTCGCGCGCATGGCATCCCAATCCATGCCATGCATCTTCGGATCGTAGAAACGATACTTCATCGTGCGCCAGCCATCGTCGAACATCTCGGCCCACTCGGAGGGACGATCGACGCGAACGCGAACGTTGAAGTTGATCCGACGACGTCCGCCCCCACCTGCTCCTGCACCCTGACCTGTGCCAGCTCCGCCGCCCGCGCCTTGTCCCGCACCTGCTCCTGACGCGATCGCGGTGGAATAAATTGCGTCGCGTTCACGGAAGAAAAGCGTGCGGCCATCGCGCGAGATATTCAGATCGGAAATTCCGCCGCCGAAACCACCGCCACCGCCCGGCCCATCACCGCCGTCGGTAGGTGGCTGACCGGCCGTGATTCTCGACAAGCGACGGCCGTCTTCCTGAATCGAATAGATAACCGGAATGTTCGCCGGTCCGGCTGGCTCAGTCGTCACGAAAACGATCGTGCGGCTGTCGGGCGCGATGGTGTAGTTGAGAACCGGAAACGGCATGCGCGTGACTTGTCGCGTGCGGCGCTTCAGTCCGTCCCAATCGACCTTGATCTCACGTGGTGGGCGGTTCGCCTGCGGTCCGCGTCGCGGTGGTCCAGCGCCGGCGCCTTCCGCGCCTTCACCGGCAGGCTGCTCCGGCGCTTGCGCTTCACGCTCTTCGGCGTCGTCGGGATCGCGTTCCTGGCGTTCCAGCCAAACTGAGTAGAGTTGAACCGATGGTGTGTTTCCGCCAGTTCCTTCAACGCGCTGGAAGAAAAGCTTGCGACCGTCTGGTCCAAAGGTCGGACTGCCATCGTTGGCTGAATCAAATGTGACCTTGTGCGGTTCTTTCTCCTGACCCGACGAGGCGATCATGTAAACATCGTTCGTGCGAGCAGCGTCGGCTTTCGAGTAGGCGATCCACTTGCCATCGGGCGACCATACCGGCATTCCGAACCCGCCGTAGCGCGAGGTGTCGAGAACGACAACCTGTTTTGTGGCGACTGTCAGTTTGCGCAGGTTGTTGTCAGACGAAGCGAACGCGATCTCTTTGGAATCCGGAGACCAGCTATAACCCATCTTCAACGCATCGATGTCAGTGAGTTTCTGCGCCGGCGCAGAACCATCAATCGGAACAATATAGAGTTCTTCGCGACCGCTTTGATCGGAAATGTACGAGAGCCATTTTCCGTCAGGTGAATATTCAACACCGCGGTCACGAGCCGCGCCGTCGGTGAGTTGCTTCAGATCGCCTTCTTCAACCGGCGCCGTAAAGATCTCACCGTGAACTGAGACTGCGACGCGTCGTGAATTCGGCGCCAGGTCGTAGTCGTCTGCTTCCGAATTGAACGGCTGAAGCTCCGAGAGATTTTCCTGAGTCTCGGCATCGATGTTCAGAGTGATCTGAGTAGCGCGTTTGGAAGCGACGTCGAGTTTCCAGATGCCGAAGTCGTGCTCAAACATGATCACTTTGCCGTCGGCGCTGATCGAGGGCCAGCGCACGTCGCCGGCCTTGAACGTCGTCACTTTATCTGCCTTGCCGCCGGTTTCAGAGACACGCCAAATGTTCGTCAGACCGTTGCCGTCGCGATCGCTGACGAAATAGATGCCGTCGCGTCCCCACATGGGCCATGAATCAAGACCGTCGAAGTCAGTGATCTGGGTAAACTTTTTCGCGGCCACATCCATGATCATGATGTCGCTCTGATAAGAACCACGATAGAACTTGCGCCAGTAAACCTGTGACTTCTGGTTGTAGGCGAGCTTTTGTCCGTCCGGCGAATACGACGCCTGCACACCCATGTCAGTGCCGGCCTTCGACGGCATTCCGCCTTCGGTGCTGACGAGATAAAGCTGCGGCATGAAGTCTTCGCCACGATTACTGCTGAACAGAACGGAGCGCGAATCTGCGGACCAGCCAAGCACGACGTCGTCAGCCGAATGAGCGGTGAGCTGTTTAGCATTCCCGCCGCTCGACGGCATCAGGTAGACGTCGAGATTTCCATTCCTCTCGCTCGAGAAAGCAATCCACTTCCCGTCGGGCGAGAATCGTCCATAAACGTCACGCGCACGGTTGACCGTCAGGCGTTGGACGTTCTGGCCATTCTCGTCAGCGGTCCAGATGTCTCCGAGGTAAGTGAAGACGATGCGGCCGTTGTGGTAATGGGGATAGCGCACCAGCCGCGCCTCGCGACCGAACGCTGAAATCGTGGTAAGCAGAAACAATGCTGCGGCGAAGAGAGTGGTAGTTTTTTTCATGGCTCCTGACCTTGCGTCTAGTGGAATGGAAACTAACTCGGAATGCGGTGGCCGGATTATAGCACCGTATGGCATCATTGAGCGCGTGATTACCTGTCGAAAAATGGGCGCCGCCGACGTGAAGGATGCTTTTCACATGCTCAGCGATTTTCTGAGAGTGGATGAGCACTACCTCGCGAGCAGCCAGGCTTACGGCGATCTCGGCCTTGCGGGGCTCAACAACGCGCTCGATCTTTTCCTTGAACACCCCGAACTGGGTTTTGTCTGGATGGCTTACGACGAGGATGGCTGCGCGGGAATTTGTGTGGTGTGTTACGCCATCTCGACCTCGATGGGTTCAGTGGTCGCAAAGCTTGACGACGTTTCAGTGAAACCCGATCGGCGTGGTAAAGGGACAGGCACTGAGATGCTGGAACACCTCAAGGAACAACTACGCAAGGAAGCCGTGACGCGCATTGACGTCGCCGTCCACCTCCAAAACCCCGAAGCCCGACGGTTTTATGAAAAAGGCGGCTTCGTTGCCCTCAACGAAGAGCGCCTCTCCTGCCTCATTTAGCCACGGATTTACACGGAAAACACGGATCAGAAAAACAGGAAAAAGATTTCTAATCCGTGTCGATCCGTGTAATCCGTGGCTGATTATCTTCCAAGGTTAGCGATCTCTTCGAAGTACTTCGCGAACGCGATCATCCCGCCTGAAGCCTGTTGCCAGTCGAAATTCTCGTTCGGCGCGTGATACCCATGCTCGGGCAGCGAGAGGCCGAGGAAGAGTACCGGGCACTTCAGCACCTTCTCAATACTCGTCATCGCACCGATCGTTCCGCCATCACGAACAAAAACCGCTTCCTTCCCAAACGCAAACTTGACCGCTCGCTTCAACGCCGGTGGCAATTCACCTTTGAGCACGGTCCGAAACGCCGGCGCCGCTGACTCAAAGTGAATCTTCACATCCGGATTTCTCTCTCTCACCGCCGCCGTAATCAGTTTCTTGATCTTCACCGGATCCTGAACCGGCACGAGGCGACACGAAGCCTTCAGCTCCGC
>DATEIS010000041.1:0-3854 GCA_035278765.1 Pyrinomonadaceae bacterium | reverse complement strand
GATCATGGTCCCGCTTGTGTCGCTCAGTGAAGAGCTGCGACAGCAAGCGGAGCTCATTCACGAAGTCGCGCGACAGGTGATGGGTGAACACGGCATGACCATCGACTACATGGTCGGCACGATGATTGAGTTGCCGCGCGCGGCTTTGATGGCTGATCGCATCGCGAAGCATGCGCAGTTTTTCTCGTTTGGTACCAACGATCTTACACAAACTACTTTTGGTCTGAGCCGCGACGACTCGAGTCGGTTTTTACCGAATTACATCGAACGAAAGATTGTTCGCGACGATCCTTTCCAGGTGCTCGATCGCGATGGTGTAGGCCAACTCGTGCGCATGGGCGCCGAGCGTGGACGCAGTGTTAAGCCTGATTTGAAAGTGGGCATTTGCGGTGAGCATGGCGGCGATCCACAGTCGATCGCGTTTTGTAATGAGATTGGGCTCGACTACGTAAGCTGCTCGCCGTTTAGAGTTCCGGTCGCCCGGCTTGCGGCAGCGCAGGCTGAGTTGAATCCGAGTTCGGAAGAGACGATCAGCGCACAAGTTTGATCCACAGATTACACAGATTTAGACAGATGCCCCGATGCCGACCTCAAAGGATCTGCAGCAGCTACTAGAACGCATTCAGCTTCGGCTGGATGAAAGTTTTGTCGGCATTGGCTCAGAAGTCACGGACCTTCCGCCTGAAGATCTTGCAGAATTACTCAACCAATTGAACCTCGCCGAGGCCGCGGCGATCGTTTCGATGCTGCCTCTCCCACGCTGCATCGAGCTTTGCGATCAGCCAACGATGCGGCGCCGCGCCGCCATTCTCGAACAACTCGAACCAGCGCGCGTAGCTGCCATTCTTGAAGGTCTTTCCGCCGACGAACGCACCGACATCATTCAGAAGATGGGACTTCACGAACGGTATCGCCTGATGCCAAAGTTCAGTCCCGAAGTGCGCGCCGAGCTCGAAGATCTGTTGCAGTATCCGGATCACACGGCCGGCGGCATCATGACGACGGAGTTTGTGCGACTCGATCCGAAGATGACCGTCGGCGACGCGCTCAAACATATTCGGGCTGTCGCTCGTGAAAAGGAATCGATCTACGCGTGCTACATCATGGATCCGGAAACGGATCGACTGCTCGGCGCTGTGTCGTTGCGTGATCTAGTCATGGCTGAACTCGATCGCCCGTTGCTCAAAATTTCTCGTCGCAAACCGGTGACGGTGAATGTGCTCGACGATCAGGAAGTGGTGGCGCAGAAGATTGGGAAGTACAACTTGCTGGCGGTGCCAGTGGTGGAACAGGACGGCAGCGTTGTCGGGTTTGTGACTGTGGACGACGTGATCGACGTTCTGATCGAAGAGCAGACTGAAGACTTGTTGCACATGGCTGCGATCGAGCCGGGCGCGATGGACAAGCCGTATTTCGATAACCCGATTTCGCGTGTGGTGCGCAAACGGATTGGATGGCTGTTGCTGCTGTTTGTCGCGGGCACGCTCACGAGCGCGGTGTTACATCGTTTTGAGAATGAGCTTGCGGCGGTCGTTGCGCTCGCGTTTTTTATTCCGCTCCTGATTGGTACGGGTGGAAATGCGGGCGCCCAGACGGTGATGACTGTGATCCGGAGCCTCGCGTTGGGTGAAGTTGGTGTACGTCATGCGTGGCGCGTCACGATGCGTGAGGCGACGACGGGAATGCTGGTCGGTTTGATGGTGGCGCCGATTGCGTTTGGGCAGGCACTACTTTGGCATGCGCCCATCGAGCTTGCGCTTACTGTCTCGGTGACGATGTTTGCGATCTGCGTGTGGTCGACGACCGTGGGCGCGCTGATTCCGATCGCAGCACAGCGCTTCGGTGTCGATCCGGCAGTGCTTTCAGCGCCATTGATCACGACACTTGTGGATGCGACGGGGCTGATTATTTATTTCACGATCGCGAAGGCAATCCTCGGTGTTTAGCCACGGATGTACGCGGATTTATTTGATTCGTTTGAAGGCAAATGACATTGCTTTGGTGCCTTCGCCGGCGTCGATGCTTGCGGTAAGTGAGTCCTCGCCCTTCCGATAGATAATTCTTTTCGGGAAATCGTGTTGCGGGTTTTCGAAGACAGCTTCGGTGGCGGAGGCGCGGGTTAATTTGAAATCAGTGCCGGGGCAGCGGGCTTTCGGGTGCGCGACGTAATAGATTCCGTCAGCACGTTGCTCAATGCGAAGGTATTCAAACTCGACCGTCTTCTCACCCGCCACGGTGCGACTCATTCCCATCATTGTCGCGCCGGCAACCGGCGTCCAATGTTCCTCGATCTGGGCTCTTCCACCGAGCGCGGTTTGCCAGTCGCCCGCGATCCATGAGATGTCAGCGAGCGTGGGAGTGGTGCTGGTCACTAAGAGTAAAATCATTGCGATGAACATTTTGTAGTCTCCTCACTAAAGGAGTGATCCTACGCCGGATCTAAAAACTCGTATTGTAAAAATCCGACTTCCTCGCTTTGCGTGTGAACCATTCCGTAAACGCACTCTGATTTGAGAACAACACCGCGGGTGTTTGGCGCGCAAACTGATTGAAGTCGCGTATCAAATGCGCCTGATCGTAGTAGCCACACGCAATCGCAACCTCGGCCCACGCGGAATTGCACTGCTCCACGGCCCGGAAGACCTGCTGAAATCGAATGATGCGCCCGAGCATTTTTGGTCCAAGCCCCACCTCGCGCAGAAAACGTCGCTCTAGCTGCCGGCTGCTGATACCGGCATCGCTCGCCAGTCGATCGACGGAGACCATTCCACCCGAATCAACAATTCTGCCCGCAAGCAGCATTAGCCATGAATTTACCCCCGCGCTTTGAAGCTGACTGGTAAGAAATGCTTCGACGGCAGTGACCTTTTCCGCTAACAACGGCGATTGAGAAGTGACGTCGAGCAACTCACGCTCGAGTTTGCTCGAAAGACCTCCGAGGTCCACAACGTGATCGGTAATCTCGTGTAGCGGCAGACGCAGAAAAGGCAACGTACCACCAGGATGAAAACGAATTCCGAGTAACTGCACCGGCCCGGTGGGTGAGATGAGAATCGGGCCAGTCATCTGTCCGACAAGAAAACTCCGCGGTTGCAACTTGAGCTGACCGTCATCGTGCTGTGAGAACCGCGCGCCGAAGTTAAGGATCAGCTCCACACAACCGTCGGGAAGAATCCGCTCCGGTTGCGCGGACTGCCCATCACTCTCCAGCGTCCAGAAGCATTCCACAAAACTACTTAGCGGGGGTTGTGGTTTCCGTTCGCTGTATCGCATTCGCGAGGATTATATCAGCCACAGATATACACAGATATCTGTGGCTGACAATTTGTTATTACGGGGCCGATGCGAACGCAACGTCAGTGATTAAAACTCCACCCTGAAGTCGTTCGTTGAAAGTGAACTGCACCGATCTGACCGCATTCAGATTAACTCCGGTGAACTCACTCAACGGCACACGCACTGTATTCAAAACAACCTTGGGCACTGGTCCAACTTCGCCTGGCGGGAAGAACAACGCCGACGAAACGTCGCTGACGCGCACCGATGTCCAGGCTCCGGCCGCATCCATTAGTATCACGCGAAAGTCCTGCGCCAGATCTGCAAGATTTCGCACGTCAGCAAAGTTCACGCTCACGCGGAACTGAAGCGCCTGAAAGCCTGAAACATTCCCCAACGTCGCCGGCACGTTGTTCGTGTAATTGCCGCTGAGGTTGTTCCAGCCGGTTTTGAGTTGACTCAAACCACGCGCCGTCGATCGTGCACTCGGAGTCGTATGCGGTTGTCGCGCATTCGATTGGTCCAGCAAACAGCGCTGCGGTTGCGGCGCCTCGCCTCCACACAATTCGTACGGTGTT
>DATEIS010000040.1:0-5681 GCA_035278765.1 Pyrinomonadaceae bacterium | reverse complement strand
GAGGGCCGCCCCTACAGTTCGTTCCGCAGTTACTGATTTAACCCGCCTGTTTCTTCTTTTCCGCAGCTGCTCGCTTTTGTAACGACTTTGCCCAACGCTCGAACGTCGGCTGGAGAGGTTTGAAAAGCCGCGCTCTGAAGGTGTGCTTCTTCTCGTTCCAGGCTTTCAACTGCTTTTCGGTGTACGCACGAACTGCTGGTTCGAGTTGAGTCTTCTTCAACGAATGCTTCAGCGTGATGTGGTAGTGCTGGGCCACCAGCGAAAACACGAGCGCCACGAGATTGCTCTTGTACGAAAGCCTCGGAACAATCCTCTTATGAAACGGTTTATCAGCGGGTAAAAGAACGTTAACCGCGATTTCGAGCCAGGCGCCCTTTGGTCCCTGACGCGGGTGATAGAGTCCGGGTAATTCGGTCGCCTGAAACGCTGTACCTTTAATTCTCGGATCGGTAATGAAAGGCACAAGCCTGATTCGTTCGATACCGCGCGTATGCTCGCGTGGCAGGCTATCAAAGGCACTCTCAATCTGCTCCTGAGTGCCTTTAGGCAAGCTGCCTTCGTACTGGTTTTCAAAGCGTATGGCCATAGGAACTGGTCACTTTAGGGGAAGAACGGAAGGCGGTCAAGTGAGGCTCAGTCTGTGACGGCGCCCCGACTCGCACTACTCACCAGCGCGCGGTATTTGGCGAGGACGCCTGAGGTGTAACGAGGGGTGGGTGGGCGCCAGTTCTCGCGTCTGCGTGCTAACTCGTCGTCGGGTACGTTTAGTTGCAGGAGTCCGTTTTCGGCGTCGATTGTGATCGAGTCGCCTTCGTTCACGAGGGCGAGATTGCTGCCGGTGGCGGCTTCCGGTGCGACGTGTCCGACAACCATTCCGTAAGTTCCACCAGAGAAACGGCCATCGGTGATAAGCCCTACGGAATCTCCGAGCCCGGCGCCAATCAGCGCGGACGTGGGCGCCAGCATTTCGCGCATGCCCGGACCGCCCTTCGGACCTTCATAACGAATCACCACGACATCTCCAGGCTTGATCTGCGCAGACAGAATCGCCTCTAAACACGACTCTTCCGAATCAAACACGCGCGCCGGTCCTGTAACCACTTTGTTCTTCACCCCAGAAACTTTCGCAACCGCGCCTTCGAGTGCGAGGTTACCGCGCAGGATCACGAGGTGACCCTCAGGATAAAGCGGACGATCAAACGCACGAATCACATCCTGATCGTCAGATGGCTTCTGGGGAATGCCAGCCAGCACCTGCTCGATTGTCTGACCCGTAATCGTGAGTGCATCGCCATGCAAAAGTCCCTCGGCGAGCAACATCTTCATCACTTGCGGGATACCGCCAACCTTGTGAAGGTCAGTCGCGACGTACTTGCCCGACGGCTTTAAATCACAGAAGAGCGGCACGCGTTTACGGATTCTTTCAAAGTCATCAAGCGTGAGCTCAACCTTCGCAGCATGAGCGATCGCGGGCAGGTGCAGGACAGCATTTGTCGATCCTCCCACGGCCATGATTACGGCAATCGCGTTTTCAAAAGCTTTTCGCGTGAGTAGTTGTCGCGGCAGAATCTGTTGTCGCACTGCCTCAGCCAGAGCTGCTGCCGAGGCACCTGCGTTCTTCACGACTTCATCACTATCAGCAGCCATCGTCGAAGAGTGGGGAAGTGAAAGTCCCATCGCTTCGATCGCGGATGACATGGTGTTTGCCGTGAACATGCCCCCACACGACCCGACACCGGGACACGCGTGTCGCTCGATCTCAAACAGATGATCCTCGCTAATCTTGCCGGCACAGAATTGGCCCACGGCTTCAAAAGCGCTCACGATCGTAAGATCTTCACCTTCGTAGTGACCTGGCCTGATCGTTCCACCATAAACAAAGATCGATGGGATATTCAGTCGCGCAATGGCGATCATCGCACCCGGCATGTTTTTGTCGCAGCCGCCAATCGCCACAAGACCATCAACTGACTGTGCCTGGCAAACTGTTTCAATCGCATCCGCGATGACCTCACGCGAGACAAGGGAATACTTCATTCCCTCCGTGCCTTGCGAAATACCGTCGCTGACAGTGATCGTGCCGAACGTTTGCGGCATCGTCCCCGCGTCGCGAAGAGTTGAGACGGCGTTTTCGGTGAGACGGTTCAGACCCGCATTGCAGGGCGTGATGGTGCTGTAACCATTCGCAACCGCGATGATTGGTTTTTGAAAGTCGGCATCCTGAAAGCCGACGGCGCGGAGCATCGCCCGGTTTGGTGATCGCTCCACGCCACGTGTGATCAGATGACTGCGCGCGCCGGCGCTTTTCTTAAACTCTTCAGGCACTTAGTTGCTGGACTTGTCCACCAATCGACTCTGTGAAAGCCACGGCATCATATCACGCAAACGCGCGCCAACACGTTCGATCGGATGCTCGCGTGCCGCGTCGTCGAGTTGTTGAAAACGCGGGCGACCATCGCGTGCCTCTTTCATCCAGTCGCGTGCAAAAGCTCCTGACTGAATATCCGATAGCAGGGCCTGCATGCGACTCTTTGTCTCGTCATTTATAACCACTGGCCCACGCGTCATGTCTCCGAACTGCGCCGTGTTGGAGATTGAATAACGCATCTCCGAGATGCCGCCTTCGTAAAGCAGGTCCACGATCAGTTTCATCTCATGCAGGCACTCGAAGTAAGCCATCTCGGGTGAGTAACCGGCCTCAGTTAAAGTTTCGAAGCCAGCTTTGATCAGTGAAGTCAGCCCGCCACAAAGCACTGCCTGTTCACCGAACAGATCGGTTTCTGTTTCTTCACGAAACGTGGTTTCGATAACTCCCGCGCGGCCGCCACCGATCGCAGATGCGTATGCAAGGCCGATGCGTTTCGTGTCGCCCGTAGGATCCTGGCTGATAGCAATCAGGCACGGCACGCCTGCGCCGCGTTTGTACTCGTGTCGCACAAGATGTCCGGGCCCTTTTGGTGCGACCATAAAGACGTTTGCGTCTTCTGGAGGTTCGATAAACTTGTAGTGAATTGAAAAGCCATGAGAGAAGGCGAGGTACTTGCCCGGCGTGATCGACTCGGCGACTTCGCGTGCGTAGATGTCAGGCGCGAGTTCGTCCGGAACCAGCATCATCACGATGTCAGCTTCCGCTGCGGCCTGAGCCACCGGTAACACTTTCAATCCCGCGTGCTCGGCTTTTTCCCACGACGCGCTACCGTTACGCAAACCGATAGTAACATTGCAACCCGAGTCCTTTAGATTGTTGGCTTGTGCAAATCCCTGACTACCATAACCGATGACGGCGATCTGTTTCTCACGTATGAGATTCAGATCCGCATCTTTGTCGTAATAAATATTCATTCTTAATAAAATCCTTTCAACCAAAGGCTTCGCACCCACCCGCTACCGCGAGGGTGATACTGACTGTGTCCAAGTCAGGTTCTAATGCCGCTTAGTGCAAATTCTTCCTCGGCAAGTGGAGTCTCTTCTCGCGTCGCTAATCTGTTAATCGCAATGTGTCCGGTGCGCGTGATGTCTGTAACTCCGATCGGGCGCAACAGCTCGATAAACGTGTCAACCTTTTCTTTGTTGCCCGACGCTTCAACGATCATCTCCGTATGCGAAATGTCGACGACCTTCGCGCGAAAGACACTCACGAGACTCAACACTTCCTGTCTTTCAGATCCTGCTCGCGCCGAGACGGTGATTAGCGCCATCTCTCGCTCGATGTGCGGACGCGTGGTTACATCCTGAACCTCGCGCACACGCGCCAGTCGTTCGCACTGTTTGACGATCTGCTGAATCGTGCGATCGTCGCCGCGCGTCACAATCGTCACGCGCGACCAGCGCGGATCGAGACTTTTGCCCACGGAAATCGTCTCGATATTGAATCCCCGCGCGCTAAAAAGACCGACGATCCGCGATAACTCTCCCGGCTCGTCAGCGACAGTTATTGAAAGCGTATGACGCATCACTGCACGATCATGTCGCGCGCATTGGCGCCCGCCGGCACGATCGGAAAAACGTTCTCCTCTTTTGAAACTACGATGTCCATCACCGCTATCCCAGGGTGGTTCAATCCCGCTTCGATAACGTCACGAAGCTCCTCCGGTCTCTCCGCACGGAATCCTGCTGCGCCGTATGCTTCGGCGAGTTTTACAAAATCAGGCGCGACTGAAATATCAACTTCCGAGTAGGTGCGATCGTAGAACATCTCCTGCCACTGCCGGACCATGCCCAGATAGCCGTTGTTCATGATCAGAACTTTCACGGGCAGTCCATATTGAATCGCGGTGGCAATCTCCTGATTCGTCATCTGGAATCCACCGTCACCCACAACAGCAACGACCAGTTGATCGCGAAACGCGAGTTGTGCACCGATAGCTGCCGGCAAACCAAAACCCATCGTTCCCAGACCACCGCTCGTAATCAACTGTCGTGTTCTGGTGAACGGATAGAACTGTGCCACCCACATCTGATGTTGGCCCACGTCGGTGCTGATCAGCGCCTCGCCCTTTGTTGCCCGATGCAGTTCACGAATAACTGTTTGCGGCTTGATTTGGCTTTGCGAACCTGCGAAACGAAGAGGTTGCGACCGTTGCCAACCGCGAATCTGTTCCCACCACGGTTCTCTTTGTTGAATCGATTCCTGTAGTCGTTCCGGACCTTGTTGTTGGGCCAGTTCGCAAAACTGATCCAAAGCCTGTCTTACATCACCTGTTAGCGGAAGTGTGGGCGCGACGTTCTTTCCGATGTTTGCCGGATCGATATCGACGTGAATCACCTGGGCCTGCGGCGCAAAGGTCGCCAGTTTGCCGGTGACGCGATCGTCGAATCTTACTCCCAGAGCAACCAATAGATCGCTTTCGGCGACGGCCATGTTCGCCGCGTACGTACCGTGCATACCCAACATGCCAAGGCAGAGAGGATGGGAGCTCGGAAATCCTCCGAGCCCCATCAGCGTCGGCGAAACGGGGAGACGCAGTGCCTCTGCAAACGAGAGCAGGGAATCGCCGGCGCCGGAATTTGTGATGCCTCCACCGATGTAAAGGATCGGACGTTTTGCGTCGAGCATTGCCTGAACTGCCCGTTGCGCGGCTTCGTCGTCCACCCGTGCCCGTTTGGTGGAGAAGGGAAAACTCACGTGGTCCAATCGCGAGTGATTTGCTCTTTGCGCGCTGACGTCTTTCGGAATATCGATCACGACTGGACCAGGACGTCCGGAGCGCGCCAGGTGGAAAGCTTCGCGAACAACGGCCGCCAGATCTCTTGCGTCACGCACGAGGTAATTGTGCTTCACACATGGCCGCGTAATGCCGACAGTATCAACTTCCTGAAATGCGTCGGTTCCGATCAGATGTTTCGGCACCTGTCCTGTGACGACGACAAGCGGAGTTGAATCCATGTAAGCATTCGCAATACCTGTCACGGCATTTGTGGCGCCGGGTCCTGATGTGACGAGCACAACTCCGACTCGTCCTGTTGCCCGCGCATAGCCTTCGGCCATGTGCACGGCGCCTTGCTCGTGTCTCACGAGATAGTGGGTGATGCGATCGCGTGCCCGCCACAGTTCGTCATAGATGTGAAGAACAGCCCCGCCCGGATAGCCAAAAATCGTGTCCACACCTTCGGCTACGAGTGCCTGGATGAGCATCTCAGCGCCTGTCGGCATATCGGCAAACGGATCCAGTGCTACGTTC
>DATEIS010000039.1:0-9707 GCA_035278765.1 Pyrinomonadaceae bacterium | reverse complement strand
TCGACTGCTGACACATCTCGGCTTCGAGGCGCTGGCGACGAGCAGCGCCGTATATGCGTTCTCGATTGGAAAGCCTGATAACGCAGTCGGTCGCGATGCGATGCTCGCGCACGCCGCATCCGTCGCCGCTGCGACCGATTTGCCCATCAGCATCGATCTGGAGAATGGTTTTGGAGATGCGCCCGAATTCGTCGCTGAGACAATCCGCCTGGCGGCAGACACTGGAGCTGCCGGTGGCTCGATTGAAGACGCGACGGAGCGCGCAGACAATCCGATCTATGAACGCTCCCTTGCGGTTGAACGCATTCGAGCTGCGGCTGACGTTATTCGCGACCTTCCGTTTCCCTTCACGTTGACTGCGCGTTGCGAGAACTATCTCGTCGGCAGACCTGACTTGAAAGACACGATTGAGCGATTGCAGATGTATCAGGAAGCAGGCGCAGACGTGCTATACGCGCCCGGACTCACAACTAAAGACGACATCGAGGCTGTAGTAAGCGCGGTGGATCGACCAGTAAACGTGCTAATGGGTTTAAAAGGCGTCGAACTAAGCCTCGCGGAACTATCGGCTATCGGCGTGAAGCGCATCAGCGTGGGCAGTGCGCTGGCACGTTGTGCGTTGACTGCTCTGCTCCGCGGCGCCCGTGAAATGAAAGAGCACGGCACATTTCATTTCGCCGACGATGCCGAACCTTTCCGCGCGATCAATTCTCTTTTTTAGCCACAAAAAGGCACCAAAAGCACATAAAACACAAAATCTTCTTTGTGCCTTCTGTGCTTTTTGTGCCTTTTGTGGCTTAGCGTGGGCTTGTTGTTAGAGCCTTGCCAGCGTCCAATCTGGCCTGGACTGGTCCATCAATCCGCCGCCCGGTTTTCCCGATGTGGTCGACGATCTTGTCATTGCGTGTATTTGGATACTGCGCGTGAATCAGCGCTGCCGTGGCTGCGACCAAAGGCGCCGCCATCGAGGTTCCGTTCCACGTTCCATATAGACCACCCGGCACCGTGCTGGTGATTCCTACACCTGGTGACGCCACGCGAATCCACGAACCGCGAGTCGAGAACGATGCGAGCTTATCTACCTGTGTCGACGCTGCCACAGCGATCAATCCGTTCACACCTTCTGCCGCTGGATACTGCTCTGTAAAATCTCCACCGTTGCCCGCAGCCGCAACGATAACGAGATTTGGATTACCGATTGCCGGGAAATCATCGCTGCCGCCACACACCTTTTCCAACACTTTCTTCAACAACTCTGTGCGACGCAACGTGCTTAGACTGAGATTGATCACGTCAGCGCCGTCATGTGTGTTCGGGTTACCATCCGGATCCGCAGCATATGCCAACGCTTCGGCGAGCACCCACGTGTTGCCGATGCCTCTCGCATCAAGCACTCGCACAGGAATGATCTTCGCATCAGGCGCAACCAGCGCGATGAGTCCGGCGACGTGTGTTCCGTGACCGAATGGTCCAATAGTTTGATTACCGACCTCACTCGGATCATTGTCGAAATCGACAAAATCAAATCCCGGCAAAAGATGACCAGTCAATGCGGGATGCGAAAGATCGACTCCGGTGTCGAGCACCGCAATCTTTACCGGTTGCCCGTCTTTACCAATGCCAGTGTTAACTCGCTGAGCGTCGGCTAACTTGATTGTTGGCGGCGCCCATTGCGCCGTGTAAGCCGACGGCGTACCCACACTCCAACCATTTCCAACACTCCATCCATTGCCGCCGCCTTCGGGAGGTGTCTGGATGAAATTTGGCTCAACAAATTGAACGCGCGAATCATTATCGAGTTGTGCGACGCGATCCTCGACACGCGCACCATCAATGATTCGAAGACGGTAAATCGGTCGCGAGCCAAATTGATCGAGCGGTATCGGATCGAGCGCAAACTTTTTAGCGACACCGGCAAGATCGTTAACGCTGAAAAGCCGGACAACAACCTCGGCCGGCATAAAGTCATCATCATCCGCTGCCGCGGCGCGCGCTGGTGCAGGATTATTTACAAGCGTTGCGGCGACAGCGGCCAACGTTAAGAAAACACAAACGACGATTGACAATCGGAGATTCTTTTGGGCGTGACTCATAGACATAATCCGTATTTCATCCGCGTTAATCTGTGGCTAATTCAGAAACCACATTACCAGTGTCCGACCAGTACAAACGGCGACCAGAAAAACGGATGCGGCATTTCTTTCAGCATCCGTAATTGTGCCGCGCGAAGACTGGCAGACAAAGAAGAACCGGCTTTCAACTCGCGATAAAAATCGACCATCATCTGATTGGTGGCTTCATCATCCACCATCCAGAGGCTCAGTAAAACGGAGCGCGCTCCGGCCGAAAAGAAACCGCGCGCCAAACCGATCAACTCGTCACCTGGGGCGATGACGTTTGCACCGGTCTCACACGCACTCAGCGTAACCAAGGCGTTATTAAGCCTTAAGCTATACGCGTCGCGAACAGTAAACCAGCCGTCAGCAAGTAATAGTGCCGAAAAGAGTGGATTATCGGAACGAAATTGCCCGTGGCAGGCTAAGTGTACTACATCCGCCGCCGTCGAGTGGAGTTTTAAAGCGGCTGTCGTCGCAGCTTCGTCAACGAAGGTCGTCGTGTTAGCGAAAATCCCATCGATCGATTTTATTTCATCGTGAATTCTGGGCGCCTGCTCATCGGAGACACCGAGTAACAACGCGCTTTGTGATTGATGTTCTCCGCGACGCAGGCAGTGTTGAAAGATCGCTGCGCTCGGCGCGTACGAGATCTCGCAACGTTCAATCAAATACTTATCGCCGTCGTGCAGAGCGTGAAATGGAAGATAATGCAGACTGCCGTGCGGGACGATGATCAGATTTCGATCTTGCAACGACGGTGCGAGTGGTCCAATCAGCTGTTTGTGCAGAAGATTGAGATGACTCCTGATCTTTTCAGTGAGACTCGGCAGATGCCTGCGAACAGATTGCGCGCCGAAACGAAGTGTATCGATCTGGAAACGCAGCGCTTGCAGTCGCTGATTGATCTGGGTTATCGAGCCGAGTTGACGTTCGACTTGGATCTTTTCGCGTGTTACGACGAAAGCCAGCAATTCGTCGTCGAGAGTCGTGTATTCAACCAGGGCATCGTCGTCGCGTAACTGCTTTCGCAAAAGATCAACATCAAATGGTTGACTCTGCAATGAGGTTGAAGCGCGCCGGTGATGAAGCTGGCGTGTGATCTCGAGCACTCTGCTTTCGCGTTCACGCACTTCACTTTGCACGTCGCGTTGTCGCTGATTCATCTCCTTGTAGAGATAGTTCAACTCTTCACGCAGCGACTCAATTTGTTCGAGTAGTTGTGATTCGTGCCGGTCGCGCGCGTCTGCTGTTGGCTCCTGTTCGCCTCCGAGACTATCGACGAGAGCACGCGAGCGAGCGCTTTCAACCAGCGACAAAGCCTCAGATACGCGTGCGTCGCCGTTGCGCAAACAGATTCTCAGCAGCTCCTGGTATGGAATGAGCTTATTCGCGAAGAATGCAGTCTTGAACTCCTCACCCGGTAGCGGGGCTCGCAACTCCTCCGTTAACGCAATTGCTTTTCTGAAGTTTTGTTCAGCATTTTCCGTGTCGCCTTTGCTAATTGAGATGAGTCCGAGTCCTGTGTAGCAGCGTTCAGTGATCTGCGGGTGTGCCTCACGAATGGAATCTTGAACTGCAGCCGCGAAGAGTTGTTCGGCGTTTTCATTATGACCGAGGCTGCGTTCGATCTCTGCGAGCAGCCAACGGGCCAGCAAAATCTGATGCCAACCACCGAAGTCAGATAAGTCTTTCTCAGCGCGCACGGCAAGGTCGTGTGCAGTTTGGTCATCGCCATTAGTGTGATGAAGTTGCGCCTGCGATAACAACACGAGCGCCTCACCTACCCTATTTCCTTCAGCTTCGTACAACTCACGCGCGCGTCTCAGTGATGTTAAAGCTTTATCGTTATCGCCCAGGAGAAACTCGGCCCGCCCTCGCGATGCGAAGGCACGCGCTTCGTCTGCACGCAAACCAAGCGTTGCGAATGTGTCAGTCACCCGTGCATAGATCTCAGTGGCTTCCGGCACCAGATTGAGTTCGAGATAAGCATCCGCGATCTCTCTTTCAGCGAGCGCCGACTGATGCGGCATACCCAAAACCTCGTAGCGTCTACGTGAGCGTTCGAGATAGTCGAGCGCCTCATCGTAGCGTCCACGCAGAAGCGCAAAGTTTCCGATGTTTCCCTCGATCTCAGCCTGCGTCACCGGCACGCCTGAATGCTCTGCCTGTTGCGCAGCCTCTTCATACAAAGCGGCAGCGGATGTGAACTTGTGCAGAACAGCGTGAGTATTGGCGAGACAGTTGTTAATCGTCGCCAGTTGTTTCTCATTGTTGACGGCAATAAATCGTTCGCGCGCCGAGGTGTGAAACTCCTCCGCTTCACGATATTGATCGCGACGAAAGTAGAGATTGCCGATGTTGTGTTCGATCTTGCCGGCGGCGAGTAGGTTCTCATGATCGAGAAACACTTCTCGCGCCCGCAGTGCACACGCGATGGCTTCGTCGTAATGACCCAGCATCGCGAGTGCGATCACTTTGCTCACTTCGGTTGCAGCAGCGACTTCTGGTTTGTTGAGCTCGAGGAATTCTGCGCGCGCGCAATCGAGACTCTCAATAGCGCCCGGCATATCACCACCAATCAAGGCTTCGATGCCCTGAGACCAAAGGCAGAGTGCGGTGATCTCCGGCTCGGGATGTAGCTGAGAGAATTTGCGAAGCGTGGCAGCAGCAGCGAGTGAACGGGCGGGATCGCTGCTCCAACCATCGAGACAGATATCTTTGAGAATATAGGCGAGTTGAATATCTAACGCGCCAACAGAATCCTCCAGGAGCGCATCTCGTCTAACTTCATCAGCCTCGACAAGACGTGCCGCGAGTTCCGCACGGTCCATCTGTGGATCACCGTTAGTGGCCGAGTTGAAGCGGCGGGATCTCTATCTCCAGCTCCGAGAGTTGAACGAACATTCTATATATGCCGCTCGGCACCGATTGGAAGCCGAACTCTGCAAGTTCGTTTAGATCTGCGGAAGCGGAGAAGCTGTCGCTTTCCAGGTTTACTTTCCCACCCGATTGGCTCGCGCCAAGAATTTGACCTGCAATCTCCCATTCTCCACTTTGCGGAGCGACGCGCAAGTCAATGTCGGCCATCTCGGTTGAGTAAATCAGTTGTCGTCCGGCACTTGTTCCCGAGCGAAGTCCGAAGGCAGGTTTAGCCGTAAGACTGTCGAAAGTCAGCGCGGCTAACACGCGCGCCAACCGAGAAAGTTCTCGATTGGCGCTTCGGCCTCGAAACATGTCCTTGGCGTTTTTGATCAGGCTCGCCGGGGCATTTTCAACGTCGTCAGTTCTCATCAACCCGATCGCTTGTCGTAGGGTTTGCAACTCCTTCGCGCAATGTGAACAGGTGGCGAGGTGTTCGAGAGTTTTCGCCGCAGGCTGCGACTGCCCGTCTGCGACATCGGCCAACTCTGTGAAGGAAAGGTGTGGTGAGAGAATGTTCATAGTTTAGGTTACCGTCCAGGCGGTTTCAGTTTTACCAATAAAACAGTGCCTCACCTCCCACAGAAAATACCTGATCGTCACGACTTTGCACTTAACCGGCTACTTGGAAGCGGTCAGTACCGTAACGCGGTAGCGTCGGGTCGGCGTCGCCAACATGTACTGAACGTATCGTAAAACCAAGACTTACCCGACGCTACCGCGTTACGGTACTGACCGCTTCCAAACGCGTAGTCATCTTTCAAGTAATTGCAGCATTTTCTTCAGACATCGCGCACGCGTCGGGCCGATGCTGCCCTCGGACGTCCCGAAGGCCGCGGCTATTTCAGCATACGACGGCGGTTCGGGCCGGTAGTAAAGCAGGGTTAACAGCTTTTGGCAGCGTTCATCGAGGGCCAGCAGTGCTGTGCGAATCCTGTGTTGCTCCTCCAAACGCATCAGGACTTCGTCCGGTAATGGGGCATTGTCGACGACTGCTGCCAGTTCCTCTTCCCGTTCCTCATCACCTGGACGCAGCATCCGGTCTTTCGACATGAGTCGCCACGTTTTACGACGAGCCGTCGTCACCAGCCACGCATGCAGACGGTCGGGATCCGTTATGTCGTTAAGTTTTTGGAGCAGTGTCGCAAATACTTCCTGAAAAACCTCCCCTGCTTGATCCTCGTTGAGACCTGCCCGCCGCGGGATCGCATAAATCAGGCGTTGGTAGCGATCCACTAAGACCTCCCAGGACGACTCGTCACCTTCGCGACAGGCCTTCAGCAACTCTCTATCAGTGGGCTGCATGTAGCCACAGATTACACAGATTTACAGAGATTATTAAATCGATACGTATTTTGTCGTCACTTCCCGGGACTGTCTCACTGCAACGCCCAGATAGTTAGGTGGATCGAGCAATGACGACCCGGCCCTCCCTCCTGTTCTACTGCCAACATTCCCTGGCCATGGGCCACCTTGTCCGGTCCCTGGCACTCGCGGACAGTTTGGCCGATCACTTTCGCGTGATGTTGTTGAATGGCGGTCGACTGCCGAAGGGACTTTTCATTCCCGCGGGCGTCCAGGTCATTAACCTGCCACCACTTGGAATAGACGAAACAAATCAACTCGTCAGTCACGATAAAAGAATTTCAGTCGAACGCGCGCTGGATCGGCGGAAGAAGATGCTTCGAACTTGCTTCGACAATCTGCGGCCTGCCGTGGTTGTGCTCGAACTGTTCCCGTTCGGACGAAAGAGGTTTGCGGGTGAGCTTCGGCCTCTGCTCGAAGCAGCACGCGCGGACGACAGGCACCCGTTTATCGTCTGTAGCCTACGAGATATCTTCGGCAGTCAAAGTGTGAATCAGCAAAAGTACGACGACCGCGCAGCGATCCTCGCGAATCAGTTTCTGGATCTGGTACTCGTCCACTCTGATCCATCGTTCGCACATTTCGATGAATCTTTTCATCCGAATACACCCTTGAAAGTGCCGGTAATACACACCGGATTTGTCGTGCCGCGGTCAACACCGGCCGTTGGAGTTGAAGGCACTCGAAGGCAAATCGTGGTTTCTGCCGGTGGCGGAATCGCCGGTGAGCCTTTACTCCGCACCGCGATCGAAGCTCTTCATTGTTTTGCAAATGATCCTGAAGTCGAGATGAAGGTGATCGCCGGACCCTTTCTTCCGGACGATGAGTGGAACGAGCTCCGCGTCATGGCTCGTGGCAAGCCACAACTGAATCTCGTCAGAAGCGTGAATAATCTTTGCGATGAGTTGCGTGGCGCCGCGGTGTCGATCAGTCAGGCCGGTTATAACACCTGTCTCGACATCCTGCGTGCCGGTGTACCCGCACTACTGGTGCCGTCGGCTAAAGGAAATTGTAACGAACAACAAAAACGCGCACTGCGTCTGCAAAGACTCGGCGCTGTCCAGGTGTTGGACCACGAGAATCTATCTCCTATTCGTCTGGCGATGGCGATTCGGGCAGCGATGAAATGCAAAATGGCCAGACCACAACTCGATCTGGACGGAACCACGCGTTCGACGCATATCATCGCGTCGATGGCGACGCCGCAACCACAAGCGAGGGCCATCGCTTATCACACCGGCTACGAGAACTAATTCGTGGCAGTGGGCGGGATTGTATTCACACCACCGCGTTGCGTGCGATAACTTCGCGGTAGAAATCCGCACTGAGCTTCGGCGTGCGCTTTTGCGACGCGTAGTCGACGTAATGAATTCCAAACCGATTAGTGTAACCGTCGGCCCACTCGAAGTTGTCCATCAAACTCCAGAGAAAATATCCACGCACTGGAATACCTTCAGCGGTCGCACGGCGCAACTGCGTCAGGTAACTGCGCAGGTACGTGACGCGATCCGTGTCGTAAACGCGCCCGTCCTGTGCCGGTTCATCTGACGACGAACACCCATTCTCCGTGATGTAGATCTCGTTAACACCCCAAAGCTTCGAAACGTGACGCGGTCCCCAGTACAGCGCCTCCGGCCCAACAAAGAGCCACGGCGACGGCGCGTGCGGGAACGACTTCGGATGCGGTACATGCGCGTAACCAACCGGCGAAGACTCATCAGCGCGTACAAACTGCGGCGTGTAGATGTTGATACCAACAAAATCGAGTGGCGAAGAGATAGCTTTAAGGTCTTCCGGCGTAAACTTCGGTGCATCAGCGCCCGCCGATTTCAAATACCAATCGGTGTATTTCCCTTCCTTAATCACCGTTAAATACGATGCGTTCATTTCGCGCGCCGCACTCTCAGCCGCCTTGATGTGCGCCGGCGTCTCAAACACCGGCGCAGGAATAGTCATGTTCTCTGCCAGCCCGACTTTTGTTCCCGGCTTCGCCGCCGCACGAATTGCCTGTACCGCGAGTCCGTGGCCCAACACGGCGTGATGTCGCGTTTGGTTAAGACGCAGACCCGTCAACTTTAATCCCGGCGCGTGAACACCCCAGCGATAACCGACTTCGATAAACGCGCCAAACTCGTTGATGGTGAAGATGTGCTTCACTCGATCGGTCAATCCTTTCGCAACGTGGCCGGCGTAGTCAGCAAACGCCTTCGACGTTTCGCGACCTTCCCAACCGCCGAAGCGATCTTGCAAAGACTGCGGCAAGTCCCAGTGATACAACGTGGCGAATGGTTGAATGCCATTGGCTAGCAACTCATCTACGAGACGATTGTAGAAGTCGAGGCCTTTTGGATTTGGTGGACCATCGCCATTCGGAAAAACGCGCGGCCACGCGATGGAGAAGCGGTAGGCTTTGACGCCCAACGCCTTCATCAACTGCACGTCGCCTTTGTATAAGTGATAATGGTCGTTAGCGACGTCGCCGTTCGCGTTGTTAACGACGCGACCGGGAGTGTGCGAGAAGGTGTCCCAGATGGAAGGCCCGCGACCGTCTTCCTTTACGGCTCCTTCAACTTGATACGAAGCTGTCGCCGTGCCCCAGATGAAGCCTTGCGGGAATGAACGCAGCGCGTCGCCTTGTGCGGCTTGGGGTGACACGGTTTCAGAGCCAAGCGCCGGCAGCTTTGCAGTTGACGCGAGTGCCGCGGCTCCTGCGACTTTCGCGAATGTCCTTCTGGATACTTTTTTCACGTTAGACCCTCTCCTGTTTTGTTTTGAATGAACTACACGGAACGTCTTTACTGTCCGTCGCCGTAAAAGATTCCCCGGCCGTTTGTGCCAACGTAGACGCGTCCGAAGATGCGCGGATCGCCGGTGAGTGCGGTGTCACCGGCACGTCCCCATTGATGCTGATCGTCGTTGATGCGCACCCACGTTTGTCCGGCATTGATCGAACGAAAGATTCCGCGCACACCGGCAACTTGCGCCGCAGCGTAGAGCGCCAGGTACGTCTGCCCTGTCGCGGCCTTGCCGAAACCGATGTTGTCGGCTTCCTCCACGTTCGCGAGCTTTGTGAAACTCGTGCCCGAGTCGGTCGAGTGCCAGAGCCCATAAGTGTTGTCCCACTCCGCACCACCGGCCAGCCAAATATCTCCTTCGCGACCGGGCACCGCTTTAAATCGCACTGGTCCACCTAGCGGCAGTCCGGTAGCTCTCGCAGCGAAAGTCTTACCGCCGTCGGTACTCACGTAGAATGTGCCTGATTTGAAACCGTAGAACTTCGTCGGATTCACGCGGTCCGACGCCACA
>DATEIS010000038.1:0-13116 GCA_035278765.1 Pyrinomonadaceae bacterium | reverse complement strand
CGTTGCCGATGAAATAATTCACTCTGCCCGGCAGTTCCTCCTGTCCTCCCGCCTGAGGCGTGACGTTGGCGCCGAGCATCTTTAATCGCACCACCGTACCCTCGCGCACATCAGTGCCGGCAACGGTGTTTGCGAGAGCCTTGTCTTTCAACTTTTCTACTTGCAGGGTACGCGGCTTTTGCAATCTCAGAACAGCCTCAGTCGCAGTCAGAAAAAGGTCGTAACCAGGACCATGCGACAGAAATTTCACCGATTGATCGACCTGGCCTTTATTGATCTCGAAGCTGAGTGGTAAGGCCCCCAATTGTTCGGCAATTCTGGTTTTGTCGGGCGCGCCCGGTGCGGTGATGGCGTCGTTGTCCGCAGCGACAAAAACCACGCCTGAGAGAGTCGCAAGCAGGCATACAACTCCGATCAGCACAATGCGACGGAAGTGTAATGAAGGCGGGGGAAGGAAAATCATAGATATGTATACACCTAAAGGTCTCGTAAATTTGGTTGGAACTGCAAATCGAGTCAGAGATGGGCTAGGCTGACCTTGGGGCTCATTTTCATGGTAGCCCGGAGAGAAGTCAATATCGAAAGTTCTATGTTGGACCGAGTCGGCGCGGAGGTCTTTTAGACGTTATTGAGCGCGTGCCCCGTCGTTACAGATGAGCCCTCCTAATGATCCGTTCAAACCATTCGCGCTCGCGGGGCGGTTAATATTTTCCAACTGGCAGATTGCCGGCATCATCACGCGGATGTCGGGTTTTCCAATTGACATTGTGGATTCGAATGCCGGCTCATTTCTTTTCGGTCAAAACAAATGGGCTGTCGGCAACGTTGGGCGAAACGTCCTGGGTGGACCAAAACAGAATGACGTGGACTTCTTGATGAGCAAGCGTGTTCCGTTTGGAGAGTTAAGGAGCATCGAGTTCTTCAACCACTTTGCGAATGCGATCAACAACCTTAACGCCTTCGTTCATCCGTATTGATCCGTACTCCGACCGGACCTTTCCAAAGGTTCCGCCGTCATACTTACACATCCGCCGTCATACTCACACAGATGACAGTGTCGTAAGGGAGGGGTACAGTCGGTAGAGGGAACTTTTTGTCGTGAATCTCGTGCTTTTCCTTTATGACCTTTGGGACTTTGCGCGAGAACGTCCCTTCACGCCACCTTAGTGGCGGAGATTACAACTAATGATGTGACCTAAGAAACTTATTAGTCTGCGCAAGTTGTTCGTCAACACGGACGAGCAACGACTGTGATTCCACTTCCGGAATTCCGTAACAAGCTTTCAGGATTGTAGGAGACCATCCCTCAAACCAATTCAAAATGAATAACAGCAGATCCCGGTAATTCTGAGTTTGAACATCCAGTGTGTCGTCACGAAATCGTTCGTCGGGCGCTATTCCTACCATTTCAAACGGTGGATATTCGACCACCTCCTGCATGATCCGGAAAGCCTTTTGCATTTCTTCATCATCATCACAGTTGTTATAGAGATGTAATCGTGAAAGCAGCAGATGGCTTTTCGCGATGAGTAACGGCAATCTAAAGGGGAGGCTGCGATTCCAGGTCTCATGCCTTAAGTCAAACTCCTCAAGTTCCTCAACGTCCTTCCAGAGTTCCAGCACCGCACGGTAATTCTGATTGGCCATTAGATCCACTGAATTGTTTAAGAAATTGAACTTCGCCTTGATAGCATCTTCATCGGAATCCCAGCCAGTAAGAAAAGCACGGTATTTTCCAGCATTCTCAAACTTTGAAGACGCGGTAGTTTCATCACTCTCAATTACCTTGATGTTTCGTTTCAGACCGTAAACTTTTTTTAAGGGTCCGAATGCCCTAGTGAGATGCTGCTTAACTTTAGCGAAACTGGCTTCGTCCCAAACGTCGATGTAATGGAGACCGCGCAGAGTTCTCGGTATTTCGCAGTCATCAAGTCTGATCGGTACGATAAAAATTGCTTCGGCGGGAAACTCGCGCAAAAGCTCCAAAGCTAACTTAAGCTCGTTCTGAATATAGCCTCTGCTGCCAGTCCACTTCGTAGACAAACAAAGTATGACGGCGCGAACGTCCGACATCACTTCTAGTATCGTTTGCTGCCACTTCTGCCCTGGGACGATTTCTTCTTGATCAAACCAGATATTGAATCCGTCCTCTCTGAGATCAAGATAGAGTTTGCGCACAAACTCTGCGTCTTTTCTTGAGTAAGAAAGGAATATTAAATCTTCGCTGTTGCTCATCTGAAGTAATCTTTCAGCCTGAGCCCCGGTATAGGCTTGTTAATTGCTGCCATTCGGAAGCCGTCATCATTTCTTTATGTGCTACGACGAAACCGAATTCGCTCGGAAGTTCTTCGGTTAATGGTAGGAACGTGACCGCCAGGCTGACACGAAGTGATTGCAGATCGGTCGGTTTCAATTTCTCGACAAAAAAATCCAGCATCATTACCCCGGCGACGGCTTTGAAGAACGGAGATGCAAAACTGACTCGTTTGGTGAAGATACCGCGAATCTTTGGTGCAATGTCGCGCGGCGCACCCGGATGGGAGTGAATCATCGCGAGAACGGGGGCAGCAGACACACCAGAGGAAAAAGTCATTCCCGAATGCTCCTGGCCGTCGGCCGCGGTTTGATTAACCTTATCGCTCGCAAAAGACCTCGTTAAAATGTCATAAAAAGTGTCCAAAACCTTCTCACTAGCTTCTTTGATCGAGTTATCTCCCAATATGATCGGCGACAGTACGAAGAATTCAGCAGGCGCTCCTTCGATTATTGTCGTTAAAGCGTTGATCAATTTATCTGTCTGTGAGTCGTCCCAAACGTCCATCCAATGCAAGTCTGAGAGTTCGCGCGGAACTTTGCAATCATCGAGTCTCACCGGAACGATGTAGACTTGGTCAGACGGCATTTCCTTAAGGACTTCAAGGGCAATTCCGAGTTCTTTCTGAACGTAACTTCGGTTTTCCACCCAGGATGACGAGAGGAACAACAAAAATATTCGGGAGTCGTTGATAACGTCTCTAATTTTGTCTTCCCAGCGCTCGCCTGCAACCAGGTCTTCTTGGTCAAACCACAGATCAAACTCAAGGTTCTTGAGTTTTTCGCAGATTAATCGAACGCGCTCGATGTCTTTTCGCGCGTAGGATACGAATATCAATTTACTGAGCGTTGACATCTGTTACCTTTTGCAGTGACGCCAGATTCAATTCATGGTTCCACAATGATCTTCATGAAGATATAAAGTTGAGAACCCTGGCGTACGGTGCTGGCTCGTCTGAGGCTTCCTATTTACGTGAAAACCTAACTGCATCCTGCGAGCCTGTCAAGCTTTGTAAAAGTGGGCTTTGTAAAAGTGAGGTGAGCTCAAGCTGCTTGTAAAACGTTGAGGGTGCGGGTTTTCCATTGCAAGTTAAGCGATAGAAGATGAAATAAATAGTTCGGTCCACATTTTGCACGTTTACAGAGCAGACCATTGGTCGCGTCTGCCATCGTGACTCCACACGCCAACGCTCGATAATATTCGTGGTGCGTAGTTGCTTCCAGAGATGTTTTTGGAAGCTGAAAATGACAAGAGATCTAGTAGATCCTTCTCTAACTGCTGCACCATCGTGGAATATGCAGTGTTTCAGCGCAGCTTGAAACACCGGAATGCGGCCTGCGCCTGCTTGCGATCTGCCGCCAAATAAATAGCCTGGGCCATTTGTTTCAGCTCGTCGCGATCCCGCTTGCGGCCCTTCTCTCGGATGTCGCGCATCTAGTGCACCCAACGCTGATAAAGCACACGCTGCGGATACACCATCTGAATAGCTCCCGCCAAACCGGGACAGCCATCCGTGATGATCTCGAAATGTTTGTTAGTGACAACCTAACTTCTTTTTCAAAATCGATGTCGAGATACCTTGTGAGAGTCGGTTTCAACTAGCAAGCCCGTGACGTGGTGAACTTCCAAGCTCGACAGGTCCAATCTGAGAGTCACTTCTCTTGCGTCATATTCTTCAGGTTTGAAAGCCTCGAGCCCGGCCGGAATGAAAAATAGATCGCAGTCCTCGTTATTAGACGAAGAGCTATCAACCGACGGGACTTTCTCCAACACGCTATAGCTGGGATAATCTCCTTCCTCTGTGGAAGACGTGAGCTGCGCTGAGATCTCGGTACCTTCAGGTATTGCTAACCCTTCAACACGTGAAGCCTTGTGGAACAAAACCACATTCAACTTAGCTTAACTGCCTTGCACAGAGGGGTAGAGAATTCCATCTAAAGGAGGATTCGCCTCAGTAGCCAGAAAATCAGCAATTGCTTGCGTTGCAAGATAACCAAAAGGTTCATCGTTGGGCATCACCGGCAAAGTCATTTGCGTACTTAGCCACCTTAAAAACTTCGCTCGTTCCAGGCGACGGATATAACCCTGTCAAAAATGCTGCCGTCGACATAAACAGATCGCAACGCTTCGATGTCTAACAATCGCACAGCCCGAATTAGCTCAAACCTTCCCAATACGACTTTGCTTCCCACAGGCGGTCGCACTTCGGTTAAGGCAATCTTCGCGGCAAACGAATGGTGGCCATCATGCCGGAGCTGATTGCCAAGCTCGAGCAGTTTGGCGAGCTGCGGTTGACGGCGAGCACCAAAGAAAAGCTGCTGCGGATTAGTGCGGCCACAGTCGATCGCCTGCTGCAACCGGAACGACGGAAGCAGCAGTTGCGCCGGCGTTCTCAGACCAAGCCCGGCACGTTACTCAAACACCAGATCCCGATTCGTACCTTTGCCGAATGGGATGAGCAACAGCCTGGTTTTGTGGAAATGGATTTGGTAGACCCGATAAGGAACTATGTGGTCTGAAGCTATTATACTCTTCCTTAAACAACCTGATTTTTTCTTTCGCGTCCTCGAGCGAAAGAAACCCATTGACGTTCAGGCACTCATCGCGAAAACTGCCGTTGAATGATTCGATGAACGGATTATCCGTTGGTTTTCCGGGCCGTGAGAAGTCCAGCGTTACCTGGACCGCAGCAGTGCTGGAGCATGGATTTCGTCGGTGATCAGCTGTTTGACGGGCGGAGATTTCGGGCCTTAACTTTAGTCGATAATTATAGTCGCGAATGTCTGGAGATCGAGGTGGGCCAGAATCTGAAAGGCATCGACGTCGTGGCGGTGATGGAACGGATCAAAGCGTTGCGCGGCATGGTACTTCGATTTTTTCATGGCAATCGGTCAGGACTCCCATCCTGTCATAATTGCCGCTTTTCTCTATTTTATTTTGGTTGGGTTTTTCGGCAGGAGGTCACAGACGTCTACGAACCCGACGCTCAATCCACCATTGCGATCTTACCCACTACGGCGCGGTGGGTACCCCTTCCGCGTTAACAATCCCGAATTCGGAATTAAGTTTTACCAATGAACTTGGATAATATCCCTGGAGAAAAGTATTTGGGAAACTCTATCCTCTGTGCTTCGTCGATGAGTGACATAACTTCCATCGGGTTTACTAGATCTTTGAGAACAAAAATGGCTTCGGATTTGCTGTATATCAAGTTTGCTGCTCGTGCTTTGGCAAGCGCCGTTTGGAAACGTGTTAGAGCTTCAGTGAGTTTCTGGTTGCTTCGAAAGGTTTTTCCAATCTCAATCAGACCACGTGGCACCAACTCTTCGTGATGAGTGGTTTCCGCTAAGCTAACAGCCTGACGCTCGTAGTCGACGCCCTCGTGCTTTCCCTCGGCGTAGGAAATGCACGCAAGAAGAAAGTAAGACCTAATGGTTTGAACGGAGTCTCCACTTTCTATCCCTAGTTGCAATGCACGCTCGCCATAATTTCTTGCTTCTTCGATACGATTCAATTTCTTAAATAGGGCACTGCGTTGATAGAGAATTTCCGTCAGTTCTAAACCACCGTTTGTCCTATAAGCAGCATCAGCACCTTCAAGTGCAATATTTGCGCCAAAGGCATCATTCTTTTTCCCCCGAGCAATAGCAAGGCGCAAGAATCCCGCTGCTGACTGATCAAGCGTTACGGCCGTTCGATAACTTGAAATCGCCCTCTCCAGATCTCCATTGCGTTCATAAGCAAGGCCAAGATCGAGATAGATTTCAGGGCTGTTGGGTGTGAGGTGCGAAATTTTGGAAAAGGTCTCCGCTGCATGGTGGTCTCCATTTAGAGTTTGGGCGAGGGCGCTGAAATATAGTCCGTCAATTTCGTCAAGAGACAGAGAATTGTCATTTCCAATAAGAGTTTCTATGTTCGTCACGAGTACTTTTATTGAAGCTGAAGGCTGCTCCAGATCTTTCAGCACGTTCGCCAACCTCACTTGAGCCAAAACAAATCGGTTGTCTAATTGAATCGCGCGCTTAAACGCCTCCTGTGCCTTATATAGATCATTGGCAAAAACCGCGTTAACGCCTTTTTCGTATGCCGCGAGTGCGGCTGGGCTCGGCTTATAAATTGACGAGCGGCTTAAACGATTGGTTGACCACGTGACCACTAGACCGAGAGTGATGGTCGCTACGAACAAAGCAAACACGTATCGTAATGCGAGAATTCGTTCGATGCCCGTTTTTCTCCTGGCGTTTCGTATAGGTGTGACTACTATTAATGAAATCCCTGCCTTCAGAAATCCGATCGTTCGCTGTTTGTGGTGCCGGATGTTTGACCTTAGAGGAACTCTCGTTTCGTAATCAAGGATGGTATCTGAATTTAATTGCAAACTTCGCGCTAAGTTCTTCAGATCGGTGATCATGTCAGAACTAGAGAGATAGCGCTCATCTTTGTCCTTGCTGAGCATCTTCTTAAGAACTTTTTCCAGACCGGGCGGGGCATTGTCGATATGTTCAATGATCGGGGTCGGCTCCTCTTTCAAAACACCGGCAAGCACGTCCATATTTGTCGAGCCATGAAAAGGAGTCCAGCCGGTCACCATTTCATACAGCACTATGCCGAGACTCCATATGTCGGTCCTTGCATCCACCTCGAGTCCTCGTGCCTGCTCCGGAGACATGTAAGCAGGTGACCCCATCACCATCCCCGGCTGAGTTTCAACAGCATCTATTATGGCGGTGGATTTCCATTGATCACGCATTCGGTCAGTTAACTTCGCGAGTCCAAAATCAAGTACTTTGATACGGCCATCTTTATGGATCATTATGTTCTCGGGCTTAATGTCGCGGTGAATGATGCCAGATGTGTGAGCAGCAACGAGGGCAGAGCCCACTTGCAGCGCTATATTCACCGCGTCTTGCAACTCTAATCTCCGTCGGTCCATTAGCCGTCGCAGGGTAATCCCATCAATAAATTCCATTGAGGTAAAATGGTATCCAGCATCAACACCTATATCGTAGATATGCGCTATGTTTGGATGGGAGATGGATGAGGCGGCGCGCGCCTCCTGCTGAAACCGGTAAATCCGGGTTGGATCTTCAAGAAACGAACGCGGCAACAGTTTGATCGCCACTCTTCTGCAGAGCCGAGAATCTTCAGCGAGAAATACTTCTCCCATGCCGCCACTTCCAATCCGCTCAATTATCTTGTAATGGCCCAGCGTGCTCCTTTGCAGTTCATTCTGTTCATCCTTTAGCATTTGCATGCCAAGCCCGAATGCCGAATTCCCCATGAAGCTGCCAGGTTGTTCATGGGCCACAAGCAAGGATTGCACTTCCTGGAAGAGTTCCGCGTCTCCTTCACATGCGATTTTAAGAAACTCCTCCCTCTCCGACATCTCGATTTCCAAGGCGGAATAAAACAGCTTCTCAATTTGATGCCAGCGCTCGGTTTCCATAGGGTGCTAACAGCTTCCTGGCTATCTATCTGCTTCATTACGCGACTAATCGAGGCAAAGGCTATCTCCGATTGAGATCGCCTAACGCACTAAGATGGGGATCCGCTACTTATCTCGCGACGAAGCCAGGCTCGCGCCAACTTCCAGCGTCGCATAACAGTGATCGGAGCGATCCCCAACACCTCTGCAGTCTCTTCCACGCCGAGTCCACCAAAATAACGGAGTTCTGTAATTTTGCTCATCAATGGATCAACGGCCGACAGCCTAACCAACGCCTCATCCAAGGCAATCAGTTCTTCTGACTTCTGGTTAGAGAATCCCAGTCGATCCGATATTGAAACTTGTCGCATCTGACCGCCGCGTTTTGCGCGATTCCGTTTCTTAGCGTAGTCAAGAAGAATGCGTCGCATTATTTGAGCCGCTATCGCGAAAAAATGAGCTCGGTTCTGCCACTGTGCGCGCTTTTGATCAACAAGCTTTAGGTATGTCTCGTTTACAAGATCTGTTGCTTGAAGGGTATGACCCGGATTTTCCTTGCGCATGAAATTTCTGGCCAGGCGTCGCAACTCTCTTTCAACAAGCGGCATTAGCTGATCTAATGCCCTCTCATCACCATCACTCCATTGAATAAGCAACTCAGTAATGCCGTGAGATTGAGTCATAAGTCCGAGCTCTTTGGAGAGTGCCTGGCGAAATCTTGGTGAGAACCAAGGATGTGTCGCGGTGGAAGACTACAACAACATCCGCGTGGTGGGATAGTTTTTTAACGCAAACGTCGCGTATAGCATCAGATGCCTTACCGGCAACTGTTGTAAACGAGTGGAAGAGATATGAAGAAAACGCTTGTGTTGTTTACTCTGGGAGCCAAATCAGTAGCAATGGTGGTATCGCCGCCGTTCACCGCCAGAAGTCTAACGGCAATTCATTAAATTCCATCCGCTACGTGGGACAAACCAATCATTAATTAATACTTCATGGTACTCAAAGATAACGCGATTGAAACTACATGGCGCGATGAAGGTGGCCCAACAGACAAAAATTATCCGGAATTACAGGCTGTTCGGAAGTGATTGACGATTCTTTGCAATTTCTCACCCCGCCCCACTAGGACAGAGCGGCCGAGCATGCCTGGATTCTCCCGTTCGTGCCGCTTTGTTTACTTTGAAGACGCTCGATTGGCTGGTTGCTGTTGCGGATGAGTTTTGCATTTCAATTGATGAGTGCCGAGCCGACAATTTCCACGCTCGCTTGTAAGTGACTAAGAAATGAGTTTTATCACGTGAGGAAAGAACGTTTATTTTATTCTCGCCGGCATCGCAGAAGACTATGGTCAACCGTTTGATGTCCTTGCGATTTGGAACACAACCTGGCAAAGAGAAAGGCCGCCGGAGCTAATTCCAGCGGCCTTCTTAAGGTCATCGCTCGACACAGTGGACAATCTTCGCAACTTGCTTTTCACGCCACTGCGAACACGATTCTGTCCTCCGGGGCGCCGAAAATGCTCATGGGTGCGGGCCGAACCTGCGTCGGTATTCGTGTGAGTTGATGAAGCCATGGACCACGTGGGAATAGTCGCCGGTGCTATTCAAAAAGTTGAACCAGGTCGCAAATCCGTCCGCGTCCGGCTCTCTTCGCAAGAGGGACCGATAAAGCCAGGTCACATATGCGCCATTGTATTCCTCAGTCGAAGTAGGATTTAAGAGTGCCGGTTTGTCCGCTTTGAACTCGCCTGACTCTATAAATCCTCGCACGGCATGGACCCGGGCGGCGTTGAGGCACGGCCAATCGCTGGGGGGACACGCGTTCAGCACGGCGATCCAATTACTGAAGCCACCTGAATCCGGTTCGCGATTGAGAAAGTCTACGTACTGCTCCCAGACAAAGAACCGATTATTGTCCATTGGGTTCACTGCCGTTGGCAGTGAACCTGTGAAGAGCAGCCGGTTGTTTGTGCCTGAAGGAACTCCGATAAGTTGATCTCTCGTCGCGTTACTGACAATGAACTGATTGACTCTATCCGGACAGGTGGATATCGCCGACCCCGTTGTAGTCGACGGTGCCTGCTTTGGATGAGCGCTACAGCCTGTCATCGGCGTGCGTCCTTGCAAGTAGAGCGCGACGGCTCCGGCGACATGAGGAGCAGCCATCGACGTCCCGGAGAAAAAGGCCGACGACGTGTTGCTCGAGTTGGTCGCCGATAAAACGTCTACACCCGGCGCATACAGATCCAGTAATGATCCGAAATTGGAGAACGAGGCATGGTTGTTATTGATGTCACTGGCGCCGACAATTAATGCTTCCGAGACGCGTTGTGGCGAGAAGGAAGCGGCATTGGCACTGTCGTTTCCCGCCGCTATTGCATAAGTGACACCGGCGTTGAGTGAGTTTCGAACGGCATCGTCTAAAGACTGAGTTGCTCCGAAGCGAAGGCTTATGTTTGCTACCGCGCGATTGCCGGTGCTGTTATGCTCGTTCGTGGCGAAGTTTATGCCGTTTACTGTTGCGCTCACAGCGCAACTGCCCCCCGAGTTACAAACCTTGATGGAGCGAATCGTCACGCCTTTAGCAACACCGAACGTAGCTCCACCGATAGTACCGGCGACATGGGTGCCATGGCTGTTACAGTCGTTATTGCCTGGTGAGTTGCAGAATTCTGAACCGACAAAATCGGCAGCTATCGAGGCGCGTCCGCCGAATTCGAGGTGGGTTGAACGAATGCCGGTGTCGATAACGTAAGCCGTGACGCCCGACCCGGTGGCATTGAACACATATTGACCGTTTAGGATTGTTGACTCTTGATCGATACGGTCCAATCCCCAGGGCGGATTGAGTTGGGTATCTACGATCGTTCCAAGAGAATCCTCTTCAACGAATTTGACGCGTGGACTGCGACTAATCGCGATGGCTGCTGTCTCATTGGGCAGTTCAATCGAGAATCCGACCAGCGCAGTTTCATAAACGAATCCGACTCTGCCGCCATGCTGTTGCGCAAAGCTGTTGGCAATAGCACTCACCTGAGATCGACGTGCATTCACTGTTGATGTTTGGGAAACAGCGGCGTCATTGAGGACCACAATGTAGCTGTTGGAGATTGCGTTTGGTACCTTCCGAAACTTCATCTGTGAAGGTTGCGGCGGAAGTGTGGTGGATTGAGCTGAGATTGCGGCGGGAAATAACAAGAGCGCAATCAGGCTCAAGCCGACGAAGTATTCCTTAATCTTTTTCATGTGTGAGTTCCTTTCTGAGGTTAGGTCACCGCTACTGCGTGATGATCGGGGGGATCAAGGCAGCGATAGTGAATGAGAGTGGTTCGGACTATGAAACCAGACGCGTATGTCGCTTCGATTCTGAGAAAAGCGTCTAACGATGCGTTGCTTGGCGCACGCAAAAACCGTCGATGATGGGAGATCGGTTGGGGAGATTACGGTTGAGGAGAGCATACTAAGTGTAAACGCTTCTTGTCAAAAAAAACCGGAATTACTTCCGACACACACGGTCAAAAATATTTCGAGCGATAAAATAAAATACAGGACCCACAAACATGCGTTTGGACACCTATATTTCCTTTATATTGATACTGGTCCTACCCAGGGCGCTATGCTACAAAGCGATTGTTGGCCCACCCTGGACCGGCCATTTTCTACAGAACCGCTAGTCACCAGCCGCAGCGACCACTAGTGGCGAGCCAACTTTATGTACGACGTTTTTGTTAGTTACAGCCACAAGGATAAGGACTGGGTGAGAGACTACCTGGTCCCTGTCGTTAAGTCATGGGGACTCACGGTTGCGATAGATCACGCTGACTTTCTTCCAGGCCAGCGTCTTATACGAAGCATCTTTGACTTCATACGTGACTCACGCCACGTAATATTTGTTTGTTCCGAAGCGTTCCTTCAATCAGAATGGTGCAGAGAGGAATTAGAAACTGCGCGATCAAATGATCCCGGGCTGTTAAGACAAAAGGCCATACCAATAGTCCTCGATAAGGCGGGTGTCCCAGACCTGCTTTCGTCGATCGTCTGGTGCGACTTGGAAAGAGATCAAAGCAATGAAGAGGAGTGGAGGAAACTTTGCAAAGCATTAAAAGGAACATGGTCGGACGATTCTTCTCGCCAACTTCGGCAACTATTCGATGTCGCCGGATTCTTTGGAGGTTATCTCAATAATGCGACTAAGACCTACATCATCGCGAGAACTCACGTCTCGCAATCCCAGGGCGTGACATCAGCGCTCCTCATAGAGACTGCTAATAGTTTCGCCAACATATATGCGCTACTTTCTCGTTATGGCAAAACAGAGAATATAGATCTGGTGCTTAGCGACGACGCCGACAACCTCTCGCAAGAGATCCAGCACACCGCGACTACAAACTACATTTCGATCGGCGGAAGCCTGCAGGCGATCAGTTTAATCAAGCAATTTGGACACCGCCAAATTAGATACATTGAAGGTGAAACCAACAACTACAGCGTCGACGGATCTCAGGTTGAAGTCAAGAAAGATTTGCTTAGCTTCTTAATATATAAGACTGCTGCGAAGGCCGGCAATAATGTCATCTTTCTTTTTAGCCCCTGGGCAGTTGGAAGCCTTGCTGCGGCAAGGATGTTAAATGAGTGGTCCCTGGAATTCGCTAAAGTCGAACGGGGCGCCGAATTTCTGCACATCTATGAGACAAGCTTTTCGGAGTTCTCTCCAAGATTGTCATATCAACGCCATTGGCGTTGATGCGCTAACATTGAGATCTGTGGCTGAGGTTGCACCTCTTCTCTACGCTCACTAGAACGCCGGACTCTCAACGTTATGGGTCGCCCAACGTGGATCGAAAGACACTTATCAAGCCAACGTGGGGGCCCGCTCCCGACCACCGGTTAAGGAGTTAAAAGGGTTTTCGAAAGTGAGCAGACTTGTGAGAGTAGAACACGATTCAATTCTGACTGGCTGGGTCTGAAGCAGCCTTCAAGCCAAGCGCTTTTAGGTATCCAGTGTTGATCCGGCAGTTCGCGAATTTTATGCGCTCTAGATAATCGCTCAGTGCCTTTAGTGCCTTCTCCTTTGGCGGCCGGTTCTTCCTTATCTCCTCGAACGTAGTGCGCGGGCCGTTTGCAAAAGCTACAATCGCTGCCCAATCTTCAGGTGGATTTATCGACGCAACACACGAAGTCGCATCGAGCTTCTTGTAAGGCCAGAAGTACCAGCCGATGTGGTGTTGTTCCAACAACGTCCTATAGGACGCGATCCACTCGTCAGTGTTTTCGCCTGACTCTCCCATCCAAACAGGCACATTGTGTTTATCGCGAAAATCGAGGTATTGCTGAATGGCCTCCTTGTTCACCTTCATCCAGTATTGGTGAAAGGT
>DATEIS010000037.1:0-3809 GCA_035278765.1 Pyrinomonadaceae bacterium | reverse complement strand
AGCGTCGGGTCGATGTTGTGCTTCAATACCCGTTGAGTTCTTGCACTCTTACCCGACGCTACCGCGTTACGGTACTGACCTCTTCCAAGCACGAATCCTGAGGTTTAAGGCAAAGCTTTTCATTGCTTCCCGCCAATACCGGACGTAGACTCTGACCATTCGATCCGCCCAGAGCTGTGCACAATGAGACGTAGCCACGCCCCCTCGATTGGCCTCAGTTTACTAATCGCAATTGTGTATTTTGCGGGCGCCGAACTCGGTCTTTCGCTCGCCTCCGTTCATGAGAACGTCACACCTGTTTGGCCGCCGACAGGAATTGCGATCGCTTCACTGCTGATCTTCGGTCTGCGTGTTTGGCCGGGTGTTTTTCTCGGCGCACTTGCTGCAAATCTTCTGACCAGCATTCCTCTTCCCTCGACACTCGGAATCGCGATCGGAAATACGCTCGAGGCGGTTGTTGCCTGGTACCTGCTGGGCAGATCGAAAGGTTGGCGGAAGTCTTTTGACTCCGTCGGTGACGTGTTGACGTTCGTTGTTTACGCTGCCGTGCTCGCGCCGCTCGTTAGCGCGACGATCGGAAGTTTAAGTGTCTGTCTTGGCGATCCGAAACAGTGGGCTGGAATTTTGACTCTATGGTTGACGTGGTGGATGGGCGACGGTTTTGGCGCGCTGATCGTTTCGCCGTTACTACTTTCGTGGAGCACGTCACGAAAGATCGATCGGAAGGATATTCCTGAGATCGCAAGTCTGTTTGTGTTGCTCTTGATTGTGGTGTTGATTGTCTTCGCGGGTTGGTTTCCAGGCCCGGTCAAAACGTATCCACTCTCCTATCTATGTCTACCTTGTTTGCTGTGGGCGGCTTTGAGATTCGATCAGAGAATCGTGACGAGTGCCATCGTGCTGATGGCAGGGCTCGCGGTTTGGGGAGCCAGGCATAACTACGGTCCGTTTGTGCAATCGAGCGACAACGTTACGCTGTTGCTGCTGATCTCATTTGTTGGCACGAGCTCATTGATGACGTTGCTGGTGGCGGCAGTGACAACTGAAAGACGCAGAGCAGAAGCGGAAAAGTGGAAACTCGGCTCAGAGCTCGAACTTCACCGTCGCCGCATTGAAGACATCGTCGAACATGTTCCGGGTGTCGTTTGGGAAGCATGGGGAAAACCGGACGCCGTTAATCAACGCATCGACTTCGTCAGCAATCACGTTGAGACGATGCTCGGCTACAGCAGGGAAGAATGGTTGTCGACGCCAAACTTCTGGTTATCAATTGTTCATCCGGACGACAAAGACCGAGCGGCGGCTGAAGCGGCAGCGATCTTCGCATCTGGTAAAGGCGGCTCGAGCAGGTTTCGCTGGCTGCACAAAAACGGGCGTGAGGTCTGGGTTGAAGCGCAGTCGATCGTCGTTTGCGATGGGAATGAACCAGTCGGAATGCGTGGGGTGACGATGGACATCACTGCGGCCGTTCACGCGGAGATTGAACGTGCCGAACTGCTTGAGCGAGAGAGTCACGCACGGCAACAGGCCGAAGAAGCAAGCCGGTTGAAGGAAGAGTTTCTGGCGACTGTTTCACACGAACTGAGAACGCCACTGAATGCCGTAGTCGGATGGTCGCGGTTACTGCAATCGGGGCAGCTCGACGAAGCCGGCGTTACACATGCGGTTGAAGTGATCGAACGCAATGCAGCAGCACAACGACAGATTATCGAAGACTTGCTCGACGTGTCGCGGATCGTTAGTGGAAAGCTGCGGATCAGCACGCAGCCGGTCGACCTGCTCCTGACTATTCATGCCGCTATCGATGCGATTCAACCGGCGGCGGAAGCCAAGGAGATCAAGATCGGAACGCACATTACTGCGCCCGATGCATTCGTTAGAGCTGACGACGAACGATTGCAGCAGGTGTTTTGGAACCTGTTGGCAAATGCGGTGAAGTTTACACCTGCCGGTGGAACAGTCGATGTTTACCTCGAGCGGGAAGGCTCCCAGGCCGAGATCAGGATTGAAGATTCCGGACCGGGTATACCGCCGGAATTTCTGCCGCGAATATTCGAGAGGTTTAGTCAGGCAGACGGTTCAAGTACGCGAAAGCATGGTGGCCTCGGATTAGGGCTGGCGATCGTGCGACACCTTGTTGAGTTGCATGGTGGAACAGTTTCGGCGGCGAATCGTGATGCGGGTGGCGCGGTGCTGGTGGTGAAGTTACCGATCTTGATTCACAGGATTAACAAGATGTCTCAAGATTTACAGGATTCATCTTATACATCCTGAGATCGTTCAGTTTTTCAGTACCGGCGCATTGGAACGCGTGGAGTTGTCGGAAATCGCGGGCGCTCCCGACGGGTTGAAGATGTAGCTGTCACGAGCACGCACTGCGAGATTTGGTTGACGCGCGCGCACTCTGATCTGCCGCCGTTGTCCTTGTTGAGGTGGGCGTTTCGGATAGTAGCCGATGCTGTACTGGCGTCGCAGTTCTTCAGCAACGTTAGCGAACGCAGACGACATGTTTTCCAGCGAATCAGCCTGGTATTCGCGTCCACCGGTGGCGTTTGCGAGTTCCATCAGATAGCGATTGGCGAACTCGTAATCGCCTCTTGGACCACTGGGTGGATAACCGCCACCGCCCGGATAACCGCCACCGCCTCCACCGCCACGACGATTATTTCTGCGACGTCCACCGCCGAATATGCCTCCGAGAATCTGTCCGAAGATATCAATCTGAGGCATCGGCTGATTAACTATCACATTCATGTCCGACGCAGTGTTGTACTGAACCGGGTATATCAACGCGTCCAGTTCCTGCGCGTCCATGATGTTGCTGTCGTAGCTGGCGCGACGGCTCGTGGTATCAACACCGTCAGTGAAGAGTACGATCGCCTTTCGTCCCTGAACCCGACTCAACTGCTGATTGATGACCATGTCGACCGCATCGTAGAGACGCGTACCGTCGTCAGTCTTTGATCGTTGAATGGCTCGTTGAAGTTTGTTTCGATCGGTGGTGAACTCGCTCAGTATCTTGATGTCGTCGTTGAAAGAGACGACCATCACTTTATCGTCGCTGCGGAGTTGATTAACGAAACTGATCGCGGCGTCCTGAATATCTTCGAGGCGAAACTGGGTGGACGGGCTCGTATCGAGCATCAACACGACTGAAAATGGTTTATCGACTGACTGGAAGAATGCGACTTCCTGTTCCACGCCGTCTTCCCAAATACGAAACTCTTCCTTTTGCAGGTTTGGTACATAGCGGCCATCGCGATCCATCACGCTGACGGGAATCGTGATGAGCGTTGTGCTGACGCGAATGATGTCGCCGGCATCGACTTCTTCCGGGCCTGCGGGCGTTTGATCCTCTTGTGTTTGGGGCGGACGATTACTGGGGTTGTTAGCGCCACCTAAAACCGGTGGTCTGCTTGGTGCGGGTGCGGACGGCTCAGCCGTTTGCGGAGCGCTTGACGTTCCGACTCGTCTCGGGCGTCCCTGGCCAAAGCCGAGGCTAAAGCTCGTCAAAAGCATGGAGAGGAGCGATAGATAAACGAAGAACTTTCTCATAGTCGTGCTCCGGCGCGCCGAACCCACTTTGATGCGTTGTCGGGAGATAGGATGCTCGTAGTTTTTGAGCAATCTAAGGGAGAGAAAGCCAAACCGCACCGCAAGGATAACCCCTGCGGCTCGAAGGGGCAAGGATTCCTGACCCTGCGGAACGTACTGGACGCCGCGGAACGTACTGGACGCCGCGGAACGTACTGGACGCCGCGGAATGTATTGGACGCTGCGGAATGTATTGGACGCTGCGGAATGTATTG
>DATEIS010000036.1:0-2847 GCA_035278765.1 Pyrinomonadaceae bacterium | reverse complement strand
GTAATGTATGGCTGGTTTAGCCCGTGAAAAGGAGCGCAATGTTTTCTGGCAAAAACTGCGTGAGCTTGGCGTGAGATCCTGAGAAACGCAAAACAGTGCTGGGCTAGTTATAGATTGGCCAGCATAGCCTGATACTCGCGTTCAAGGATTTCGTCGGTGATTCCTGCTACTGAACGGATTGGTTTGACAATGTTCTCAAGAGCTTCGTCGGCGGCTTTGAAGAGATCGCGACACTCATCGACCTCGGTGAGCATTTGGTCCCGCCCAGTTGAGGTCAAGAACTCCGTAGCGCGTTCGCGAAAAAATTCATGAGCGAGCCAGTTTCTTTTTCTCAACGCGCGTTTAAGCAAATCATCCAAATCAGTGGGAATCTGCGATACCGAACGCAAGTCGTACATGAGTTTTCCCATCGTGTGGTCGAAATGAAATCCCATGAATGCGTCCACTGCTGCTTCCCATTCCGCTTTTGAGCGGCCAAGATGGCGTCGGGATGGGATTAAGTCAACGACAACGAGCGCGTTAACGATACCGTGCTCCAGAACCTGGGCACAATAGAGGGCCAAACCAAATCGCGCGTAGACTTCCTTGATCTCTTCGCTTTCGGCGTCCATAAGTGATACCTAACTTATAATCATACACTTTCCGAGATCATGCCGATTAGTTGGTATCAAAGGAAAGTTGCGAAGATTGTCCACTGTGGGCTATCGCGGTTACTCGTTGCGGCTCTTAGGCGCTTACGCGCCAATGCTCGCGACTCTGAGTGAGTGGCAGATTACGGGGCTTCTCGCAACTGTTGGAAGAAACTGAGCACTTCTGCGGTTGGCGTCAAGAAAAAGTTGCGAAGATTGTCCAGTGTGGGGAGGCAAAGGGCTGATATCATCAATAAACTCTGCCGTGACCTGAGTAGCACTCCGTCAAAATAAAGAAATATTCTGCCAGTGAAAATAGGAACGGCTAAGGCAGATCAATAGCAACCGGAAAGCGATTTTCCCCTCCGCCGATTAGCTTAGCTACTTCGTCAACCAGGTCCGCGATGCCCAACGGCTTTGTAAGATAGCCCTGAGCGCCAGCGTCGTGTGCCTTTTGCTTGTCAGTTTCGTAGGCCGCGCCTGAGTAGAAAAGGATGGGAGTGTTCTTATCGAATTTTCTTATCTCGGTGGTTAATTCCTCCCCCGAGAGTCCAGGCATCCAGTTATCAACAAGAATGAGATCAAATTGCTCGTGCTGGGCTAGTGAGAGCGCCTCCGCAGAATCGGCGGTAATTGTAACGTGATAGTCGGCAGTTTCGAGGATACAGACAATTAGCTCACGAGAGTCGGGATCATCCTCAGTGCAGAGGATACGGCCTTTAGGGGTACGTGCGGCTGTCATAGAAACAGGGAAATCAGATTGAACTACTTCGACAGGTTTCTAGGAGGCAAGTTTACTAGGCTGTGTATATACGGTAACGCACACTGGCGGGGGCTCAGGCTTATTCAGACCGATGTATCGGCCAATGCTCCATGCTAAGATGACCGTCGTACGGGTCGCAGTGTGGACTAACCGAAAGGAAGTTAAGCCATGATCCCCCCGTCTCAACCTTCGCACTCGACCGAAAATCATATACTTGCCAATTTAGATAAAACTGAATATCGATACTTCTTTTCTCAGTTGGAGCGTGTCTCACTGCCGATAGGGCAACTTGTCTATGAGGCGCAAGACCCTATTAACCACGTTTATTTTCCTGAAACGGCAGTGTTTTCCATGCTCGCAATGATGGAAGACGGTCGCACTATTGAGGTCGGCCCTGTCGGTAAGGAAGGCTTGGTGGGATTACGCGTCGCTCTCGGTGCAGAAACAACGCCGGATCGAGTCGTGGTACATATCGGGGGGAATGCCCTGCGACTAACAGCGAGCGCGCTTAAAGCAGAACTGAATAGCGAACGTACTGCGCTGTTGAAAAAGCTGACACGTTATACGCGAATGTTGCTCGCTATGACAGGACGTACCGGCGCCTGCAATAAATTGCATAGCTTGGAGCAGCAATTGGCCCGCTGGCTGCTGACGATGAACGATTATGTCGGCGATGAACTCCGTCTGACTCACGATCTAATGGCACTTACATTGGGAGTGCGTCGCGCTGGCGTTAGCGTTGCTGCAAGCAGTTTTAGGGATAGCGGAGCAATTGCCTATCGGCGCGGCTATATTCAAGTCGTTGATCGCAAAGGGTTGGAAGCAATAGCTTGTGAGTGCTATCCGGTTATCAAACAGGAGTACGATGATCTGTATGCTGATTTGTCCAAGTAGACATCATCTACTTTTCAAGTCAATTAAGGCGAGCAGAAACAAGATCAGCAGAAATCAAATTCTAATTCAATCCATCGCACAGAGATTGTCCGTTCCGGTACATCTTCGGCCTCACATATGCTAAACTATCAGGCCTGATCTTTTAGAATCCATCTTTCGACATCGGGAAGAGCTTCATGAACTTCTCCTTGTGCCGTCTGCTGCTCTACGCGAGACCGAACATAAGGAGACCTGATGCATGAAACTACCAACTCCATCCCTACTATCTTTTTTGTTGAAGAAGACAACAACGCTCGCCGCTCTCTGACGAAGAGTTTGCGGGAACTTGGCTACCGCGTGCTTGTGTCAGCCGACTTGGAAGACGCACTTGAGTGGACGAGCGGGACCAGCTATATCCACGCCGACCTGGTTCTAATCAATCTTTTAGGCAAACTGCCCGAAGAAGCTTTAACCATTGGACGTCGCTTGCGCGAGCATTCCAAATATGACGGCCACACGCCGCTCGTTGTAATGCCCGAAAAGGTCCCGCAGGATCTGCAAGGTACTGATGAAAGAGTTAGC
>DATEIS010000035.1:0-17674 GCA_035278765.1 Pyrinomonadaceae bacterium | reverse complement strand
GCAAACACGCTTCTTTGCCCTCAAGACCAACTTCCAGAATGTGAATCGTGATGAACTGATCCTTAACGACGGCGATCGATCTCAGTTTGGTATCCGTTCAGACGTGAGTTTTCAACTGCCTCGTTCGAATCGTCTCGAAGCAGGTCTTTACATTAAACGGCTAAATGTCGACAGTTTCAGCCAGCGCTTCTTTTTTGCAAATGTTCCGTTTGACTTCGGTAGCTTTGACCAAAACGGAACTGAGCAGGCGTATTACGCTCAGGATACGTGGAAGAATGAACGCCTGCGTCTCCAACTCACTGGTGGATTGCGCGTGGAACACAGCGAGGTAACGTCACAAACGTTGAGCTCGCCACGAGCGTCCCTGACCTGGTCCATAAATGATCATTGGCGAGTACATGCGATGGCGGGGCGCTATTATCAGTTCCCGGACTTTGAACAGGTCTTTGGCCGGCTGGGGTGGAGGACTCTGCATGCCGAGCGTGCGACGAATGTGAGTGGCGGTATCGAAGCGTTGGTTGGCGATCGCGTGCGCGTGAGTGTTGAGGTTTTTGATCGCGAGGACACAGACCTCTTCTTCAGTCTTTCTGAGCCGCGGTTGGAAGGAGGTTTCTTTACGTTTGCCCAGGGTCAATTCAGCAATTCTTTAGACGGCCACGCGCGTGGATTTGAACTGACCGTGCAACGACGCAGTGCAAACAAGCTGGCCGGTTGGATCTCATATTCGTACGTGCAAACCAAACTTACTGACTCGCAAACCGGTTTGTCGTTTGTTGCCGATAACGAGCAACGACATCTTTTTCACGCCTATGCGAGTTATCGTTTCACTGACACATGGAATCTGAGCAGTGTCTTTCGTTATGGTAGTGGACCACCGATTCCCGGATTCTTCAGGCAAGTGGGCGACAACCTTTTTCTGTCCGACCGGCGCAACGAATTACGTGTACCTGACTACGCGCGGTTGGACGTTCGTGTCAGTAAAGCGTTTCTCTTCAAACGCTGGAAACTAACAGCCACGGGCGAAGTGTTGAATCTGCTGAATCGCAACAACCTGCGTTATGCAGGCTTTGATGACTTCGATTTCAATACCGGCCGCGTCTTTGGCCAACTCGATCGTGTACTACCCTTCCTGCCGTCTGCCGGTGTCGTAATCGAGTTCTAGTTTTTGAGCGCTGAGTCTCAGGCCTCGCCAATTTGGATCCCATTCCGAGCCAATTCAATGCCTTCACATTTCACCGGACTAGACCAGGAAGGGAAGTGCGAACGTGTATCTGAACTTACAGTGTTCCCTGCGTGGCTCACTAAGACGTATGCGAGGACGATTGCGATTAACCAGAACAACTTAAAAATCTTTTTCGATTTCATGGAAATTCTCCTTTGTCTCTTCGGTAATTCGAACTCAGCAAGCGGCGCTGATATCTGTGATTTCAAAGCCGTGGCCATTACCGTACAACAGGTCTCTAAACCAAATCGGGAGAGCCTGCATAACCTTGTACATCTTCGCCGCATATTCCCTGGCTCCGCGCTCTCGAAGTTCAAGTAACATAGCGTCGAAGAAACCTTCGCACTGAAGCGAGGAGCTAAATACTTGCTCGCTCTTGCTGATTTGACCCGACAACACAGAATTAATGATCAGGCAGGCGCGAGTGTTAGCGCGCGAATCGTCAAACTTCAGCGCTTCTTCATACAAACGTGTAACCTCCAGAAGATCTTCTCTTGATGGGTTCAATTTACATCTGATTTCTTTCACACACGCACAGGCATGGATCGCGGCGCCGACAGCCTTGGGATCGTTAGAGAACTGTTCGCGCGTACGGACGAAGGCCGCCTCACCCTCATCCACGTGACCCAGGACCACCAGCACGCCGCCGTAGGTGATCCACGCCCGCCAGTAATCAGGCGCGAGCGCCGTAGTCCGTTCGGCGAGTTTCAAAGCTTCTTCGTAGCGCTGGTGCCGGCTCAGATATCTGATTTGATGGATCAGAAGTTTTACTTCGTCGGGGGCTCTTTCCTGCGTGAGCAATTCATCAGAGACATAAGCGTAAGCCGGCGACGGGGCCGCGGACTTTTCAGCGTGCCTGTGATCGAAACCTACCGGTGATAATTGCTCCGGATCGATGCCCATTTCACGCAGTTCGTCATCGATCTCGGCGATCGTCATGTTAGCGGTGATTTCCAAATCGATGTCCAGGGACATAGACAAGTTCTCTAACTCCAACATAGCCCTTTTCCTAATTGCTTGCTTACGATTCCGGGCCATTTTTTCGCTCCTTCTTCAGTCTATGGGTTAGATCATTGAGCCACCGAAATGCCTTGCGTATCTCGTTCATTGAGACATCGGGCATTAGTTCCAGCATATCGAGCGGTTTCCTGGTCGAGTCTTCAATATAGAGCTCAACTATTCGACTGAGGATGGGATTCCCACTGGTCAGATGCCGGAGTTCATCGCAGACTTCCAGGTAAGTAGGGAGGAAATCCTTCCTCGAAAACTCCGTCTCGGCGGTTTCTTCAAGGGGGCAATCGAAATGCCGATTCTCCTTTTTCAGAATGTGACTTGCAATGCTCCTCATTATTGCGCTGAGGCACGTAACCAAACTGGCTTTTTCAGGATCCCAATGTCTTTTACCCTTTAGAAGACCTAACTTAGCGCTTTGGATCAATTCCTCGCAGTTTAGCCGGCACTCATCCTCGTAGTAACGGGCGTAGAAGAGTCTGAGCCGCTTGTCAATGTTCGCCCATTGATCTCTGGAGAGGCCTTCAAAAATCTCTTTGATTTCAACAACAGGGACTTCCATAACACGCTCCCAATTTAGCTATGGGTAAGGCCGCACATCCTTGTGTCTGCTGAATATTACTTACCGGGTTTGACACCCATTTTTACGTGCCCGCCCAAAATATTTTTGCCCTTAAAAGTCGGTAAGTAAGAGTCAGAGGGTTGATGAGATGTGAACCCTCATTGGAGAGATGCCGCAGGGTGAAATACGAGCGAAGCTCGATGGGCCAGATTGCAGACTGAAAAGGAGAAAAATTATGGCAAAGCAACGAAAAGGATTGGTGATTCTGTCAGTGCTCGCGATGGTTCTAAGTTTGACAGTATCAACCCCTACTCAAGCGACAAAAAGAGAACAAGACCGGTCATGCACGGATCGCAGAGCAAGATCCGATGAAAAGCCGGAGAAACAAGAGAAAAGAGAAAGAATCGAACTTAGAGGAACCGTGGGTCCAGATGGCAAGCCCGAGAAAATATTTATTGAAAGACCGAGCCAGTAAACCCCACATCCCGCCGCTACCACCCTCCACTTAATCGTCAAGCCTCACCGCAACCCCGGCAACGCGATCATGCCTCACGGGACTCCCCCGTGAGGCATCCTACATAGCGGCTTCGTGCGAAACTAATTGCGCCAGAAAAACGTAAACGAAAACTCGACGTACAGAAAGTAGACCTTGAACGGATCTGAATCCTTCCTGCGTTGCTCCCCGCTTAAGGCTTCGTGTTCGTCGAACTAAAATACCCATACCTAAAGACCATCTCCCTGTAATCGGAATCGGTGCTTGAGGACGAAAAAATGAATAATCTTCTTCATGATCTCCGCTATGCAGCTCGCATGTTGCGTAATAACGCAGGTTTTACCCTTGTTGCGGTGCTGACACTCGCGTTTGGCATTGGCGCCAATACCGCGATTTTTAGTGTCGTTAACGCTGTAGTTCTTCGGCCACTTCCGTTTTCAAAACCAGAACAGATTGTAATCATTCGCGACGATTTGACCGGACGCCAGATTGAAGATGTTGGCATGTCGGTTGACGAACTGAAAGATCTGCAAGAGCGTTCGGGCGTCTTCCAGCAGGTATCCGCAGTCTGGCCTGTCGACGCCAATCTAACCGGATCTGAAAGACCGGAACGAATCGAACTGCTGGCTGTCAGTCCAAATTACTTCGCGTTGCTGGGCGCGACCGCTCAACTTGGTCGTGTGTTCGGTCCTGATGAACAGCAAGCCAAAGGCTTTGCAGAAGGTGTCGTGATTAGCGACGGACTTTGGAAACGACTCTATGGCAGTGATCGAAACATCCTTGGTCGTAAGGTTTATGCTGATACAGATCTCTACACGATCATCGGCGTGATGCCACCCGAGTTTCGTCATCCTGGTAAAACGTTGCGTAATGAAGTCGACATGTGGGCAACCGCCGGATTCGCAGCGAATCCATTTGGTCCTCCTGTACGCGCGGCACGAATCCTTCCCGGTGCAATCGGACGCCTAAAAGACGGAGTCGACATAAACCAGGCGCAGGCACAACTGGATGGTCTTGTTGCCAACCTGCACACGGAATTTCCGAAAGAGTATCCGCAACAATCGGGCTGGAAGGTGCGCGTGTTGTCGGCGCATCAACAACTGGTCGGCAATGTACAAACTATCCTATACGTGGTTCTCGCCGCGGTCGGTTTGGTATTACTCATCGGGTGCGTCAACCTTGCGAACCTGATGCTCGCACGATCATCGGCGCGTCGTCGTGAAATGGCTATTCGCCTCGCGCTCGGAGCGAGTCGTCGCCGTCTTGTGTCTCAGCTTCTGATGGAGAGTTTGTTGCTCTCGTTTATTGGCGGGACACTTGCGCTCGTTGTGCTTGCGTTAACATTACGAGGGTTGGTCCAGTTTATTCCTGCTGATATTCCTCGACTACATGAAATCGGAATCAATCTGAGCGTCCTCGGATTTGTGTTTCTGATTTCGACTATTACGGGCTTGCTCTTCGGACTGGTTCCCGCTTTGCAATCATCGCGACCTGATGTCGTCTCGAATTTGAAGGATGGTAGTCACGGATCGGGATTCGGATCGGCGACTCATCGTTTTCGCAGCGGACTTGTAGTGTTCGAGTTTGCCCTCTCGCTAATCTTGATGATTGCGGCGGGGTTACTCCTCAGGAGCTTCGGCCGGCTGCTTGACGTCAATCCGGGCTTCAATCCTGACAACGTATTAGTTGCTCGTGTCTGGCTGCCTGTTCCAAACAATCCCGACCTCGATCCGTACCGAGATCCGTTAAAGCGATCTGCGTTCATAAAAGATTTGCTGCAACGAGTGAGTGCGATTCCGGGTGTGCACAATGCTGCGATTAGCAGCGGTAATGCTGTTCCCCTTGTTGGTCCACATAATTCAGGCGGTTTCACGATTGAAGGTGACGCTGTAGCTAACAATGCGATCCCGACCGCGCAGATTGGCGTTGTTTCGCCTGATTACTTTCGTACGATCGGCACACCTCTCAAGCGCGGCCGGTTTTTCGCCGATTCAGACGACCGGAAAGCAGCGCAAGTTGTTCTAATTGACGAAGCACTCGCCGAACGCTACTTCAGCAATCGAGATCCCGTAGGACTGCGTATAAAAAGAGGTGGTCCGGCTTCGGAAGCGCCGTGGATGACGGTTGTGGGTATTGTCGGAAACGTGAAGAGTGACGGCTTTGATCAGTCCGATCAACCACACCTTTACCATCCGATTTTCCAGAATCCCGCATATGCAATGGCCATATACCTTCGTACCGACGTTGCGTCCTCCACCATCTGGCAGTCACTACGCGAACAGGTGCGCGGGGTCGATCGAGATCTTCCGGTTTTTGGTGAAACCTCGATGTCGAAGGTAGCCGCTGAATCAGTGAGTCGTCGCAAGTTTGCGATGCAACTAGTGGGATTGTTTGGAGCCCTCGCATTGCTGCTTGCTGGAGTCGGTATCTACGGCGTCATCGCTTATTCAGTCACACAAAGAACACGTGAGATTGGGATCCGGGTTGCATTGGGCGCAAGTAGCGGCGCAATTCTGCGTTGGGTTCTCAAGCAGGGAATGATCCTGACCGTAGCGGGCGTCGTAGTGGGACTGCTTGGAGCAGTTGCACTAACGCGTTTGCTTCGCACTCTATTATTCGGTGTTGGACCAACAGATTTGGTGACCTATGGAGTTTTGGCAGCTCTCCTGACGGTCGTTGCTTTGATTGCCTGCTATGTTCCCGCACGAAGGGCTACGAAAGTAGATCCGCTGGTAGCGCTGCGAAATGAATAGAGTCACTTTCCGGTTGGTTTCGATCGATCTTTGCGTTGACGACGGCGGACCGGAGTTCGGTAATTGAGTAATTCGGGATGCTGGTGTTCGATCTTGTATGCCAGCGACTGGTATCTGAGTTCGAGGAGGGAAGCAGCGTGAGTTACTTTGCCGCCAACCTGTGCCAACGCGCGCTTGATGATCACTCCTTCGTATTTTTCGAGCTGTGCCTGGAGTCCGCCTGATCCGGTCAATAGAATCTCTGTTGCATCATCGGCTTTCAATTCAGTTTGTATGCTGGCAACTACTTTGTCAGTGACGTCGGCGAGTCGTAGTTTTGTGTCCGGGCTTTGAGAATGTGCGAGCCACTCGCGTGCTTGTCGATACGCGGCTTGTACGATCTCAGGTGCTAAGTGTTGAACCTCCTCGAGCAATGTGAGTGATGCGAGGCCGGCGGTATTCAAAGCGTTAACCTGGTGGGCCGCTTCAATTGCTCGCTGAAAGATAAAACGAGCATGATCTGATCGGCCTAATCTGGCCAAGGCCACTCCTTGTGTTATGAGTGCCTCAGCCAGCAAGCAGAAACGTCCACTCTTTCGTAACACGGACACAGCGCGACGTGCGATGCGTTCAGCTTCGGTTATCCGTCCTTCTGAAATCAATACCTGTGCGCGACTTTCATCAATTTGTGCCGTGTGACTCTTGTCTTTAAACCTAACTGTTAGGCGGCGAGCCTCGTCAAGATATTTATGTGCTTCTTTGTAGCGGCCCAACTTGAACAGTAAGAATCCGACATTGTTAATTACATCCGCCCGAAAGACTTGGTTGTGGGCAAGCCGGAATTGCTTTTCCGCTTCCCTATATTCACTGATGGCTCGTCGAAAATACTCGAGCCGATTCTCCATACTGGCGAGATTTCGATGAATGATTGCAAGTTCGGTATGGTAACCACCCTTAATGGTGTGGTTGCTAATCTTTCGGAAAAGTGATTCATTCAAATCAAGTAGTTCTAACGCTTCGCGAAATCGTCCTGCGGTCCACTCAACGGTAGTTAATTTTAGAATCGCTCTTGCCCTGGGAGCACCCTCAAACGTTAGCTTCTTCAACGCTTCGTGCAGCCATAATCGCGCCTCGTTCAATGCTCCTTCTCGCCAATAGCAGTAAGCAATCTCCGACTGAGCGACAGCAGTCTTCGTCAGATCTTTACTCGACTCGAAGTAAGCAATGCTTTGCGTTAGAAGATCTTTGGCGACTTCTTGTGTGTCGGAGACCTGATTCTTACTTCCGATCCAACTTGTCAGAACACCTACACAAAACAAAATTTCAGCGGTAACTGAGCGGTCAAGTCCGCGTGTATTTGGTCGTTCTCCCACGCGACCCCAATAGGGCCGCATCGTCTTCTGTGCACCCTCGTAGTCCCCTCGGTCCTTTTGTTCTAAGGCGGTTCGACACCTGAACAGAGCTTCATCGTTCGCGCTGAGATTGGAAGTATTGAGCTTACGTGAGGCTGTCTTCACGAAAGAAAACCCTTTGCCGGTGAGTGTAAGAGCTCTTGCTTTGCCAGCGCTGGATCTTTGCCACAGCGCAGGATGCCGTGTCAATAGTGGTATATGTATTTACACTATGCTGATTTTATGCCAGTAGATTGGCATCCTCAACTCAAAGGAGAAACAGAAGGAATGAGACGATTGGCATTAGCAGTAGTCCTCGCATGCGTGCTTTCAGGTACGTCTACGGCTGGTGAAATCCCTACCACGGGTGTCCCAGCCCCGCAAACATCCAGTTCAGTAGTCACGACCGGGGAAATCCCTTCCAGCGATCGGACACTACAACTGTCCAGTACGGGCGAAATCCCGAGCTCCGATAGGACAGAGTCTGAATCGTCAGCCATTGTGCTAGCGATTCTCCTGTCCATTTTCAGTATCGCTCGCTAAGGATTTGGCTAGTTCGGTGTAGCAGGGGACTGCCTATTGGCAGTACGGGTGATGTGTGTTCAAAACGACTTACAAAACTACTGGTATGAATTTACATCTGAACTGTCCGGGAGACGCCTTGTAGAGAGTGTGGCCCACAGATATAAACCGCTCAAAGCCGAAGTTCTGCAATGTGAAAGAACTTTGAGCGACACCCATACGGGCCCAGGGTGTGGGGGGCGGGCGTCACCGATCGTGCTGTGGGTCACCTTCGGTGACGCCCTAGTTGTATGTAAGACACCGCTAGCCTTTACCTCAGCAGTAAAGATCCGCGCTTGGACGAGGTCAGTACCTTAACGCGGTAGCGTCGGGTCAGTATGGTGCTTGCAGTACTCCTCAGTTAATAATGCACAATCTCGACCCGACGCTACCGCGTTACGGTACTGACCTCGTCCAACAATGGACCTTGAAGCCAAGCCGTGGCGCGACATAACAATACAAGCAGAATTACGTACATTTTTTGAACGGAAAGATTACGCCGCGGTGTTATTTCCTCAGGCATACCTCTATTTAGGAGCGATAAAAATGACTCTACACAGGATCATTGGCGGGCTGATACTACTCACTATCCTCCTCGACGGCGCTGCGCACGCGCAAGCCGTTGATGAACCAAAGCGGCGTGAAGGCGAGATTTGGTTTGAGCCTGTAAAGATGGAAGTTGGCGGACAAACTTTCGAAGGCGAACGCGGACACCTGATCGTCAAAGAGAATCGACAGAAGCCGGACTCAAACTTAATCGAGCTCGTTTTCGTGAGGCTGAAAAGCACCGCAGACAAGTCCGGTTATCCAACGGTTTACCTCGATGGTGGACCAGGCTCGTCTGCGATCGGCATTGCCAACATTCCTGATTACATGCGCGCATTTCAGAAACTTCGCGAAGTCGGCGACGTGATACTACTTGACCAGCGCGGCGTTGGTCGTTCGAAGCCGAACCTGACGCATCGTGCTACAGAGTCGTTGCCACTGGATGTTTTTGCCGACAGAGAAGTCGCTCTACGAGCATTCAATGAACGCGCAAAGGTCGCCGCCGATCACTTTCGCTCCCGAGGCGTCGACATTCTTGCTTACAACACTGTCGAGAGTGCCCACGACGTTGATGATCTGCGAAAGGCGTTAGGCGCAGAGAAACTGAACCTCGTCGGTTTCAGCTACGGCACGCATCTCGGTCTGGCTTGTCTTCGTTATCACGGAAAGAATCTGAATCGCGTGGTGTTGATTGGAACAGAAGGACCAGATCATACCGACAAACTTCCCAGCACCTCCGACGCGTCAATCCGCCGTCTGTCAGCACTGGTTGCAAAGGATCCGGAACTCGGGCCAAAGATGCCCGATCTGACCGGCACGCTCAAACGAACACTCGATCGCCTCGAAAAGGAACCGGTAACCGTGACCATCACGGACCAGCGCACGAGGAAACCAGTCGACGTTAGAGTCGGAAAGATGGGCTTGCAGTTTTTAATCATGCGCGATCTCGGCGACACAAACGATCTGCCGGTTTTCCCACTGTGGTTTTACACGATGGACAAGGGCGATTATTCGATTCTCAAACGCTTTGTGGAAAGACGTTACAATCAATACGGCGCCGGAGTTTCTGTAATGACGCTCGTAATGGACATCTCATCGGGCGTGACTAAAGCACGAAAACAACAGATTCAGAAAGAAGCAAAGACTGCGTTACTCGGCGACATCGTTAACTTTCCGCTTTCTGAGATGGGTCATGTGTTTGGAAATCCGGACCTCGGCGACGTCTATCGCTCGCAGATAAAAACTGATGTCCCAACTCTATTTGTGAGCGGCGTACTCGATAACAACACACAACCGTTTCAAGCCGATGAAGTGCGAAAGACTTTCAAGAACAGCACACACATCGTGATTGACAATGCCGGTCACGAGAGTATGTTAGTTGATCCGCAGGTGCAGCAAACGATGGTTCAGTTTTTTAGAGGCGAGGATGTCAGCAAAGTGAAGATCAGTTTGCCGCCGCTAAAGTTTCAGTCGTTGCAATAGCCGACCCGCGCTTGGAAGAGGTCAGTACCGTAACGCGGTACTGACCTCTTCCAACATTGGACTTTGAAAGAATGCCCAGCGGAGGTCATGATGAAATTAGTTCTTTTATGTTTCTTCGTCCTGACCATGCGTATTCCACGCGGTTAGTTACCAGCTATCGGGCTTCTCGTCGATCTTTGTGCGACTGCTACTCAAGTTTGTCTCGACATCGTCCGCGACATAAAGCGGACCGAGAAAGACCAGTGCATTCGAGAAGTCGAACGAATTCTTTTTCGGATCGGTGCGGCTGTGGACGTCTCCGGCGCTCCATGTTGTTCCGTCGAACGTGAATTTCACTTTTCCTTTCCACTCCCAATCGAAGAACCCGAGTGTGTTGAATGAAGAAAAGTTGAACGCCCTGCCCGCACCGTGGGCGAGGAACATCCTAAACTGGTCATGCGCGAAGAGTGTAACCACGTCACCCCGCTGAAAGTTGGCCGGCGGATTGAAAGCCGGTTGAGCAACGAGCGCAGGTCTGTCGTCGGCCTCTGCTGAATCCTTTCCACCTGTAAGAGTGACTGGCACGGTATAAGGCAGTTCAGTATCGAGGCCCTGCGCCTTGCCGATGAAAGCACGTGCCTCCTCACAGTTCGTTTTGCAGTCTTCGGTACGCACCCAGTGAATCTTGCGTTCTATCCGCCGGATGTTTTGGACATAAAAAATCTTGTCGCCGTCTGTACCCTCGACCTCTGCTTTGAAACTGACGCGAGCGCTAATCTCGGGTCTGGGATTCGGGTCTGCCATGACGACCTGCTCGACCTTCATCTTTCCGCTGACGCTCTTTGGTGGTGCGAGTCCGGAAGCCTTCGCAGCGAAGCGATCGGGAAGTGTCTTGTCAGCAGCCGGGCCGGGCCGGTCTGCATAGTTACGGAACGTGTCGTCGAGCCAGTAAAGCGTCTGCTGACCGACGATTCCATCGTCCGCCAGACCGTATTCGCGCTGAAACTCTTCGACTGCGGCCTTCGTCTCCAGGCCGAAGATACCGTCAACTCCAAATTTCGGCAGCCGTGTCCGTTTACCATCGGACGAGGGCACTTCGCTGGAAAGAAGTGCTTCCTGAATCAGCTTGACGTATTTGCCGGCGTGACCGTAGTTGACGTACCGCTTACCTTTCATTACCGCGACGAGTTCGGGACTAGCTGCAAACTCCGGTGTCTTCAACTCCGTCTTCGGTTCGACGACTACCTCAGGGCGTGATTTAGCGGCGAGTGCCGAGTGACCAGACGACTGCGGTGCTTCATTGCAACGCGAACAACCATCGCCACACACACATCTCAGCGTGTTGAGCAGCGAAGTGCCCGCCGGCACCGAGTTGACTACCTGCGTTTGTCTTTGGACCACGTATTCATCACGACGTCGTGCAGGCGTGCGTGTGATGTTCGCGTGTTCCGGTTCGGCGAATGCTCTCATTCAGTTCTTAAGCTCAACCGTCAGATTCACAGTCAAAGTCTGGCGATTTGGTGTTTCCCGAATGCCGATGGCTGACACCGACTTTCCCTGCGACTGCCGTTCTCTCATGAGTCGCGACACTATCTCACCCGCATCTCCACGAAGAAATCGATCAGAATAAGTCCGATCGTAAACCTCACCGCTTTTCAGCGTCCACTTCTTACTGAGTGCGGCAGCTTCGTCGGCTGAAAGTCCTTTGAACTCGACCGTGCCCATTCGATATTGTGGTCCTTCATTGACTGTGATCTTGAACGTCACTTTCGACGCCGCGTCGTCAAATTCAGGCTGGGGCTTCATCTGTGTCTGAATGTGCCCATGCTTACCGTAAGCCCTTTCGACCTCTTTCAAGCCTTTGTCAAACTTCTTTCCGTTTGCAACTTCGCCGGGTTTCATACCTACCGCATCGTCAAGCTCCGCAGCCGATAACACCTGGTTCCCGGACCACTCCGCCTTTACCCATGAATACTTCGGACCTTCATTGACGGGAATGGTTAAGTCAACTCCTTCACAACCAGAGTTCGCGTTTGGCTTGGCGACCGGCGCTCCGAATGATGCGCGCAGGTGGCCCACCTCCCGATAGATTGGATAGAGACCATACTTCGGAAAAGTCTTCGCCGATTGGCGAGAGTATTCGGGATCCATCAAACTGCGCGTGGCTTCCTCCAGTTTTTGTTCCGGCACGCTCTGCGCGCCAGGGAAGTGAAGCGTACAGATCTTCATCGACACGCCTTCGACTCGAAACAAGTGTTCACTTTCCGTGAGGTTGTATTCCACTTCTCCGGGTAGTTTGCGTTCAGCGAGGAAGTTCTGGAGCGCTTTCTTGATGGCTAAGTTCGTGTCGCCGGCGTTGGGCGCCAACCCGTTGAATGAGGGAACCTCGCGTTTGATTGCCGCGGCCAATTCTTCGTCAGAAAACCAGATGAAGTTGTCGAACACGACTGGCGAAGTTTGACCTTTGAGTTCTTCAAGCTGAAACGTGATCGTCACCTCAGTGCCCACATACCGCGTGCGATAGCCGACTTTTTTGAATAGACCGCTGTTAACTAAACGCTCTGCCGCTGCGTCTGTTAGTTCAGGTGAAAAAGCATCGCCAATCTTCAAGCCACTGGTGGCGATCACCGTCTCAGTGGTCAGAGTTTGAAGACCTTCGGCCTCGATGCGGGCGATTTTTTGCCCCGTCTGTGCAAAGATGGCAGTAGTTGCGAGAACGATCACACTGATCGTTGACAGGATTCTGCGGGGGTAAGTTGTCATTCTGAGTTTATCTACCTCGCTTATTGAGATAAATTATTACGGCAATCAACGCAAGTTGGAACTGATTGGAGGTGACGGACATGATGATTACGGTATTACTTTCGTGCCTGTTGACGTTGGCGTGCGGTGCGCCGCGGGCGGAGCTAACCACGGAGACGACGCAGAATCGCGACTTCACGGAGCGCGACGAATTTACCCGGACCTACCAACTGGGGCCGGGAACGGATGTTGAAGTCTCGAGCATTCGTGGGCACGTTACGATCACCAACGCAGATGGCGCAACGGCCGAAGTAAAGATCATCCGCACGGCACGAACTCGCGAGGATCTCGAATATCATAAGATCGACGTTCAACAATCGGGCAACAGCCTTGTGGTGCGAGGCATTCAGGAGCCTGACGAGCGCCGTGGGCGAAATGTTCAGGTGGACCACCAGGTCATACTCAAGCTGCCGCGAAGCATCGATCTCAAAGTCAACAGTATCAGCGGCCGGCTCAAAGCCGACGATGTAGACGGCGAGGCGAATGTAAACAGTGTCAGTGGCTCAGTCATCATTGGTAACGTTAGTGGCAAACTACAAGTGCGCAGCGTCAGCGGAAATCTCGTACTCGGAAACGTCGGCGGCGAGGCGCGCGTGATGAGTATTAGTGGCAATGTCCGGCTGGGTCAGGTGAGCGGTTTGATTGACGTGGCGAGTGTAAGCGGAGGTCTGGACGCCACGATAGTGAGCTTGACTCCTCAGGGCATTCAAATCAAGAGCGTGAGTGGCTCCATCGAGCTTGCATTCAAGAGCGACGTCAACGCGGACTTCAGAGCCGAGAGTATCAGTGGTGGAGTTCATATCGACATCCCTAACGTCACTCGGGATATCGTGGCGAAATCATCCGACGTCCGCGCGCGCATCGGCGCCGGAGGTACGCCGATTTCGATCTTCAGCGTGTCGGGGAGTATCCGTCTGACGCGCAGTTAACCCGCGCCTATGCGGACGGACAGCATCGATATCGAGCCACCGTCAAAACCTTCTACCGGGAAGTCGACTCGGTCGTCTTCCCGTTGCATCGCGGCAATATATAACAGTGGTAAGTAGTGGTCCGGCGTAGGGGCTGCGAGTATTGCATCACGGCCGAGTGTTTCGTAGTTGATCAGTGGACCGTGATTGCCCGATTCCAGGAGTTCGCGGGCGCGTTCTTCAAAGCGTACCGCCCAGTCGAGAGGTTCTACTTCATGCCTTCCCCAGGCATAGGCGTGCAGATTGTGAACCAGGTTGCCGCTGCCGATAACAAACACTCCTTCATCACGCAATGGTGCAAGTAGTTTGCCAGTTTCGTAATGGAATTCGGCTGGTTGTGTTTCGTCAATGCTGAGTTGGACCACTGGGATATCTGCGGCTGGAAAAACGTGCTTGAGCACGGACCACGTGCCATGATCGAGACCCCACCGCTCATCGAGTTTGACATCGATAGGCGCTAGTAACTCCTGGACGCGACTCGCAAGCTCGGTATCTCCAGGAGCGGGATACTCAACCTTATATAACTCTGGTGGAAAACCGCCGAAGTCATGGATCGTCCGCGGAGTGCGTATAGCGGTTACGAGTGTTGCTGGTAAGTACCAATGCGCGGAGATGCAGAGGATGGTACGGGGATGTGGAACTGTTGCACCGATCGCGGACCAGCCATCCGTCCACGCATTACGCCGTAACGCGTTCATCGGATTACCATGCCCGAAGAAAACTACAGGTAGCACTTTCATTAACCGGTTGATGTTCGAAGGCCGATCTATTTTGGAGGCGTGGTCGCACTATAGCACAAGAATCTTCGCTTGAGTTTATTTAGAGTTCGACAAATCCGCGAATGGTACAATTCCTTGTGTGAAGCGCTTCAAGTCAGATATTCCTCCAAATGTTGTTGAGCAGGTTACGCGTGAATTTCGGCGTGCCGGCGGAGCGATCTACTATCGGACCACAAACTGCGTGTTGGATGGTGAAGTAGTGGGCCAACGCGCGTATGGGGAAGAGGGTCAACTCGTTATAGAAACTCCGCTGAGGAATGGACGCAAACATGGACGCGAATTTGACTGGGATGATGATGGGACGCTGAGCCTGATCGAGCCGTACGTTAACGGTAAGGTTCATGGGACCGTCAAACAGTATGGACGTGACGGCTCGGTTATCGGGACTTACAGCCTTCGTCATGGAACTGGTTATGACGTCTGGCGCGCCGAAGACGAAGATGGCATTAACATTTCCGAGATTCACACGTTTAAGGACGGCTTGCGGCACGGCTACGAGTGGTGGTTGATGAAGCCTCATCTCGTGTGGCGCGAAGCACACTGGCACGAAGGCAAGCATCACGGCATAGAGCGAGAATGGAACTCCGCGAACAAGTTGAGTCGAGGATTCCCCGGTTACTGGATCAAAGGTGAACGTGTTGATAAAAGAAAGTATCTCCGGGCGGCGAAGAATGATCCCAGCTTACCGCCCTTCCGTCTGAAAGATAATTCGCCTCGACGCAGGTTCCCTTCTGAAATTGAGGCACTCTTCCTTGGATCGGGTCAGTACAGGGAGCGGTAGCGACCTGGTAAAACCATGGGAGTTTGAATTTACGCCGAAGGCGTTCGCTAATTTCAGCCCAGGGTTCGAGCGTTTCGCGAGAACCCTGGGGAAAAATTCAAATCGCGACCAAACCTTGAAAGGGTTTCAATTGAGAGGAACCCTTTCAGGGTTGTACGAGACGGAATGATCCGATCCCAGGGTTCTCGCTGCGCTCGAACCCTGGGCTGAAATTAGCGAACGCCTTCGGCGTAATTTCAAACTGATGCACTACCCTATTTCCGCCCGCTTGTAGCTCCTCGCGCATGCTCCTATAATTACGGGCCTTAAAAGATCATGTCTACAGAACTCCAAACATCGGAAAAATCGGCGCTCAAGACCTGCTGCGACTCCGTCCAGACTGGAACGGTTGAGCGGGTAGCAGTCGCCAATTTACCGACCGAATGGGGCGACTTCCAGATCGCGGCTTATCGTTCTCTCATAACTGAAGAGGAGTTTGTGGTCCTCTTTAAAGGAGAGATGAAGCGCGACGTGCCAACGTTGGTTCGCATCCACTCACAATGTCTTACCGGCGATGTTTTCGGCTCGACCAAATGCGATTGTGGACGGCAGCTTAACCAGACGATGCAGATGATCCAGCAGGAAGGTCGTGGCGCAATCGTCTACCAGCAGCAGGAAGGGCGTGGTATCGGCATCGTCAACAAGATCCGAGCTTACGCGCTACAGGATCTCGGAGCTGATACGGTTGAAGCAAATGTCAGGTTAGGTCTGGCGGTCGATTTGCGAGACTATCGCCAGTGTGCCGAGATCCTCTTCGACCTCGGCCTCTGCCGTGTAAAAGTCATTTCAAACAATCCTCTGAAAATTCAGGCACTCGAAGAGGCAGGATTAAAAATCGTGGAGCGAGTTTCGATCGAAGTCGACTCCAGCGAAGACGCCGCCAACTACCTGCGCACCAAAAAAGAAAAACTCGGGCACCTGCTCAATCTCAAGAGATAATTAAATCCTACCCACGGTAGTGGGCGGATCCTTCAGGTCCTTTCTACAACACCGACACCTAAAACGTTTGGAATCCCGCCCACTGCCGTAGGCGGGATTAGTCAAATCTACTGTTTGCGGAGGTCTTTGATCGTGCCTTTGATCTTCTCCGCGTCGGCTGCCTTCGGGTCGAGTGTCAAATATTTCTCCAACTCGTTAGCCGCTTCCTGCCTCTTATCCGGATTATTCATGTAAAGCCCGCCGAGGTACTTGTGCGCGAGAGCGAGATTCTCGCCGCCGTTGGCGACAGCGGCTTCCAACTCAGTAATAGCGTCAGGATATCGCTTCAGCGCGATGAAGGTTAGCCCGAGATAATAATGCGCCGTTGGCCCCTGACTCTTCAGCTCGATCGCCTTTCGCAAGTGCGACTCCGCCGCGTCAAACTTCTTCTGATTAAACGCGACGATGCCGAGATTGAGATGTCCTGCCATATCATCAGGCTTTATTTTAATCAGGGCTTCGAACGTCTCGCCTGCTTTGTCCATCTGCTTGAGAAGCAGGTACTGCGTCCCGAGCTCGCTCAACGCGGCCGTAAAGTTTGGGTGAGCCTTCACTGCGGCGCTGAGTGATTCGACCGCAGCCTTAGAATCACCTTTACGCGCAGCCTCGGAGCCTTTTTGATAGAACTTGAGCGCGTTCGAAGGCACGCCGGCAAACAGCGGATTAGAAGCATCAATCTTAGGTTGTAACTGAATACTGACCTGGAGTGAACGACCACCGGAACTCGTTTCGCGATAGATAGCTACAGACTCACGCGCCTTTTCGAACTCCGGCCCGGCATCAACGACGACCGTGTAATCGCCCGGCTCAAGACTTGTAAAACGGAAAACACCATCCTGATCTGCTACTGTCGACTTCGCACCAAAGTTGCTGACGCTTTCGAGACTTACTTTGATCGTTCGACCACTCGCGGCCTGTCCTGACGGAAAGTGAATCCTGCCCTGGATCATGTTGTTGCCGCCACCGCTCGCGAGGCCGCGGGAACTTCCCGGCGCCTGGGCCATTGCAACAAGTGGTAACGACACGATCACCGCTGTCATCAAAAGTAAATGCAATCTAAGCCTGCTTACATTCATGAATGTATTGCTGTCCTTTCTATATATATTTAAGGAGTAATGCGGCTGCGAAAATCTTTAATCGTGGCTCGCACGCGTTCAGCGTCGGGTGCATTCGGAGCCAGCGCGAGATATTTTTCCAACTGCTCGACTGCGCGCGGGTAGTCCTGCTTCCGCCAATAAAGTCCACCGAGATAATAGTTGGCAATGGCGAGCTGGCTCGCATTTGCTGTCGCCGCAACCAGCAGTTCCTTTTCGGCCTCATCGTATTTGTTGAGCCGGAGGAATGCGAT
>DATEIS010000034.1:0-13713 GCA_035278765.1 Pyrinomonadaceae bacterium | reverse complement strand
ATGCGATCTCCCTAACGATTTTTGACCCCATGGTTGGACCAGGTCGCTACCGCTCCCTGTACTGACTCGATCCAAGTGCGATTTCTTACTATTGAGGCGCGAAGCGCGCTAAATAAGGCGCGGTCCGGCTCTTTGAAGATTTCGCAACTTCCGCGGGAGTTCCCGCAGTCACCACTCGCCCTCCTTCCTCGCCGGCGCCCGGCCCGATATCGATTACCCAGTCGCTGCCTGCAACCACGCGCATGTCATGTTCAACGAGGATAATGGTATTCCCCGCCTCGACGAGGCCATCGAGTTGGACCATCAGCTTCTCCACATCTGCCGGATGCAGTCCGGTGGTCGGTTCATCGAGTACATAGAGCGTGTTACCACGTTGTATTCGCTGTAGTTCGGTCGCGAGTTTTATTCGCTGAGCCTCACCACCTGAGAGTTCCGTAGCCGATTGGCCTAGACGGATGTAACCCAGTCCAACTTCGCGCAAGACACCGAGCGAACGCTTAACATGCGGCTCATCGGCAAAGAATTTCCATGCCGTATCAACCGTCATTTCAAGTACGTCGGCGATGCTCTTTTCGCGATATTTGATCTCCAGAGTTTTGGCGTTGTATCGTGCGCCATGACAGACAGGACACGGCGCATAAACACTCGGCAGAAATAACAATTCCACCATCACCCAGCCTTCGCCTTCGCAATTCTCGCAACGTCCCCGCGCGACGTTGAATGAAAAACGTCCCGCATCGTAGCGACGCGACCGTGCTGCTTTCGTGTCCGCGAAGATCTTGCGAACGTAATCAAAGAGACCGGTGTAAGTTGCAAGATTTGAACGCGGCGTGCGTCCGATTGGTTTCTGGTCCACCACAACCAAACGCTTGATGGATTCCATACCTTCGGTGATCTGTCCGCCGAGCGTGTCCACGGCGGTACTCTCGAGTGCGTCAACTTCTTCTTCGTCTGGTTCGAAATGATGGCCGAGCTGTTCTGCAACCAGTTCCACCAAAACCTGACTTACCAGACTCGACTTTCCCGAACCCGACACGCCGGTTACAGTTGTAAATACACCTAATGGAAACTCGATGTCGAGGTCGTGCAGGTTGTTGCGCGTGACACCTTTTAGCTTGAGCCACGTCTTTGGTGTTCGTGGTTCACGGAATGCAAGTGACGCTTCACCCAAAAGGTGTCGCCGAGTTTGCGATTCTCTTACACGCTCAAGCCCCCAGGTTGGACCACTGTAGAGGATTTCGCCTCCGTGCTCACCCGCTGCTGGTCCAACATCGACAATCCAATCAGCATGACGAATCACATCGAGCTCATGCTCAACTACAAAGAGCGAATTTCCAGAGGCCTTCAATTGGTCCAACGCTGCGAGCAGCGCCTCCGTGTCTGCTGGATGCAAACCCGCTGAGGGTTCGTCGAGCACGTAAACGACGCCAAACAAATTCGAGTGAACTTGCGTGGCTAGTCGCAGACGTTGCAGCTCACCGGGCGACAGCGTTGGCGTACTGCGTTCGAGCGAAAGATATCCGAGACCAAGATCGAGTAACACCCTAAGTCGTGCGGCAAGGTCTTCGCAGATCCGTTGTGTGACAATCGCCTTCTCCGGATGCTCTGTTTTTAGTTTTGCCAGGCCCGGTGCGGTTCCTTGAGCGTAGGGTCGTATCACCGTGGCCAAACGCTTCAGCGGCAGGCGCGAGATTTCCGCGATATCCAGACCCGCAAACTTTACCGAGAGCGAATCGAGACGAAGACGCTTACCGTTACAGGTCGGGCATTCGGTGCTGACCATATATTGGGCCACGCGTTTTTTCATGAGCGCGCTGTGAGTATTGGCAAACGTATGCAGCACGTGACGGCGCGCACTCGTAAACGTTCCCATATAGCTCGGCTCTTCTTTACGCTTCAGCGCGCGTCGCACTTCGTCTGCGTCGTAGCCCGCATAGACAGGCACGCGTGGTTGATCATCGGTGAAGAGAATCCAGTCGCGATCCTTCTTCGGCAGTTCACGCCAGGGACGATCAACGTCGTAGCCCAATGTAGTTAGGATGTCGCGCTGATTCTGTCCCTGCCAGGCAGTGGGCCACGCGGCGATGGCTCGCTCGCGAATCGTAAGCGAAGCGTCGGGTACCATCGACTGCTCAGTCACCTCGTAGATTCGACCGAGTCCATGACACTTCGGGCATGCCCCTTCGGCGGTGTTTGGTGAAAACGATTCCGCGTAAAGAATCTTCTGGCCCGGTGGATAATCGCCCGCGCGCGAGTACAACATCCGCAGTAAGTTTGAAAGAGTCGTGACGCTACCGACTGAAGAGCGCGTGGTTGGAGATCCGCGCTGTTGCTGGAGTGCTACCGCCGGCGGCAGACCATCGATGCGATCGACGTCGGGCACTGCCATTTGATGAAACAGACGCCGGGCATACGGTGAAACAGATTCGAGATAACGTCTCTGCGCCTCGGCGTAAAGTGTACCGAATGCCAACGATGACTTGCCCGAACCAGACACACCCGTGAACACGACGAGCGCGTCACGCGGGAGGTCCAGATCTATATTCTTGAGATTATGCTCTCGCGCACCGCGGACGCGAACGAAGCCGGTGAAATCCTTCTGCGCACCCTGAAAATCAATCCCAAGGTCTTGAATGCTATTAACTACCACACCCACCCCAAAGCAAGCGCGGTGCCCTTCCGCCATCCGAGTTCTGATGAGAGAATGATGAGGTTTAGTCTTGGAGAACCTCATTCTATGAAGACAAGAACCACGTTTGCGGCGTTGATATTTGTGCTCAGTGTTTTGGTGCCCGTGCTGGGTCAGTCCCAAACAGTACAGCCGGTCGAACGGTTGACCAAGAACGACAAGTTTGTCAGAAGTGTCATTTTGGAAAAGCCTGAGCCGAAAGCACCGGAGAACTATCACGGACCTAAAATCAAACCAACCGTAGTGTTGACCGCGGTCTTTAGATCCTGGGGCGAAGTTACCAACATCAAGCTGGTGAAGGTAACCCCGGCGGATGTACCGAAGGAGCTGTCGAAGGAATTGGTGAAACGGTGCAAGAAAGCCGCGAAACTAATTAAATTTCTACCAGCAACCAGGGACGGTGACGCAGTCTCGATGCTAATGCAATTGGAATATACTTTTGATATGGATAAATACGTGCCCGAAGATAACTCACCGACTCCCCGTTGACTTTCCACTTTAGACCATGCCGAAACAACGGCGCATCATAATCGTGGCCGGACCCAACGGCGCGGGCAAGACAACCTTCGCTCGCGAATACTTACTCAATGAGGCGCGCTGTCCAGACTTCATTAACGTCGATCTGATCGCCGCGGGATTATCACCATTCGATCCTAATCGTGCTGCTATTCGCGCAGGACGAATCATGCTTTCCGAGATTCACCGGCGCACGCGCAAAGGTGAAGCTTTGCATTTGAGACGACGTTGAGTGGACACGTCTACGCGCACCTGATTCCGAAATGGCAAGCCGATGGATACCGCGTCAAGCTTATCTTGCTGAATCTGCCGACTCCGGAGATGGCGATCGCGCGTGTCGCTGCAAGGGTGGCTCAAGGAGGTCACAATGTGGCGAGTGCGGTCGTTCGTCGACGGTTTGAAGCTGGTTTTCGCAAGTTTGAGGAGAAGTATAAGCACTTGGTCGATAAGTGGCAGTGGTATGATAATTCCGGAAGCACACCGCACCTGATTTCAGAGGAAGGTAGTTGGAAGTAATATGAGCCGGCGAATCAAGTCACCGTCGCGAGACGCACAAGATACACTGCGTGCTTTACGTCGCGCGGCAAAGGCGGCTCTGGAACTCGGTCTCAAAACCGGAACGCCCGTTTATGTCATCCGAAACAACAAAATCGTCGATCTCACAAAGGACCAAAGAACGACCAGAAAGTCGCAGTCGACGCGGAAGTCATCAAAAACGGCGCGATAGAAGAAGCGGATTGACTACTGGCCCTCACTACAACTCTGGTCCACTTCACCCTTCGGGCTTCCACTCATACGAAACCGATGTCCGTCGAGGTCTTCGACGAGCATCTCGCGAGTTTCCCAGGGATAGTCTGTCGGTGGGTCCAGAATGATCGCGCCGCTTTTCTGATACTCCTCGTAAAGCGCATCGACGTCGTCCATAAAGATCGACATCCACATTCCCGGTTGACCCTGACAACCCTGACACAAAAAGATCTCGACCTTGCCGCGCCCGACACAACCAAAGTCAGGCGGATCGCCCCAGTCCCACTTTTTTTCGAAACCCAACTTTTGAACGTAGTAGTCGAATGATTCGCGAATATTCTTCACGTTGAGAATCGGCGTGGCTTCGTGGAAATTGATCATGTTTCCATCCTAAATCGCCTCACTACAAAGCTTCAACAATAAATCCGCGAGCGGCGCTTATCGTGACGCGAACGGCCATAAGTTAATATAGGACCACTAACAATTATGGATGCTCCGAATCAGCTAAAACAAATACTTTCCACAGACACTCTTAGACTGGTCGACGACGACATTTATTCCGTATTGCCTGATGGTTCACACGAGCATCATTACGATCGAAGAGCAACTATCTACGACTTAGTGGTGAGCACGCATTTGTATAACGCCGTCATGTGGGGGAGTTCGCCGCGCGAGTATGCAAGCTTTGCGAGCCAGGCTATCAACTCCTCTGAAGAAATACTCCTCGACGCTCCCTGTGGCTCGTTACTGTTCACCGCGCCATCTTACTTGCAAAGTCGCCGGCAAATCGTGGCTGTTGATCAATCAATAGCCATGCTGAAACGTGCTCGAAAGCGATTGCTGGACTTAGCCGGTTCGATGCCCTCGAATGTCACCTTGCTGCAAGCAGATCTCAGCGATCAACCTTTTCGTCCTGGCAGCTTCAGTACCGTTCTTTGCATGAACGTATTGCATCTATTTCAGGATGCCGAGGGTTTAATCTCAAACCTCAACGGTCTTCTTACTAAAGACGGCTGTTTGTTCCTGACGAGTCTCGTTTCGAGTAATCGTTTTATCGGCGATGCTTATCTTCGCGCCCTGTATAGGGCGAAAGAATTCGTGCGACCGAGAAGTCGAAGTGAACTGGAGAAGATCGTGAACGACTCTGGAATGCGTGAAGTGAGTTTGAGCGTCAAGGGGAATATGGCATTCGTTATTAGCCACGGATGACACGGATCATCCGTGGCTAATATATTTACATCGAATCTGGAATCTCAGCTTCGACAAGTTGCTTCAGCAGTAAGAGTGATTCCTGCCAACCGAGATAACACGCCTCAGCCGGAATGACTGCGGGCACTCCTTCCTGCACGATGTTTAATTCGGTTCCGACAGAGACCTTCGTCAACGTGATCGTCGTTTTCATCTCACCGGGCAGATTCGGATCGTCGAATTTGTCGCTGTAGACGAGGCGTTCGTTCGGCTGAAGCTCAAGATACTCGCCACCAAACGAGTGGCTCTTGCCCGTACTGAAATTTGTGAACGACATCTTATATGTGCCGCCAACTTTTGCATCGAGGTGATGGACCTGGCCTGTGAATCCATGTGGGGGAAGCCATTTGCACATCGCACCCGCGTCGATGAAGGCTTTGTAAACTCGTTCCGGTGGCGCCTGAAGCACTCGGTGCAGTCTGATAGTGTTCGTGTTGCTCGTTGTCATGAATTTTCCTCTTATTGATAAATTTAACCGCCGGCGATTGCGCCGATGATGAAGAACGGCTCTGCTCCTGATGCGATTGCCTCGGGCAACGGCGCGTCCGCGGGCTCGTGCGTCACATCCTCACCGCAGGCAAAGAATCTCAGCATCGGTCTACGTTCTCGTGCGACGTGGTCGCGAATGGTCCCACGCAGCATCGGATATCGTGCTTCGAGAGCATCAAGGATCGAGTGACGAGTCACTGGACCATCAATCTCGAGTTGCACGTCGCCCGAAACTCCCGCAAGCGATCGCAAATGTGCCGGCAGAACCACTACGATCATGTGAGTGTCTGTACCTCCACTGAAAGTACCGGCGGAAGATCTCGAACAATGGGGGCCCATGTGTCACCGGCATCAGGCGATGCGTACACCTGCCCACCGGTGGTACCAAAATAAACGCCACACGAATCAAGCGTGTCGACCGCCATCGCGTCGCGCAATATGTTGACGTAACAGTTTTCCTGAGGCAGACCGTTCGTGAGTGCCTCCCACTCGTCACCGCCGGTGCGACTGCGATAGACGCGCAACTTGCCATCCGGTGGATAGTGTTCACTGTCGCTCTTGATCGGAACGACGTAGATTGTCTCCGGCTCGTGTGCGTGAACGTCGATCACAAATCCGAAATCGGTAGGCAGGTCGCCACTGATCTCGCGCCAGGTGTCACCCGCGTCGTCGCTCCGCATCACGTCCCAGTGTTTCTGCATGAACAGCAGGTTTGAATTCGACGGATGCTTCGCGATGTGATGAACGCAGTGGCCCACCTCAGCCGTCGGATCGGGAATGTATTCTGAGTGCAATCCTTTATTGATCGGCTTCCACGTCGCGCCGCCGTCGTCAGTGCGAAATGCGCCGGCAGCAGAGATCGCGACAAAGATCCTGTCTCGATTGTTTTGGTCCAGAAGTACTGTGTGAAGGCACATGCCGCCGGCGCCCGGCTGCCACTGTGATCCCGTGCCGTGGCCGCGCAGTCCCGGAAGTTCCTGCCAGGTTTGACCACCGTCGATCGAGCGAAATAGGGCGGCATCTTCAATGCCCGCGTAAACCGTATTCGGATCGTCCAGTGATGGTTCAAGATGCCAGACGCGTTTGAACTCCCACGGATGTGGAGTGCCGTCATAAAACTGATGCGTCGTTAATGGCTTTCCGGTTTCTTCCGACGTGTCGTATACGAACTTATTGCTCTCGCCTTTCGGCATTCCATCGGGCGTGGTTGTCGGTTCGCCGGCGGGCGTTCCCGGTTGGAACCACGTATTGCCACCGTCGTCAGAGCGTTGAATGATCTGTCCGAACCAGCCGCTCGTTTGCGACGCGTAAATACGGTTCGGATCCACGTCCGAACCCTTCATGTGGTAAATCTCCCATCCGGCGAAGTGTGGGCCACTCACATCCCACTTTTCACGTTTTCCATCTGAAGTCAGAATGAACGCCCCTTTGCGGGTCCCTACGAGAACTCGTACATTGCTCATCTTTTCGTTTCCTTCTTATTAACGTGATAACCAGAATTTCGACTCCTTTTAACATAAGTCGAACGGCGAATTGTGAATTCGACAGTTTTCTAAAAAGAACTTTCAGGAAAGATGGAAAGTTTATGCAACTTTTCCGCGTCGAATGCGTCTAAGATGACTGAAATTCGAATTTGGTCAGCAGTCAACACTCGCAAAATGGTCGCAATTGCCCCCAAAGAAGCTGTAAAAGATGCGATTCTGGATGCCACCGACCGCCTTTTGGCACTGTATGGCTATCGGAAAATGACTGTCGAGGACATCGCCGTAGAGGCTGGAATCGGCAAGGGCACCATCTATCTCCACTTCAGCAGCAAAGAAGAGGTCGTCCTTTCTCATATCGACCGGATTGTCGATCGGCTGAAGGAACGGTTAAGGGAGATTGCCGGCTCCGAGGCGCCCGCCGGGGAACGAATCCAGCAGATGCTGCTGACTCGCGTGATGTTTCGCTTCGATAGTATCCAGCACTACACGCAAAGTCTTAACGATCTCCTCGCAGCGCTGCGTCCAGGATTACTCCGGCGCCGCGCCCAATATTTCGAAGCCGAAGCACAAATTTTTGCAGAAGTTTTAGCGGACGGAATCCGCTCCGGCGAGCTTAGTTTTGAAGACGAGCACGCCACCGCACACGCACTCTTGCAAGCCACCAATGGTTTGCTGCCCTACAGTTTGAGTACGACCGAACTAGGCGAGCGTGCAGAAGTTGAAAAGCGAGCCACCGACGTCGCGAACCTGATGCTGCGCGGCCTAATCAGTCGCAAATAGTTTTGAGCGTAGCCCCTCAAAGAAGGAGAAGTAGAAAATGTTTACAACCACGGCCTCCAAGGTCATTTTCCGTCTGGCGGTCCTTTGTTTATTCGCACTATCGTGTGTGACAGTAGGTTTCGCACAGCCGGAACAACCTGACCTCACGATCGATGCCGCAACCCGGACCCAGGTGATCGACACGATCCTAAAACGACTGAATGAATCGTACGTTTTTCCCGATGTCGCGAAGAAGATGGAAGACTCGATTCGCGAACGTGTAGCCAAGAAGGAATACGATCAGATCACAAGCGCGAAGCAGTTTGCGACGACGTTGACGACCGATCTTCAGGCTGTCAGCAAGGACAAACACCTTCGCGTCCGCTATTCCCACCAGGCGATTCCCGAACGCGGCCCGCGGCGCGAGCCGACGGCCGAAGAACGCGAACAAAGAAAGCGTGATCTCACCTGGTCGAATCACGGCTTCTCAAAGGTTGAACGTCTGCGTGGCAATATCGGCTATCTCGAGTTTCTCAACTTCATGGACGAGGAGCTCGGCGCCGATACAGTCGCCGCCGCAATGAACTTTGTTAACAACACCGACGCTTTGATCATCGACATGAGAAGCAATGGCGGTGGGAATCCGGCGATGGTGGCACTTGTTTGTTCGTACTTGTTTGGTCCCGAGCCGGTCCACCTGAACGATCTCTACTGGCGCGAAGGCGATCGTACGGATGAGTTCTGGACCAGGAAAGAAGTCGCGGGCAAACGTTACCTGAATAAAGACGTGTACGTGTTGACCAGCAAACGGACGTTCTCAGGCGCCGAAGAATTTACTTACAACCTGAAGAATCTCAAGCGCGCGACGATCATCGGCGAGACCACGGGTGGCGGAGCACATCCGGGTGGAGTTTTCCGCATGAGTGAGCATTTCGGAATGTTTATTCCCACCGGACGCGCGATCAGTCCGATCACGAAAACGAACTGGGAAGGCACAGGCGTAACTCCCGACGTCATCGTTCCCGCGGATCAAGCTCTGCTCGTGGCTCGTATCATGGCCCTTAAGAAATCGATCCCGACGATAGCCAATCCGGATCGCAAGGCAGCCGTGGGCGAGGAGCTTCAGAACCTCGAAAAAGAGCTGGCGGCGATGAAATCGAAGAGTTAAATATTTAGCCACGGGTTACGCAGAAAAGAATGGAAAATCCGCTCTCTCGCTCTGTGTAATCCGTGGCTAATGTTGTATTAGAATTAGGGTCATGAAACGCTTAACAATCTCGGTTCTCCTTCTCGCACTTTCATCCATAACAATCAACGCGCAAAACTGGCCCTCGTTTCGAGGCCCGAACGCGTCCGGTGTTGCTGAAGGAGCAAATCCGCCTACCACGTGGGATCTGGAAAAATCACAGAATGTGCTGTGGAAAACGAACATACCGGGTCTCTCACACGCGAGCCCGATTGTTTGGGGTGACCAGATCTATGTGATCACTGCCGTCAGCAGCGATGCAACCGCTGGTTTCAAAGCGAAGGATCGCGGCATCGGCCTGGCAAACGACGACGCCAGCCACACCTGGATGATCTACGCCCTCGATAGACGCAGCGGCCGCGTGCTCTGGTCACAGAAAGCGTACGAGGGTGTGCCGCGCGCGAAGCGACACGTCAAGGCGACGCAAGCCAACTCCACTCCCGTGACCGATGGCCGTTACGTTGTTGCACTCTTCGGATCCGAAGGTCTCGCTTGTTACGACACCAAGGGCAAGTTGCTGTGGAAACAAGATCTCGGGGTGTTGAATCCGGGACTTTGGGACGATAAAGAGTCTTCGTGGGGACACTCGAGTAGTCCGATCATCTATCGCGACCTCGTGATCGTCCAGGCTGATGGTCATAAGCAGTCGTTCATCGCTGCATGGAATTTGAAAGACGGTAAGGAAGCGTGGCGTGTCGAACGCAACGAGATCACGTCATGGACCACGCCGAGTATTTATCAAGGCAAGGATCGCACGGAGCTGATAGCTAACGGCGGCCGGTTCATTCGCGGTTACGATCCGCTCACCGGCAAGGAGCTTTGGCGCTTTTCAGACAGCGACACGCAAGTGAAGATGCAGGCGCCGCTCATCGCACACGATCTCATCTACATCACGGGCGGGTATCCTGCCGGTCGTGTGATGTATGTATTTCGTCCCGGCGCGACGGGCGACATCTCACTCAAGCCGGGCGAAGAGAAGAACGCGTTTCTGGCGTGGAGTTCGAGCAAAGGCAGTCCCTACACACCGACGCCGATCATTTATGGTGATCAGTTTTACGTTCTGGCTGATAACGGCGTGCTCAGCAGCTACGACGCAAAAACCGGCGAGCTCATCTATCAGCAACGGCTGCCGAGTTCGTTTAGTGCGTCACCGGTTGCGGCGGATGGCAAGTTGTATCTGGCGAGCGAGGACGGCGATGTCTTCGTCGTCAAAGCAGGCCGGCAGTATGAGCTACTAACGAAGAACGTGATGGGCCAACCGTTGATGGCAACCCCCGCCCTCACACAAGGCATGCTCATCGTGCGTGGAGACAATACTATCTACGCACTCGGCGAACGCAAAACAGCGAAGAATTGAAATCACTCGTACCTTAGAGCCACGAGTGGATCGACTTTCGTTGCGCGTCTCGCGGGGATGAGACACGCGATTAATGCGACGAGCGACAGCGTGAGTGCGACTAAGACAAACGTGGTGACGTCCGTTGCAGTTACTCCAAACAAGAGGCTCGTCATCAGTCGGGTCGCCGCGTAGGCGCCTGCCAGTCCCAGCGCCACACCCACGACTGTGAGTCGCATGAATTGGACCAACACCAGTCGCAGCACGTCTGTGGCTTTCGCGCCCAGTGCCATCCTGATACCAATTTCCTGAGTTCGTTGAGTAACTGAATACGAAATCACGCCGTAAATTCCGGACATGGCCAACACGAGCGCGAGCGCCGCAAAGAGAATCAGAATCGTCAACGCAAAGCGACGCGTACCAATCGAATCGCGCATCAGCTCATCGATTGTTTGAATCTGATATACGGGCTGATCCTTGTCGACTTCACGAATCGCCGCCTGAATTGCGGCCACCGTGCTCTTTGGATCGACATTCGTGCGCACCGCGAGATTCATGCGGCGATAGCGACCCGCCATCTGTGCCAGAGCGAAATAAACTTCGGGTTTGATTCCCTGGTCGAGCGCTGATTGAGCTGAGTCCTGGACGACACCTTTAACTGTAAACCACGGGCTCTTTGAGTCAGGTGGGCCGATCTTGATTCTCTTCCCGAGCGGATCCTGATTGGACCAATAGCGGTTGACCATTGCCTGATTCACAATCACCACCGGCGAAGACTGAGGCCCATCCTCAGCGGAAAAGAACTGACCGCCGGCCAATGGAATCTTCATGGTGTTGAAGTAATCAGTGCTGACGGTACGGTTGTCGATGCTCTGTGTTTGCGCTCCGGCATTCGCGACGCTCTCGACCGTGATGGGAAAGTCTTCCGTAAAAACAAACGGCATGTGTGAAGCAACACCGGCTGCTTCAATGCCCGGCAGTGTTTTTACTCGATCGATCACGGTTTGAAAGAAGATCGCATTCTGCGTCCCGTCTTTTGACTTTGCCGGCGAACGATTAATTCGCATTGTCATGACGTTTGCTGTACTCATCCCCGGATCGATATTCGTGAGCTTCGCGAAACTCCGAATCATCAAACCCGCCATCACGAGGAGAATCACCGACAGACCAACTTCAGCAACGACAAGCACATTCTGCGCGCGTCGAAATCCGATCCCGGCAGTTGCTCGTTGACTTGCTGATTGCAATGCCTCGCGCGTTTGCGTGCGCGAACCCTGAATCGCCGGCCAAAGCCCGAAGATAAAAGCAGTGATGAGTGAAACGACGAGGGTGAAAAGGAGTACCTGCACGTTCATCGTGACATCGAGGCCGGTGGGAATCGTTCCGGCAGGAATGAAATTCATGAGCGCACGTGTGCCCCAGGAAGCGATCAGCAGTCCGAGCGCGCCACCGAGTAAACCCAAAACAGAACTCTCGATGAGCATCTGGCGAATGATTCGAGCGCGATTTGCACCCATCGCAGTTCGGATTGCGATTTCGTGCGAACGGCTCATCGACTTCGCGAGAAGCAGGTTCGCGATGTTGGCGCACGCGATCAGCAGGACTAATCCCACTGCGCCGAGCAATATGAAGAGAGCTTTGCGGACTGGTCCAAAATAAAACTCGGCGAGCGGCTGCACATAGATTGCGCGACCTGCGTACTCCTGATTTGTACCCACGAAATCCTGCTCGTTTTGTCGCGCGAGGTTAGCGAGCCCTGCATTCACCTGCTGTACTGTCGTGTTGGAACTCATGCGACCGAGGATCGGGAATTGGCGGCCGGCTCGTTGTCCCTGACTAAAATCGAATGGAAACGGGAACCAGGCTTGTCCTTCATCAAATCTGAAGTGCGGCGGCATAACGCCGATGATTGTGAAAGGCTCGTCATCGAGTGAGACTTTCTGGCCCAGCACTGCTTTGTCACCACCGAAACGTCGTTGCCAGAGTCCATGACTGATCACCAACACTCGCTCCCCGTTTGGACCTTGTTCCGCGGGAGCAATAGTGCGACCGATCATCGGCTCGACACCGAGCAAGTTGAAGAACTCGGTTGACACCTTGGCGGCTCCGATTCGTTCCGGCTCGTCACTGCCCGTAAGATTGCGACTGACAGGTTCGAACGCAGCGACACGTTCGAAGATTCCGCTCTTCGTAAAGTCGACAAACTCGGGTCCTGAAGCACGAAATTGATCCTGCACGCCGATCTTTGGCAAGCTCTGGCGCACAAAAAAGAGCCGCGAAGGATCTTTGTAAGGAAACGGATTGAGCACCACGACGTTGACGATGCTGAAGAGGGCGGTGCTCGCGCCGATTGCTAGGGCGAGCGTTAACACTGCAACGAGCGTAAACGACGGTCGCTTGCGCAGCACACGGAAGCAGTAGATTAAGTCATGCATGTCGGTTGTCACTCCGTGGGTAGTCTGAGCTGAAGTGGCCTTTTCAAGGACCGTGCCAATCTTATTCATGCGTGATTGAATAGAATCGCTCGAATTTCCGAAGGGTTTACGTTTCGCTTGCGGGACTTACGATCCCACTTTCGAACATCAGGATGAACTGGAAAGACTTTCTAATTCGCAGCACAGTCTGGCTTTCGATTGTTGCCTACACAATCGGGTGTGTTGTCTTCGCGACTGCGCGTGGACGCGCCGAGATCGATCGATGGGTGCGGCTGGCCTGGACCGTCGGCTGCGCTGCTCTTCTGGCGCATTACATTTGCGCGTTCCAATTCTTCCACGCGTGGAGTCATGCTTCTGCTTACAGTGACACCGCTCGCCAAACCGCAGAGGTATTTGGTATCAACTGGGGTGGTGGTGTTTTCGTAAACTACGCAGTGGCGATCTTATGGATTAGCGATATTGCGTGGTGGTGGTTTGCGGGATTGAGTTCGTACCGTCGCCGGCCGTGGTTATTGGTTTTGGCCTGGCATGGCTTCTTAATCTTTATCATCTTCAACGCCACAGTTGTTTTTGTAGACGGAGTGGCGCGGTGGATCGGAGTCGTTGTTAGTTTAGTGCTGTGTTTGAGCTGGATCGTCATTGCTTTGCCTCAAAAGTCGGGAACCATTCTTGGATCGGGTCAGTACAGGGAGCGGTAGCGACCTGGTCCAAGTCGGGAACCATTCTTGGATCGGGTCAGTACAGGGAGCGGTAGCGACCTGGTC
>DATEIS010000033.1:0-14704 GCA_035278765.1 Pyrinomonadaceae bacterium | reverse complement strand
CCCACTCGATCCCCAGGCTCTCGAGGAAAGCTTCGCTGAAGTTGTTCGCCGGCATGAAGTCTTACGAACGTCGTTTCAGATGTCGGGTGAGGGGCCGGTGCAGGTCATTGCTTCAGAACCTTCCTTCAACCTAACCGCCATCGACCTTAGCCCGTTACCGGAAGCAGAACGTGAACTCGAGGCGCAGGTAATGGCCGCGACAGAAGCTGCACGACCGTTCGATTTATCAACTCTGCCACTGCTGCGCGCCACTCTGCTGCGACTTTCTGCTGAAGAACACATCCTGTTGTTGACCATGCATCACGTCATCAGCGACGGCTGGTCGCTGGGGCTGATGGTCAAAGAAGTGGCGACACTGTACCGGGCTTTCAGTCGTGAGTTGCCGTCGCCGCTGCCGGAACTACAGGTTCAGTATGCCGACTATGCGCTCTGGCAAAAACAGCAACTCAGTGGCGCTTTGCTGGACGAGCAACTTACTTACTGGCGCGAACAGTTGCAGAACGCACCAGCGGTTCTAGACCTGCCGGTGGACCATTCGCGACCGGCGATAAAGCGCTACCGCGGGGCGCAACATATCTTTCACCTATCTGAAGAATTGACGGTGGAATTGAAGGGGCTGAGTCGAGCGCAGCGAGTGACAATGTTCATGCTGCTGCTCACTGCTTTCAAGGTTCTGCTGTGGCGCTATTCAAAACAGGAAGACATTGTCGTTGGCACTCCGATCGCGAATCGAGAGGAGAGTCAGATCGAAGATCTGGTCGGCTTCTTTGTTAACACCCTCGCTGTGCGCACGCGTCTGGAACCGAACGAGTGCTTTAGTGATCTGTTAAAGCGAGTTAGAGAAGTGTGCCTGGCAGCGTATCAGCATCAGGACGTGCCCTTCGAGTTGGTGGTGGAAGAGTTAGCAGTGGAACGATCGCTAAGTTACACGCCGGTCTTTCAGGTGATGTTTGTCCTGCAGCATGAAATGCTGGTGCCGCGTGTGATGGACGATATCGAAATCAAGGTAATGGAGATAGCGGGTCAAACTGCAAAGGTCGATCTACTGCTGTCGCTCGAAGCGCAGGAAGCCGGCAATGGGTTCAGGGGCGTAATCGAGTATGACACTGACTTGTTTGAGCCGGAGACCATGCGGCGGCTGGCCCAACATTACCAGACACTGTTGCAAGCGATAGTGAGCCAGGGAGATGAGGAAATAGGCAAACTGCCGATGCTTGGAGAAGAAGAGCGGCAGCAGTTATTGGTGACGTGGAATGAGACGCAGGCGGAGTATCCGGCGCAGAGTGTGTCTGAGTTGTTCGAGGCAGTGGTCGAGCGGGCGCCTGAAAAAGTCGCACTGCTGTTTGAGGAGCAAAGGATCAGCTATGACGACTTGAACCGGCGAGCGAATCAGTTAGGTCATCACTTGAGCAAGCTTGGTGTGGGACCGGAAACAGTCGTCGCCGTGTGGGCGGAACGATCAGTGGAGACGATCGTCAACTTGCTGGCGGTGTTGAAGGCTGGTGGCGCGTATCTGCCGTTGGAGGCGTCAACACCGCCCGAGCGATTGTTGTTCATGATGGAAGACTGTGGCGTCAAATTGCTGTTGACGCAGCAGCGATTGCTGGAACGTTTACCAGTACATCAGATTCCGGTAGTGCTATTGGATGGAGAACTGCTTAGCAGTGAGAGTGACAAGAACCTGAATGTTGCCGGCGTCACGCCTGAGCAGCTTGCTTACGTGATGTATACCTCCGGTTCCACCGGCCAGCCGAAGGGAATCGGCATTCCGCACCGGGGCATAGTGCGGTTGGTGCGCGGCGCGAATTACGCAAACCTGAGCGCCGCTGAAGTAATACTGCAGGCTGCCCCGATCTCGTTTGATGCGGCGACCTTTGAGATCTGGGGCAGTCTGCTCAACGGTGGAAGTCTGGTCCTACTACCGGGTGAGCGCGCTTCGTTGGCAGAACTGGGACGCACGCTGAAAGAACATCAGGTCACCACGTTGTGGCTGACGGCCGGCCTCTTTCATTTGATGGTGGAAGAACGGGCTGAGGATCTACGCGGCCTGCGACAGTTGCTGGCCGGCGGTGATGTGCTGTCGGTCGCGCACGTGGCGCGGGCGCTGCAGGAACTAAAGGGCTGTCAGATCATCAACGGCTATGGACCAACGGAAAACACCACCTTCACCTGCTGTTATCCGATGACCAATGTGACGCAGGTGGGCGAGACAGTTTCGATTGGCAGACCGATCTCGAACACGAAAGTCTACCTGCTGGATGCAAACCTGCAACCGGTGCCGGTGGGAGTGGCGGGCGAACTATACATCGGCGGCGCGGGGTTGGCGCGCGGCTACTTTAATCAACCGTCGCTGACAGCGGAGAAGTTTATTCCCGATCCTTTTAACGATGAGGCGGGAGGGCGACTGTACAGGTCAGGCGATCTGGCCCGTTACCTGGACAATGGAAAGATCGAGTTTCTTGGTCGCATGGACCAGCAGGCCAAGATTCGCGGCTTTCGCATCGAGCCGGGTGAGATTGAGAGCGTGCTGGCAGAGCATCCGGCGGTGGCGCAGTCCGTCGTGATGGTGCGAGCCGCAGGCGAAAGAGAGAAGACTTTGTCGGCTTACGTGGTTGCCGAGCAGACGTTGAGTGTGAGCGAGTTGCGCCGCCATCTGCAAGCGCGTTTGCCGGAATACATGATCCCGACGGCCTTTATCAAGCTGCCCGCAATACCGTTGACAGCACACGGCAAGGTGGACCGAACCGCACTACTGGCACTGGAGACAAGTGAGCCCGATGCGACGGCAACTTATGTGAGTGCCCGCACACTGGTCGAAGAGATGTTGGTTGGCATCTGGGCCAATCTACTCGAAGTGCAGCGAGTCGGCAGCTACGACAACTTCTTTGAATTGGGCGGGCACTCGCTGCTGGCGGTGCGCTTGCTGTCGCGTGTGCGCGCGAGCTTTGAAGTTGAGGTCAGACTGCACAGCTTGTTCGAACAGCCGACGGTTGCGGGACTGGCTGAAGAGATAGAGCGACAACTGCGGGCCGGACAGAGGCCGCTCGCGATGCCAATCCAGCCTGCGCCGAGAGAGGGAAGAATAGCGCTCTCGTTCGCGCAACAGCGACTGTGGTTTCTGAATCAGTTAGAGCCGGAGAGCGCGGTTTATAACCTGCCGATCGCGTTGCGTCTAAGGGGGCTGCTCAATGTCGATGCGTTGGAACGAAGCCTCTGTGAGGTTGTCAGACGACATGAGACGTTGAGAACCACGTTCGTAATGAGGGAGGGTGAGCCATCGCAGGTAATCGCGCCGGCGTTGTCACTGGTCCAGCCCGTGGTAGAGCTGAGCGCGCTGGCGGAGACGGAGCGCAAAGCAGAGCTGCAACGGCTGCTGATCGAAGAGGCACGCCAGCCGTTTGATTTGGTTCATGGACCACTGCTGCGTGCGACGCTGCTGCGTCTGGCTGAAGAGGAGCATGTGGCGCTGTTCACTATGCACCACATAATTTCCGATGGCTGGTCGATGGGAGTGTTGGTGCAGGAGATTGCGACACTCTATCAAGCCTTCTCGCTCGGCCAGCCATCGCTGCTCCCGAAACTGCCAGTGCAATACGCGGACTTCGCCCTGTCGCAACGCGCGTGGCTGCAAGGTGAGGTGCTGGAGGAGCAGCTCAGCTACTGGCGCGAGCAGTTAGGAGGAGCACCGGGAGTATTGGGATTGCCGACCGATCATGTGCGACCGGCAGTGAAGAGCTATCGAGGCGCGCACGAGCGCTTTGCGTTGAGTGCCGAGTTGACCGCAGCACTGAAAGCGATGAGCCGCGAGCAGGGAGTGACGCTGTTCATGGTGCTGCTGGCCGCGTTCAAAGTGCTGTTGTGGCGCTATTCGGGGCAAGCGGACGTGGTGGTGGGGACGCCGATCGCGAACCGGCAGCAGAGTGAGATCGAAGGGTTGATCGGATTTTTCGTAAACACGCTGGCGCTGCGCACGACGATAGAAGAGAGCGAGAGTTTCCAGCATTTATTGCAGCGAGTGCGCGAAGTTTGTTTGGGAGCCTACCAGCATCAGGATGTGCCGTTTGAGATGGTGGTGGAGGAGATGGCGGTGGAGCGCGCGTTGAATCACACGCCCATCTTTCAGGTGATGTTTGCATTGCAGAACATGCCACAGTCAGCGCTGTTGCTGGAAGATGTGGAGATCAGCGTGCTGGAAGTGGAGAGTGGGACGGCGAAGTTTGATTTGACGCTGAGGATAAGCGAGGACGAAGGGAGGTTGAGTGGGCAGGTTGAATACGACACGGATTTATTCGAGGCAGCGAGTATCAAGCGGCTGGCGTTCCACTACCAGCAGTTGCTGCAAGAGCTAGTCAGGGATGCGGAGCAAGTCGTAGCTGCGGTGTCCCTGCTGGGAACAGCGGAGCGGCAACAACTGCTGATTGGATGGAACCAAACCAGCGCGCCTGAGCCAGACAGGTGCCTGCACGAACTGTTCGAAGCGCAGGTGGAGCGCACGCCCGCTGCGGTCGCGGTGATCTGCGAGGAGCAGCAACTGTGCTACGGCGAGTTGAACCAGCGGGCCAATCAACTGGCGCACTACTTAAAACGACACGGAGTCGGAGCGGAGGTGCTGGTTGGTGTCTACTTAGAGCGCAGTGTGGAGATGATCGTGGCCCTGCTCGGGATTCTGAAAGCCGGCGGCGCCTTCGTGCCACTGGATCCGACTTATCCGCAGGAACGGATTGCGTTCATGCTCGCCGATGCTGGTGTGACGGTGCTGCTAACGCAAGAGTACCTGAGAGAGAAACTCGGGGAGAGTGGGGCGCAGGTGGTATGCCTGGACGAGGAGTGGTCCCTGATCCGTCAAGGCTCGATTGAGAACCCGGCTGGCGGAAGCCTGCCCGGGAACCTGGCGTATGTCATTTATACCTCTGGTTCCAGCGGGTTGCCGAAGGGTGTGGCCATTGAACAGCGGGGTCTTAGTAATTACCTCTGCTGGGTCAATGAGACCTTTTTTGCCGGCCGCGGGTACAGCCTGCCTTTCGTTACCCGCTTGTCGTTCGATGCATCTTTGAAGCAGGTCTTCGCTCCTCTGCTTAGAGGCGAGCAAGTGTGGGTGGTATCAGATGATACGGTGAGCGATCTTTCAGCCTTGCTGGCGGTGCTAAACACGCGGAGTAATTTGGCGCTCAACTGTGTGCCTTCGTTGTGGGCAGCCTTGCTTAACAGTGTTCCTGAAAATGAACTGGCGAATCGCCTAAAAAGCCTGAGATGTTTGTTCCTGGGCGGCGAATCGCTGAATCCGGAATTGCTGGAGCGAACTTTTGTAGCGATCCCGGAACTTGACGTGTGGAATCTTTATGGTCCAACGGAGGCCACTTCGAACGCGAGCTTTTCCCGCATCAGTCCATCCAGGAAACCTCTGATCGGACGGCCAATAGTAAACACTGAAGCTTATGTGCTGGACGCTAATCTCCAGCCCGTGCCCATCGGAGTGGTGGGAGAGTTGTATCTAGGCGGCGTCGGACTGGCGCGAGGATACCTGTGGCGGCCGGAACTGACGGCCGAACGTTTTGTCCCGCATTGCTTCTCCGGCGAGCCAGGGAAAAGGCTGTACCGAACGGGAGATCTGGCTTGCTTCAGGGAAGATGGTCAGCTGGAGTATCAGGGGCGGCTTGATCAGCAGGTAAAAGTGCGTGGCTATCGCATTGAGTTGGGTGAGATTGATGCGGTCCTGAGCGCGCATCTGGCGGTGCGCCAAAGTGTGACCATCGTGCGCCAGGACGCCGGCGGCGACAAACGGTTAGTGTCCTACATTGTAGCGGCTACGGAAGACGCGGTTGAGGTTGGCGAATTACGGCGACACTTAAAGCAGCAACTGCCCGACTACATGATTCCATCAGCGTTCGTGCTGCTCGATGTTCTGCCGCTCATGCCCAACGGCAAAATAGACAGAGGAGCATTACGGGCGCCGGAAGCAGCCGACATAGAGCATCAACCATCATCCAGCACCCAAACTCCCATCGAAGAGATCATCACTGGCATCTGTGCGCACCTGCTGAAATACGAAGCAGTTTCGGGCGCCGATAACTTCTTTGAATTAGGCGGCCACTCATTGCTGGCGACGCGATTGATTGCGCGTTTGCGCGAGAGTCTGGCATTGGAGATCCCGGTGCGTTGGGTATTTCAGACCCAGACGTTGGGAGAATTAGCTGAGCTGGTAGAAGAGGAGTTCGCCAGGGAGAAGGCAGCCGCCGGATCGCGTATCGCGATCCGTCGCCGCGGTGAAACTGAGGCCAACCCGCCACTCTCCTTTGGCCAGCAACGATTGTGGTTTCTGGATCAGCTCGAGCCCGACAGCCCTGTTTATAATGTCCCGACCAGCGTCCGCCTCAGTGGACCACTGAACCTCTCAGTCGTTAATCAGAGCCTCAACGAAATCATCAACCGGCACGAATCCCTGCGCACCAAATTTGCGATTGTTGATGGCCAGCCGGTCCAGGTCATCGAGCCGGCGTTGGAACTGGCAATTGAAGTGGTCGACCTCACTTCAATGCCTGAGCCGGCACGAGAGGCTGAAGCACAGCGACTCTCCGCGGCGGAAGCCTTGCGGCCCTTCGATCTAACAACCGGACCACTTCTGCGCGCTACGCTGCTGCGCCTTGCTGCTGAAGAACACATCCTGCTGCTGACCATGCATCACATCATCAGTGACGGCTGGTCCATGGGGGTGCTGGTCAGAGAAGTGGCTGCACTATACCCGGCGTTCAGCCGTCAATTGCCCTCACCGCTGCCGCAACTGCAGATTCAATATGCCGATTATGCGGTGTGGCAAAGAGAGCAACTCGGAGCTTTGCTTGACGAGCAACTCAGTTACTGGCGGGAGCAGTTGAGTGGAGCGCCGGCAGTAATCGGGCTGCCGACGGACAAAGTGCGCCCAGCGGTGAAGAGCTATCGAGGAGCGCGTGAGCGGGTGGAGTTGAGTGCCGAATTAACAACGGCACTGAAAGCGTTGAGCCGGGAGCAGGGAGTGACGCTGTTCATGGTCCTGCTGGCCGCGTTCAAAGTGTTGTTATGGCGCTATGCGGGACAAGTGGATGTGGTAGTGGGGACGCCGATCGCGAACCGGCAGCAGAGTGAGATCGAAGGGTTGATCGGATTCTTTGTGAACACGCTGGCGCTGCGCACGACGATAGAAGGGAGCGAGAGTTTCCAGCATTTATTGCAGCGGGTGCGAGAAGTTTGTTTGGGAGCCTACCAGCATCAGGATGTGCCGTTTGAGATGGTGGTGGAGGAGATGGCGGTGGAGCGCGCGTTGAGTCACACGCCGCTCTTCCAGGTGATGTTTGTGTTGCAGAACATGCCACAGTCAGAACCGTTGCTGGAAGATGTGGAGATCAGTGTGCTGGAAGTAGAAAGTGGCACGGCGAAGTTTGACTTATTGGTGACCATAGAAGAGGAGAAGGGCGGGGGTTTAACAACAGTACTTGAGTATGACACGGATTTGTATGAGCGAGAGACTGCCAGGAGGATGGTGGACCACTTCCAGAGAATTCTGGAAGGGATAGTTCAACAGACAGAGGCGTGCGTAGGTGAGTTGGCGTTGTTAAGCGAGCAGGAACGGCGCCAGTTGTTGAAACAATGGAATGAGACGGAAGAAGCGATTCCTGAGTTGACGCTGCCGGAGTTGTTTGAGAGGCAAGTGGAGCGCAGTCCCGAAAGATTAGCGGTTGAATTTGGCGAAGAGCGGGTTAGTTATCAGCAGTTGAATCGCCGAGCCAATAAGTTGGCCCATCACCTGCGCATGCTTGGAGTCGGGCCCGACGTAGTTGTCGGCATCTTGATGGAACGCTCGGTCGAGACAATCGTGAGCGTTGTCGGAGTGTTAAAAGCAGGCGGCGCCTACATGCTTTTGGACCCTGATTATCCAAGTGAGCGGCGCTTGTTCATGCTGGCGGATTCGGCAGCGCAGGTGATCCTGACGCGGCAATCCTTCGTCGAGGAATTAGGGGAGCAGAAAGCGCACGTGTTGTGTCTGGATGCGCAGTGGGCGAGCATTGCTGAAGAGAGTGAAGAGAATCCGCACAGCGGCGTCACGCCCGATAATCTTGCCTACGTCATCTACACTTCAGGCTCGACTGGTCGACCCAAGGGCATAGCCATGCCGCAGCGCCCGCTGATGAATCTGCTGGCGTTTCAAACGCACAATTTTGACGCCTCGAAATCACCACGCACGTTGCAATTCGCCTCATTGAGTTTCGACGTCTCGTTCCAGGAAATCTTCTCGACATTTTGTGCAGGTGCAACTCTGCTGCTCATCGATGAAGAGGTACGTCACGACCCCAAAGCGCTGTGGCAAGTTTTGGTGGAGAAGAATGTTGAGAGATTGTTCCTGCCGTTCGTCGCGCTGCAACAACTGGCTGAAGTGGTCGAAACGGAAGAGACTGTTCCGTTGCATCTGCGTGAAGTCATCACCGCAGGCGAGCAATTGAAAGTCACCGGCGAGATCCGGCAGATGTTTGAAAAGCTGGCCGGCTGCGCGTTCGTGAATCACTACGGGCCGTCGGAAACACACGCTGCGACTGCATGGCAACTGCCGGGCATGCCTGACCAGTGGCCTCATCTACCGCCCATTGGGAAGCCGATATCGAACACGCAAATATACCTGCTTGATGAGTGGCTGCAGCCTGTGCCGATCGGAGTGGTAGGTGAGTTGTACATCGGTGGAGAGTGTTTGGCGCGTGGTTACGTCGATCGACCGCAGCAGACGGCGGAGAAGTTCATTCCGCATCCGTTTAGTGAAACAGGCGGAGAGCGCTTGTACAAAACAGGCGACCTGGCGCGCTATCGCAACGATGGTTGTCTGGACTTCATGGGGCGGAGTGATCATCAGGTCAAGGTGCGAGGCTTCCGCATAGAGATCGGCGAGATCGAGTTTGCACTAAAACAACATCCGGCGGTGAAACAGGCCGTCGTCCACGCATGGGACGATACGACGGGACAAAAACGGCTGGCCGCCTATGTAGTGGCCGCGCCGGAAGAGTCAGTTGCAACTGCTGAACTGCGCAATCACCTGCGCGAGTTGTTGCCTGAATACATGATCCCGTCGGCTTTTGTGCTGCTTGCAGAGTTACCCCTGACGCCGAGCGGAAAAGTTGATCGCCGCGCCTTGTCCGCGCCCGACTCGCTGAGATCGGAAACTGAAGGCTACGCTGCGCCGCGCACTCCGATTGAAGAAGTGCTCGCAAACATATGGGCCAACCTGCTTGGCTTCGAGCAGGTCGGCATCAACGACAACTTCTTCGAGTTGGGTGGACACTCACTGCTGGCGACGCGAGTGATGTCGCAGATCCGAGACGCTCTCCAAATCGACCTGGCCCTGCGTCAACTGTTCGAGCATCCGACGATCGCAGAACTAGGACAGAGTATTGAGAAAGTAAGGCAGCAGTCGTCTCTCCAACCGCTCACCCTTACCGCGCGGCCAGAAGCTATCCCCTTATCATTTGCGCAGCAACGATTATGGTTCCTGGACCAGATGGAGCCGGGCAACTCCTTCTACAACATCTCGTCAGCTCTACGCCTAAATGGCCCACTCGATCATCAAGCTCTTGAACAAAGCCTCGCTGAGATTATTCACCGCCACGAAGTCTTACGAACGTCGTTTCAAACGTCGGGTGAGGGGCCTGTCCAGGTCATTGTTTCAGAACCTTACTTCAACTTACCCGTGATTGACCTTAGCCCCTTGCCGGAAGCAGAACGTGAACTCGAGGCGCAGGCAATGGCAGCGACGGAAGCTGCACGACCGTTCGATTTATCAACTCTGCCACTGCTGCGCGCCACTCTGCTGCGGCTTGCTGCTGAAGAACATGTCCTGCTGCTGACCATGCATCACATCATCAGTGACGGCTGGTCTTTGGGGCTGATGGTCAAAGAAGTGGCGACGCTGTACCAGGCCTTCAGCCGTCAATTGCCGTCACCGTTGCCGGAGCTGGAGATTCAATATGCCGACTATGCGCTCTGGCAAAGACAACAACTTAGTGGCGCTGTGCTGGACGAGCAACTTACTTATTGGCGAGAGCAGTTGCAGAGTGCACCAGCTGTTTTGCCCCTGCCGGCGGACCATCCCCGACCCGCGATAAAGCGTTATCGTGGGGCGCACCAGTCCTTTCACATATCTGAAGAATTGGCGGCGGAATTGAAGGCCCTGAGTCGAGCGCAACGAGTGACAATGTTCATGCTGCTGCTGGCTGCTTTCAAGGTTCTGCTGTGGCGCTATTCAGGGCAGGAAGACATTGTCGTTGGCACTCCGATAGCGAATCGAGAGGAGAGTCAGATCGAAGATTTGATCGGCTTCTTTGTCAACACGCTGGCCATGCGCACGCGTCTGGAACCGAACGAGCGCTTCGCTGACTTGTTAAAGAGAGTTAGAGAAGAGTGTCTGACGGGGTATCAGCATCAGACCGTGCCCTTCGAGTTGGTCGTGGAAGAGTTAGCGGTGGAGCGGTCGCTAAGTTACACGCCGATCTTTCAGGTGATGTTTGTCCTGCAGAACGAAATGCTGGTGCCGCGTGAGATAGAAGACATTGAAATCAAAGCAATGGAAGTTGAGGCTGGCACTGCAAAGGTCGATCTGCTGATGGCGATCGGAGCGCAGGAAACCGGCGCCGGGCTCAGGGGAGTAATCGAATACGACACTGACTTATTTGAGCCGGAGACCATGCGGCGGCTGGGCCAACATTACCAGACACTGTTGCAAGCGATAGTGAGCAAGAGCGATGAGCGAATTGGCAAACTGCCGTTACTTGGAGAAGAAGAGCGGCAGCAACTATTGGTGAGCTGGAATGAGACGCAGGCGGAGTATCCAGCGCAGAGTGTGTCTGAGTTGTTCGAGGCCGTGGTCGCGCGGACCCCTGAAAAGGTGGCGGTGCTGTTTGAGCAGCAGGCGATCAGCTATGACGACTTGAATCGCAGGGCCAATCAGTTAGGACATCACCTGCGCCACTTTGGGGTTGGACCGGAAACGGTCGTTGCGGTATTGGCGGAACGTTCAGTAGAGGCGATCGTCAGTCTGTTGGCGGTGTTGAAAGCCGGCGGAGCGTATCTGCCGCTGGAGCCGTCTACGCCCTCCGAGCGACTGTTGTTCATGATGGAAGATTGCGGCGCCAAACTCTTGTTGACGCAACAGCGACTGCTCGAACGTTTACCCGCCCACCAGGTCCCGGTAGTTCTGCTCGATGCCGATCAGCACCTGATTAGCATTGAGAGTGAGCAGAATCTCAGCGCTACCGGCGTCACGCCTGAACATCTCGCTTATCTGATGTATACCTCCGGTTCCACCGGCAAGCCTAAGGGAATCGGCATTCCACACCGGGCTGTAGTGCGGCTTGTGCGCGGCGCCAATTACGCAAACCTGAACGCCGGCGAGGTAATCCTGCAGGCTGCCCCGGTCTCGTTTGATGCTGCGACATTTGAGATTTGGGGCAGTCTTCTCAACGGTGGAAGCCTGGTCCTACTACCGGGCGAGAGAGCTTCGTTAGAAGAACTCGGGCGAACTCTGAAAGAACATCAGGTCACCACGTTGTGGCTGACGGCCGGACTCTTTCATTTGATGATCGAAGAACGTGCTGAGGATCTGCAAGGCCTGCGACAACTGCTGGCTGGCGGCGATGTGCTGTCGGTCTCGCACGTCGAGCGCGCGCTGCGCGAACTAAAGAACTGTCAGATCATTAACGGCTATGGGCCAACGGAAAATACCACTTTCACCTGCTGCTATCCAATGACCAGTGTGGCGCAGGTGGGCGAGACAGTTGCCATCGGCCGGCCGATCTCTAATACGAAAGTTTACCTGCTGGATGCCAACCTGCAACCGGTGCCGCTTGGAGTGACGGGCGAACTCTACATCGGTGGCGATGGCCTGGCGCGCGGCTATTCTAACCATCCATCTCTGACCGCAGAGAAATTCATTCCGGATCCCTTCACCCAGGAGCAAGGAGGGCGGCTCTACCGCTCAGGCGATCTGGCCCGTTACTTGTCCGACGGAAGAATCGAGTTTCTCGGTCGCCTGGACCATCAGATCAAGATTCGCGGCTTTCGCATCGAGCCGGGTGAAGTCGAGACGCTATTAGAGCAGCACGAAGAGATCAAGCAAGCCGTGGTCGCGGCCCGGGAAGCTGATGCCGGTGGGAAGAGACTCGTGGCATATCTGGTTGCGCAAAGCGAACCTCCGGCAACGGCTGAACTGCAAGCTTTTCTGAAGCAACGGTTGCCGGAGTACATGGTGCCGTCTGCTTTTATCTTTCTTTCAGAACTGCCCCTGACGCCAAGCGGCAAGATCAACCGAAGGGCATTGCCGGAGCCCGGCCGACCAGAGTTGTCAGATAATTATGTCGGGCCGCGCACAGAGACAGAGGCGTTGGTTTGCTCCTTATGGGCCGGGATCTTAAAGATCGAGAGAGTCGGTATTTACGACAACTTCTTTGAGCTTGGTGGCCACTCACTCCTGGCTACCCAGCTGGTGTCGCGTCTGCGCGAGGCTTTCCGGGTTGAGATTCCGCTGCGACTACTTTTCGAGCAGCCGACGGTAGCAGAATTGACGCAAGGCATTGAGGTCGAGTTGGCGGTAGGCAGGAACTCGTCGCCAATTAAACGGTTGTCACTGAAAGGTCCTCAGCCGCTCTCTTTTTCGCAACGGCGGCTCTGGTTTTTGGACCAACTTACACCGGGCAGCGCTGTCTATAACATTCCTGTCGCCCTTCGGCTAAACGGCTCACTTGATCTCCTGGCGCTGCAACAAGCCTTCACCGAAATTCTGCGCCGTCAGGAGTTGTTGCGTACCCGTTTCGCAGTTATTGATGCAGACCCTGTGCAGCTCGTTTCTGAGCCTGCTGACTTCGACTTACGTGTGCTCGACCTCAGCCACCTCGAAAGTCCCGAGATAGAGCACGAGGTGCAACGTCTGGCGATTGCTGAAGCACACGGGCCATTCGATTTGACGCAGGGACCACTTTTCAGAGCGACGCTGTTGCGACTAGCCGCGGCAGAGCACGTGCTGCTGTTTACGATGCACCACATCATCAGCGATGGGTGGTCGATGCGCGTACTCATCAGAGAGATGACCACGCTTTATGAGGCCTTCGCCGCGGATCGTCCGTCGCCTCTCGTTGATTTGCCGGTACAGTACGGAGACTACGCCGTGTGGCAGCGCGAGCAGTTGCAAGGGGAGCGACTGGAAGAGCAGTTGCAGTACTGGCGCGAGCAACTGCAAGGAGCACCTGCCTTACTGGAACTGCCGACCGAAAAGCCACGGCCTCCGGTGCAGAGTTATCGTGGAGCTGAACTCAGATTAGAGGTAACGCCAGAAACCACACGCGCACTCAAGGAGCTTTCTCAGCAGCACGGCGTGACCTTATTCATGACGCTGTTGGCTGCCTTCCAGGCGCTGCTCTACCGCTATACGGGACAAGACGACATCGTGGTAGGAACACCAGTGGCGGGGCGCACCCGAGCCGAAACAGAAGGGTTGATTGGGTTCTTCCTCAACACCCTGGCTTTGCGCGTGAGCCTGAAGGGGGAGCCGACTTTTGCGACATTGTTGTCGCGAGTGCGGGAGGCGTGTCTGGGGGCCTATGCACATCAGGACGTGCCCTTTGAACAACTGCTCGAGGAGTTAGCGCCGGAGCGGACCTTAAGCCACACGCCGATCTTTCAGGTGATGTTCAATATGCTTAACCTCGACTACGCCGGCGAGCAAATTGAACTTGACGGTATCACCATAGCTGCTTTGCCTGTTGTTCAACAGGAGCACCTGGCAAAGTTTGACCTGGAGCTTTACGCACGAGAGAGGGGTGATGGGTTACAACTGGTGTTGGTTTACAGCGAGCTCTTTACCTCCGTTGAGATGGAGCGGATGCTGGACCACCTTCGCACTTTGCTCCAGGCCGTTGCCGCAGAACCTGGGCAGTGCCTGGCGGCGTTGGCTCTCTCAACTGACCTGGGCAAGCAACACCCGACCCAAGACAATCTCATCCGTCCGACGAATCCATTCGTCACCTTTGCAAACGAAGAGATAGAGCAAACAATCCAGGAGCGCTTCGAGCAGCAGGTGCGAAGCTATCCGGGGAACATCGCTATCAAGATCGGGAAAGAGAGCTGGACATACAAAGAACTGAACCACAAAGCGAACCAAATCGCGCGCGCGGTGCTGGCTGCAAGCGGCGACGGCGACGAAAGGATTGCCCTGTTACTTAACCACGACGCGCTGATGGTGGCGGGTATTCTCGGCGTCTTAAAGGCAGGCAAGACTTACGTCCCATTAAATACTGCGCATCCCGAGCACAGGCTGATCGAAGTTCTTAAGGATTCAGAGTCCGCAGGGCTTTTGACTGACAATGCCAACCTTCTCTTCGCTGAAGCGCTGAACAAAGAAGGCCTTCCGGTAATTAATCTCGACCGGATTGATTCAAGCCTGCCGGGTGACAACCTTCAGGTGCGATGCGCGCCGGATTCGCTCGCTTACATCCTCTACACTTCCGGCTCCACAGGTAAGCCGAAAGGTGTGGTGCAAAACCATCGTAATGTGCTTCATCACATAAGAGTCTATACCAACAATTTGCACATCTGCGCGAACGACAAAGTGTCGCTCTTTTCGTCTTACTCATTTGATGCGGCAGTCATGGACATCTTCGGCGCTGTGCTAAACGGAGCGACACTCTGTCCGATTGATATA
>DATEIS010000032.1:0-15137 GCA_035278765.1 Pyrinomonadaceae bacterium | reverse complement strand
TCCCCTGCGTAAACACACTGTGTTCGTAGAGCGCGATCAGTCGCCCCAGCGTCTCCGGTGTCAGGCGTTCCGCAAGGATGGTATTTGTTGGTCGATTACCCTCGAAGGTGCGATGCGGTACTAGCCAGCTGGGAGTTCCCTCCGCTGCGACTTCATCTTCTGTCTTCCCGAACGCCAGCGCTTCCGTCTGCGCGAACAGATTTGCCAGCAACAAATCGTGATGGCGGCCCAGCGGGTTCAAGGTCTGGCAGAAGCCGACAAAATCACAGGGAACGAGCCGGGTCCCCTGATGAATGAGCTGATAGAACGAATGCTGGCCGTTGGTGCCAGGCTCACCCCAGTAGATTGGCCCCGTCTCGGAGTCGACGGGCCTGCCGTCAAGCGTCACATGCTTTCCGTTGCTTTCCATCGTCAACTGCTGAAGATACGCGGGAAAGCGCTTCAGGTATTGGTCATATGGCAGCACCGCGACCGTTTGCGCACCGAGGAAATCATTGTTCCAAACCGCGAGTAGCCCCATGAGCACCGGCAGGTTGCGCTCGAACGGCGCGGTCCGGAAATGCCGATCGATCTCGTGAAAGCCCGAGAGCATGGCCCGAAAGTTCTCCGGGCCGACCGCGAGCATGGTCGACAAGCCGACGGCCGAGTCTATCGAGTAGCGACCACCGACCCAGTCCCAGAAGCCGAACATGTTCGCGGTATCGATCCCGAACTGCGCCACTCCCTCGGCATTGGTCGATACCGCGACAAAGTGCCGGCGTACCGCCCGTTCGTCCACTAGCTTGCGCAGACTCCAAGCGCGAGCCGTGTGGGCGTTGGTCAACGTCTCAAGTGTCGTGAACGTCTTGGAGCAGACGATGAAAAGTGTCTCCTCGGGATCGAGGTCACGCGTGGTTTCGTCGAAGTCGGTGCCATCAACGTTGGAGACGAAGCGGAAGGTCATATCGCGCCGGCTGTAATGACGCAACGCCTCGTAGGCCATTACCGGGCCCAGATCAGAGCCACCGATGCCGATGTTAATGACGTTGCGGATAGGCCGATCCGTGTATCCACGCCAGCCGCCGCTGCGGATTGCTTCGGAGAAAGCCGCCATGCGGTCGAGGACCGCACGGACCTCGGGGACGACGTCGACGCCGTCGCAAAAAATCCGCTCGTTTTCCGGCGCGCGCAAGGCGATATGGAGAACGGCGCGCTGCTCGGTCACGTTGATTTTCTCACCGCTGAACATCGCTTCGATGCGCTCGGCCAAACCGCATTCATGAGCCAAGCGTAACAGCAGCGCGATCGTCTCGTCGGTGACGCGATTCTTCGAGTAGTCAAGATAGAGGCCTGCGGCTTCTGCGGTCAGCCGCTCACCGCGCTGGGGATCGCCGGCGAAGAGGTCCCGCAGATGCACATTCCGTATTCTTTGGTAATGCTCGGCGAGCGCCTTCCACGCTGGAAGCCTGGTCCGCAATTGAGCTTGCGCTCTTGGGTTCGTGGTCATGGCTGCCCCGCACCGGCTTGATTAACCTTCTTCAGCACGGCGCTCTTTGCGGCTATGCAGTTCATAAGATCCTGCCACGACTTGTCGAAGGATACGGTTCCGTCATGCTGCAGTTGGTCGGCAAGCGCTAAGTGGTCCACACCGATCTGTGTGAATTCTGCGAGTACTTCTTCGGCGTCGCCGCCATCAACTGGCAATGTGCCTTTCACCTGACCGTGATCGGCAAAGGCGTGCAAGGTCTTTTCTGGGATGGTGTCGATGGTATCGGGAGCAGCCAGCGCTTCGATGTAAAGCGTGTCTGAGGCGTTGGGATCCTTAGTGCCGGTGCTGGCCCAGAGGACGCGTTGCGGCCGCGCGCCGGCGGTGGCAAGTTTCCGCCAGCGGGGTGATGCGAGCAGATCGCGGTAGACTTTATATGTGCGCTTTGCGATGGCGAGGCCAAGACGATTGCGAAGAGCCTTCGGAACGTTGTCTTTGACCGCCACGTCCCAGCGGCTGACAAAAAGCGATGCGACTGAATTAACCTTCGGCTCAAGGCCGGCGGCGATTCGTCGTTCAATTCCGCGCATGTACGCCTCGGCGGAAGCGATGTACTGCTCGGGTGAAAACAGGAGCGTGACATTTATCGGCACGCCAGCGAAGATCGATTCCTCGATGGCGGGAACACCTTCGCGGGTACCAGGTATCTTGATGAACAGATTAGCGCGTTGCGCTTGCGCATACAGTTGCGCGGCCTCCCTTACGGTGCTGGCAGTATCGTTCGCCAGCAAAGGAGACACCTCCATCGATACCCAACCATCAATTCCATTGGTCGCTTCGTGGACTGGGTGGAAGAGGTCCGCGGCCTGAGTCAAATCCTCAAGGGCAAGCTCGAAGAACAACGCCTCGCCCGATTTGCCCTCAACCGTCTTCCGGCGGATGGCATCGTCGTAGAAGTCCCCCTCCCTGATGGCTTTATCGAAGATCGTCGGGTTGGAGGTCAGGCCCGTTATTGAAAACTCGCTAATGTAGCGCTGCAGTGTGCCTTCCATGAGAAGTTCCCGGGTGATGTTATCGAGCCAAAGGCTTTGACCAAGTTCATGCAGTTTTTGGGTAGTATTCACGTTTCTCCTCCTACAACACCGCGTGCGCCGCACTCATGCGCAAATCGTCAATTAGACCCGCACTCAGTACTAACTCACGCGGCACCCGCGTGAAGTTATTCGGTTCAAAATGTTGTAGGAGTAGCCTACCAATGTGCACATCAGGAAATCATAAACGGCGGATTAAAACTCTATCAGTAAGTCATCAATTGATCGTTAGTGGACCAACTTATGTGTTTGCAACAGGGTCAACTATGAAAGAATGTATCCGGCAAAAGCGAGAGGTAAAGCAACATGAACGCGATCGAACTTCTGACAAATAACCATGAAATAGTCTTGTCCCTGATCGATGAACTAGCGGATAACATCAGGCAGATCGAGGAGACGGAGCGGGACACCGTTGACTGCGAACGCATGAATATGTTTGGCGAGTTTAGGGATACGCTTACTCAACACACCCGGCTCGAAGAGCGAATGCTGTATCCAGAGTTAGAATGCTTCTCAGAGACCCGTCTACTGGTTGATGAGTCTTACAGGGAACACGAGAGAATTCGTGACATCCTGGCGAAGATGGAGAACCTTAGAAAGGATCGGCACTGTGACCGTTGGGACGACAAGATAAAGGAGTTGCGACGGAATTTGCAGCGTCACATAACAAGGGAGGAAGACGAGTTGTTCCCAAAGGCAATAAAACTTCTAGGCGAGGCCAGACTCGAAAGGTTGTTTGTGAAGATGAAACATCTTGAGACGTGCAGTTCAGTGAACGTCTGACCACGCAGGAGGTGACTGCCGCAAGATTCGCTGTCCAGGTTGTTTAAACAGCTTCCAGTTCAAGCAAATGAGTAATAGCCTTAGCTCAAAGCGAATCAACAACATAAAACGGTATTGACAATGCAAGGGGGGTAGTTATGTCGCACGCAGGAATGACGATTGATATGAACGACGCCGGGGAACATCTTCAACTGATGTCCGCGGCCCTGAATGGCCAGACTGAAACGGTCAAAGAACTAATAGATCAAGGTGCCGATGTAAATGCCCGAACTCATGAGGGGCGTACGGCATTAATGTTTGCGGTCATCAACATGCATGCTGCCACGGTACGGACACTTTTGAAGTTTGGGGCGGACGTAAATGCACAATCTGATGCCGGGTTCACTCCCCTAATCCTTGCGGCGTGTAGCGGCGATACGAGGATTGTCCATGAGTTGCTGAATAGCGGTGCTGACGTTCGGAAAACTCTAAGATCAGGACAGACTGCGCTAGGCCATGCCGCAGAACATGGCTACAACGATATCGTTGAATTGCTCAAGCGCGCGGTGAGCAAGTCTACGGAGGGGAAGTCTTTAACTGCTTCTTTGAAAGCGGAAGCGTAAAGACTAAGCTGACGCATCCGTGACAATGATATGGTCTAAACTCTTTCATGACCAACACACTGACGCTTGCTTTTGATCAATGGCTTGCACAACGTCCCTTAACTCGCGAGTTCTAACAGTCGCGTGCCCGCGCAAGGGAAAAGTATGACTGCCGTTTTATTCGCGGAATTCCGATGAGCCTTCCAATCGATCCGAATTCAAATCATCAAGCTCTCGAACAGCCCGGGCTTGAACGTGCGGCTCTCGGTTCAGAGACCGGGTGGTTTGGCGTCCACCCTGACGTGCTTAAGTTAGGTCTCGTTAGCTTCCTCACGGATATCAGTTCCGAGATGATCTTTTCTGTTTTTGCGATTTTCTTTACGACAGTAGCTGGCGCGTCGAGTGCTTTGTTGGGTCTGATCGAGGGCTTCGCCGACTTCTCCGCCTCGTCTCTGGATTACGTCGCAGGATGGCTATCTGACAAGACCGGGAAACGTAGGGCCTTTGCTCTGGCAGGCTACGGTTTCTCGACCGTCGCTAAAATCATTCTACTGGTCGCAAATTCCGTGGCGGCACTAGGTCTTTTCCGGGTCATCGAACGTCTCGGAAAAAGTTTCCGCACGGCGCCGCGTGACGCATGGCTATCGACGATCGCTGTAAAGAGAGACCGGGGTTATTCGTTTGGAGTTCACAAGGCGCTCGACAAGGCTGGGGCGGTTCTTGGTCCACTCATCGCCTATGGGTTACTTTCGTGGCTCGGAGAAACCGTTTCGTCCTTCAGGATATTGTTCTGGGTCGCCTTTGTTCCTGCGGTGCTCAGCGTTCTCGTGCTGGGCCTCGTTAAGGACCGACCAGGCGTTCAATACGAGCGCGAGAGTATTTTTACGGCATGGAAGATGCTGAGTCGTGGGTTCAAGCGTTACATGGTCGCTGCTGGAATCTTCTCACTGGCCTATTTCAGTTTTGGTTTTCTGCTCTTGCGTGCAAATAGGGTTGGCTTCTCGGTCAAAGACGTCGTGTTGCTCTACGCGTTGTTTAATGTTTCTTTTGTCATTGCTGCCCCACTCATAGGTAAGCTGGGCGACCTCGTCGGGAGGACACGGATCGTCGTACTGAGTTACCTCATCTATATGGTCATGAGTATCGGGTTCGCATTTGCGACGGCGAAGTGGGAGATAATCCTTCTTTTCGTCATCTATGGCATCTTCTTTTCCGTCGACGAGGCGCAAAGCAAGGCATTCATCGCTGATGTTGAGCGGGAGCGAGTCGCAACGGCGATGGGTGTCTATAATTTCGTGAGCGGGGCGATCTATCTTCCGGCTTCGCTCATTGCAGGAGCGTTATGGCTAGTGAACCCGAGCGTGAGTTTTATCGTGGCCGCATTTATCTCGCTTGCAGCAATCGTCACATTCGTTTGGTTGCGACCGGCCCAGCAATAGAAAATTACCAATTTCTCAAGATGAGTACGGACTTCACGCTCGCAACCTGTATTCAAAGGTTCCGCCTAAGTATTCTGCTATCCAACAAAGTCACGCTTGATTTTGATCGAGAGTGGCTTGCATCACATCCCTTAACTCGCGAGTTCTAACGACTGCTTCACCGCGCAAGGGAAAATGCATGACGAAGACCCTGGAGTTGTTGACGGGTTCTTGCCAACCAAAAGAGAAATCTTTCGATCCGATATATTTTTCATAGGCGACCCTACCGATGAAACACACTACAGGAGGGTTTTCAGTCTTAATGATTCGTGTAACTCTTCTCCGGCCCGGCAACTCCTCGCCTTTCTTAAGCTCTGTAATGTCACGTGTGGGCCGGTTAATGATATTTATGAAGCCCAACGCGTAAATGGCATTGAACTTCTCTTTGTAGACTCGTCTTAAGTCGTCGTCATCTCGAAGCTCGTTTCTCGTTTCCTTAAGGATTCCAGCATCCGAGAGTAGATACCAAAACATCTTGTTATTGGAGAATGGCACACCTCGATCGAACGAGCCAAAATGAGGATTGATACCAACGAAGAGTATTCTTGCATTCTTATATCTGTAGCGAATCATGTTTACAGTGCCGTATTTCCCAGTCAGCCGCCTACTGCGTGCGTTCCATGCGATAGAGATACCACAGCAGGCCGGCGTTTAGACTAAACCCGACTAAGCTGACGAACGCCGCGGGCCAGATGACAGTTTCATCTCCGCCCAGGTAGGCATTCATGGTCGCCATTAGTAACCACAATTGCAGCATCGTAATAATCAGCACAACGCAGAGAATGCCGTAGACGATTGTCAGGCGCTGTGCGCGTGAGAAACGTCTCCTCATATTGTCTTCACCTCTACACCGGTTGCATAGATCACGCCGCCGCGTACTTCCAAACTGATTCGAGACAAAGGCCGCTGCGGCGGTCCAGCAATTGGGGCTCCAGTAGTAAGGTCGAACGAACCTTCATGGCACGGGCAGAAAAATCGATTTTTGTTTGGTTGCGGAACAACAGCACAAGAGAGGTGGGTACATTTCTGACTATAAGCTACGAAGGTGTTTTCTCCGGTACGCATAAGCAGGCAAGTATCATGAGCCTCCGGATAGATAAAGGTCTTAGCGCCACCGATGGGGAGCTGTTCGGTAGTCGCGATCTGCTGAATAGGCGGCTCACCGCGTCGCCGGCGCCAGAAGTTTTTCAAGACAATCCAAAACTGGCCCGCAGTAAATGCCAGGCTAATTAAGACCATGAATTTCGTGAAGTCTCGCCGCGAGAGATAATGGGCTTGGGGCCAGTCAATCGGAAAATCCTGACGCCACTTCGGTTGTTCGTCCAGTGATCTGCCGTTTGGCGGAATCGTCAATTCCTCCCGCTCGCGCCTAATCATTGACTCCGTTCCTCCTCGTACATTCCATCGAGAATGTTCAGGGAAATGTTTTTGCCAATCACACGTTCATTCATGGCTGCCGTTACATCCACGTATTCAGCCGTTCCAGATTTTGGCAACATCATGTTGACTTTGGTGGTAATGGTTTGCTCACCAAACCGGAATTGATTCGTCGCCACTGAGCGTGGCCGCAGCAATTCGATTTCTTCGCGCGTTCCGAAGAAAAGTGCCTGACTGGGACAGACCGTCGCGCACATTGGTTTAAGACCCTCTGACGTGCGGTCGTAACACATGTCACACTTCATCATCAATTTGAAGTCTGTCTTCATTTTTGGTACGCCAAATGGACAGGCAAGGACGCAGTTGTTGCAGGCAATACAACGCGGCTTAAGGGCAGTCTGCACCACACCATCAGCAGTCTTCTTGATGGCATCGGCAGGACACACCTCGGCGCAAGTTGGCGAATCGCAATGCAAGCAGACCACGGGTGTGGTTTGAACAGAGTGCGCGCGGTCGATGAAGTCGAGATGAATCATCGAATACCCCTTATGAGTTTCACACTCGCTGCAGGCTTGCACACAGGCCTGGCAACCGATGCAGCGGTTAGGATCCATAAAGAATTCATTTTGTTCAGGAACCATTTGAGCCCGCCTTGCGCACTCGCACTGCACAGACCTTGTATTCCGGAATCTTCGAAATCGGATCTTGGGCAGAGATAGTTAACTGGTTAGCACTCTTTCGTCCTGGCCAATGATAAGGAACGAAAACAGTATCGGGTCGAATCGTGGTTACGACCATCGCCGGCAAAGTAATTTCGCCTCGTCGTGATTCAACCGTCGTCAAATCGCCATTAGCGATGCCGAGGGTTTGCGCCAGTTGCGGATGCATCTCGACGAGCGGCTCGGGATATTGATCGACTAACGGTCCGATACGTCGGGTTTGCGTTCCGGAAAGAAACTGGCTAACTACACGGCCGGTGGTTAGCATCAATGGGTATTCGGTGTCTGTATCTTCAGCAGGCGGCGTGTACGGAGCAACGTTGAAGCGTGCCTTTCCATCCGGAAAGTAAAATGGCCCACTGCCTTTGGCGATCGGATTCCAGGAATTGGGTTCAAACAATCGTGGCGTACCGGGATGATCGTCGCTGGGACAGGGCCAAAAAACACCGTATTGCTTCGCAACCTTTTCGTAGGTTATTCCTGAGTAATCTGCGATGCCTCCCTTCGAGGCGACTCTCAGTTCGTTGAAAATCTCGCGCGGCTCGTTGAAAGTGAAGCCACGTTCGCGTCCCAAAGCCTTTGCAATATCCTGGATGATGCGCCAGTCCTGTTTTGCATCGCCGGGCGGATCGACCGCTTTGTTGATCTTGATTACGCGCCCCTCGATTTGTGTGACCACTCCTTCATCCTCTTCCTGCAGTGAGCCGGGCAGCACGATGTCAGCGTGGGCCGCGGTCTCATTGAGAAAGAAATCGATCGCCACATAGAACTCGAGTTTTTCCAGACAACGCTTAATGAAGTTGTTGTCGGGAAGAGAAACCTTAGGATTAAAGCAGATGCTCAACAGGCCGCGTATCTCACCGCGATCTATCAGTCGAAACATTTCGTAAGCATCGACCCCGGCTTGCGGCAGTAGCTCTGGACTTATTCCCCACACTCCGGCGACGTAAGCTCGGTGTTCAGGATTGCTGATATCGCGTGCGCCTGGAAGCTGGTCACATTTTTGTCCGTGCTCGCGGCCGCCTTGTCCGTTGGCCTGACCCGTAATCGTCGCATAACCACAACTTTCGCGACCGATGCGGCCTGACGCGAGCACCATGTTGATTGCACCAAGACAGTTCTGAACCCCATGGCTGTGGTGCTCGATGCCGCGCGCGTGTAGCAGGAAGCTTGATTCTGCCTCACCCCACAATTCAGCCGCCTGGTGAATTGATCGCTCGGATATGCCGGTGACTTCAGCTGTCTTTTTAGGATTCCATTGGTGGACATGTTCGGCAACCGTCTCAAAGCCAACCGTGTGTTGTTCAATGAACGCGTGGTCCAGCCAATCGTTTTCGATCATCAAATGCAGAATGCCGTTGAACAGTGCGATGTCGCGCCCTGGCTTCACTGGCAGAAACAGATCACAGGTGCGGGCAATCGGCGTAATGCGCGGATCCACAACGATGATCTTCGCGCCATATTCTCGTGCTTGCCAAACGTAGCTCGTCGTGATTGGAGCGCACTCAGCGACGTTGGCTCCACTGATCCAAACAACCTGCGCTTTGAGTATGTCGGCCCACGGGTTCGCGGCGCGATCGATTCCGAATGCTTTTTTGTTTGCCGCGCCCGCACTCACCATGCATAACCGCCCGTTGTAATCGATGTTCGCAGTGTTCAGACACATGCGCGCAAATTTACCAATCAAGTAAGCTTTCTCAGTCGTCAAGCTGGCGCCGGTTAGAACACCGAACGCATCGTTGCCATGTGTCGATTGGATTCGCTGAATCTCGGAGGCTATTAACTTGATCGCCTGTTCGTATGGTAGCTCGCAAAATCCGCTCTCGATTGCGGGATCGCGTCGATAGGCATGGAGTAGGCGATCGGGGTGAGAACCCTGTAGGTAACGCTTCACGCCTTTTGGACAAAGCATGCCGCGATTGAAGGGAAATTCCTCCCATGGCTCGAACCCGATAACCTCATTGTCTTTAACCTTTAGTTGAATGCCACATTGCTGGCCGCAGAAGCAGCAATGGGTCTTGACTAGCTTGTCAGGATCGACTCCTGTCTCCAGTCGTACACCACTCGCATAAGCGGGATGCGGGCCAAACTCTCTTATGAATTCTAAAGTGTTTTCCGGACCATGTGCCATGCGCATCTCACCGATCTTTAAGGATGAAAATTTATCCGATCCTCTTCGCCCAACGGTCCCTGATTCGGACCAGGATTGCCGAACACCGGTGCCGGCATCGAGCCTGCAATGTTGACCGGGATGCCGGACTCACGTCCCCAAACTTGCCCTTGGGCCAGTGCGAGCAACGATCGCCGGCATGGTGGACAAATCCACTGGTAATGCTCGGTCGGGCTATCATTAATCTCGTAACGGTAGCCAAGTTGTCTTTCTACGTTGATCAAGTCTTCCACGTGCATGCGTGATGTAAACGGAGTTCCGCAACGTCTACAGTGTGCAGGTTCGTCGCGCTGGCCCACCTCTTTGTAGAAACTAACTCCCAATTGCGCGGGGCGCTGAAAGATGTGGAAGAATTTTCCGAACGGCAGCCATAACAATGTGAAGATCACGGTTATCGCGTGGATAATCGCGAGAAAGTCGTAGGCGTAACCTTTCATCCAGGTGTAACTGGCTGTCAACATTAATCCAGTCACACTAATCGCAAACAAGAGGATTAACGGCAGGAAGTCTTCCCCAAACTGCTGTAGTGCAGCCGCGCCGTGATCTCTCATGCGCCGTCGCATCGCCAGCATCACACCAAGTGTAACCATGATGGAAGCCCAGACCAGTCCATGAAAGATCAGAAAACCAAAGATCGAATGTATCGGAAAGGTAAAAGTCGGGAAGCCAAAGATGAAAGCGCGATACCAGCCTAAATTGTTTGGCAGAGTTTCAAAATGTATCCAGCCAAACACGAGGGGAAAAGTAATAGCAATGGCAATAATGCAACCCCACATGAGGAGCATGTGAGCAGCCCAGCGAAGTTTGCCGCGTCGAAAGATGAAGATATTAAGACCGAATTCACTCGGCACTCTTACAAACCATTCCTTAATATTATGGGCCAGGTATCGCGGCTGCAGGAAGACCTGCCAACCTCGCTTCCAATAAAGCGCGGTAGGAGGTCGCTGCAACCACATCGAATATCGATAGGTGATGCCGAAGGTGGCAAAGAGTACAGCAAAGGTATAGCCGACGAGTGCAGCGTCGAAGTGCGCGAGGTTTCGTGATCCGAGCACGATCAGGCCGGCCACGATCAGAGTGAACAGCGTTCCCCAAGCCCCCGCTTTCAATGTTTCTTTTCGCATTGTCCGGATGTTCCCGATTGTTTCGCGCCGTACTCAATAAGTCAAACGGAACGTCCGAAATGTAGTGATTCGCCGCCTAGCGCTTAACGCAGATCATCATGACGGCTGCGAGGTTTGATTGATAACGCCGAAATACCCTTCGCATCATCAACACTCGTTCGCGTGACTCGGGGTCGCGCAGGATATTCCAGATGAAACGTAAAGTTCCTTTCACGCCTTCATCACTGAGCAAGCGTTTAGGTTCGAGCAAATGCATTGGCGCGCGCGCCTCTACTTCAACCTCAAAACCTTCCGCTTGAATCAGTGTGCGCCACTCTGAGACGGAAAGGGCTCGCACGCCCACATGTATCGTCTGAGACAGAGCCTGATTTATCTCTTTCTTAGGATCCTCATCAAGATCGTCCCCAATCAGACACATCTCGTGAATCGCATAGCGGCCGTTGCGTCTTAGTAGCCTGCGTGCTTCGCGGACTATACGGCGCTTCATCTCCGATGTTTGCATTGTGAGCATGGCCTCCCCGTACACGACAGTGGCAACCTCGCTAGGCAGGCCGGTCTGATCGGCGCTTCCCGTCACGCACTTTTGCGTCGACCCGCTCAGGTAACTGCTCACTATCGCCGCCGCAGCGGGGTCGCGTTCGACGGCTGTATACGAAGCCGGACGGCGTTTTAGTGCAAGTTGTGCGGTAATTCCGAGTCCGGGTGCGAACTCGATCACGTCGTCAGCGGACACAATCGTGAGCCCGGCGATCATTCGACGCGTTAGCTCCATTCCTCCAGGTCGCAACACGCGTTTCCCCAGTCGTGCCAGCACCCAATGACCCGGCATTTTTTGTTGACTGAGGCTCGCGCCTGGGGTCGTTAATGTCAGTACATTACTCATCCCATTCTCCTTCGGTAACCTCGGCTGACAATCGCAGTAAGTGTTTTCAATCAGAAGCACCAGCATAGGCGCGGATGTAAGGAAGCGATATGACTCATGTCACACCTAAAACTGACTCCTTGTAAGCGTATCGGTTTCTTTTTGCCACGCGTGATTTAAGTCACTGCGTCGCGCCTATCCTCGCGTAGCCTGTCCGTGGCAGGAGATAGGGAGAAGCGATTATGTTTGAGACCACAAAAACTGTTAGAGAGTACGCGCTGGAGATACCCGCGGCGACTCGTATTTTCGAAAAACTCGGGATCGATTACTGCTGTGGTGGCGGCAAGAGTTTGGTGGATGCCTGTACGGCGGCTGGGGTCTCAGTGGATAAAGTACTCGATTCCCTTAATGCTAACTTCAAATCGATTGCAACTTCAGCCGCAAGGGATTGGCAAGCGTTATCGCAGGCGGAACTAATCACTCATATTGTTGATAAACATCACGCGTTTACTCGAGAGGAGCTGGTGCGACTGGAAGCTCTACTCGCAAAGGTTTCTGCGGTGCACGGGCAAAACCATCCGGAACTGTTTGAGATCCAGGATCAATTTGGGAAGCTGCGCGGGGAGCTCGAGCCTCACATGTTAAAAGAAGAAAGTGTGCTCTTTCCCTATATAGTTCGAATGGAGGAAGCGGCAGCGGCGAATCAAACTCTTCCGCCACCGCCTTTTCGAACTGTGCAGAATCCAGTGCGCGTGAGGATGGCCGAGCACGATGCCGCCGGATACATTTTAGGAAAAATGCGTGAGGCCAGTTCAAACTACGCAGTCCCACCGGATGGGTGCATCAGCTACAAAACCTTGTACAGCGCGCTGGCGGTATTGGAAGTTGACCTGCATCAGCATATTCATTTGGAAAACAACATCCTGTTTCCGCGGGCGGTGGAACTGGAGTGTTCCATCTAAGGCGGCCACAACTCCCCAGTGTCAGCCTCTTTCAACTTTGACGTCTTGCCAACCTATGAATTAACCCCACGAAAGTTATCAGCCACGCGGCAAGGGCCACGAAGATAAATATACGAGGGATGAACAGCAGAAAATCCAAAGCCAGCGCCTTTGATAATTGCAGAGTGGAAATCGTGTACATACCCAGAGGAAAGACCATTCCCAGTAGAGCGGATCATAGGCCAGCGGAAAATGCTTGTGCAGATGTCGCCAGGTACCAAGGATGAACAACAATGGAATCCACCATGTACCGGCCGCCCAGAAGAACAGAGTAAATCCTTTTATGAACGGCAAGATCGCGTCGAGCAAACTCCACGTTGGCGCAGCTATGATCAGCCTTGCTCCGGCGAGAGTTGTAATGGCAACAGCTCCCATATTAATCCAATAAGGTGGAGTGAGCGTTACAGTGGTGAGGTTGACGAAAGTGAAACGATAAAAGATGAGTGTGATAAGGATCAAATAGAGCATACAGCCGAGTAAGAACATACACAGCGTGAAGAAGAGTACAGGCTCGCGATATGATCTAAAGTGATCCGCCAGCAGCGTGCCCAAAACGGAAATGGATTGTGTTGCCACCGTTGCAAGCAACCATGTACCGCTGATTTCGGTCTCGAATAAAGGTTTGTTCTCTCTCACCTTCACCGCAGTTAAGAACGTGTACATAACAATGGCCCAGCGTAACAGTCCTAAGACCCACAGAACCATCACCACCTGGTAACGCCCCGCTACGATCACCAACTGGCTGCCGAGTACGCACGTTACCGCGATGACGGTAAAGACCCTGACCCTTGCGTGTGATCGGTGAGATCGGCCTTAACGCGAGGCTAAAAGCCTATGACGCGGATAATCAAAAGAATAGAAAGTACTGCATAAGCGATCAGATCGATTACCAGCAGCACCCGCGCCAGCCACTTCATTTCCAATAGGAACGTGGCCGTCGAGATAATCCTCGTAGCCATCACAAGGGCAAAGTAGCCCGGCAACAGGTCCGCAACGGTCTGCATCATTCGAGTATTCTTCACTTCTTTTCTATTCGGTTATTGCCAGTCCGGCACCATCAAACACAGAACTCATTTGCTAAATCATCATAATACGCGTGAAGAGATCCCAAAGGCTGATAAATGACCGTGAGAACACGTATGCAGAACGAGTGTTTCCACGCTATGAACGATCTGGACCTTCATTTAAGTTGATAATCAATACTTGGGCGGAAGGATATGAAAGATGGAACACATTATCGACAGCTCAACCCGAACCACTCCCCGAAAGAAGCCACTGGCTGAGGCCAACGTCTCCGGCCCAGCCTATCAGGCTTACCAAATCTTGCACGTCGGCTTCGTCGTGGCGCCGATAGTCGCGGGACTGGATAAGTTTTTCAATCTACTTGTGAACTGGGAGCAGTACTTGCCCGCGTTCGTCAACAAAATGGTCGGCGGTCACGGTCACGAGTTGATGCTCGTAGCGGGCGTCATCGAAATTATTGCCGGGCTCGGAGTTTTGTTTAAGCCGAAATTTTTTGCGTACGTGGTTTCCGCTTGGCTCTTAATGATCGTGGTGAACCTGCTGATGATTCCCGGCTACTACGACATCGCGCTACGCGATTTTGGACTAGCGTTAGGTGCTCTTGCCCTTGCGCGTCTAAGCCAGAATTTTGATCGCTGAGCTTCGCAGTAATTGAGGGAATGGGTACGCCGCTCCCGTCGGTTGTTCTAAGAGAAGGTAATGATTGCCGCAGCGGAACAATCCGCCAAGACTGGTGAATCAGTCAACCCGAAGGAAAGTCTGATGAAGTTCTTTCTAGATACAGCAAACTTGAATGAGATTCGGGAAGGTGTTTCACTCGGCTTAGTTGATGGCATCACGACGAACCCTTCTCTCGTGGCAAAAGAGGGAGGCATTGATTTCAAGCAGCACGTAGCTGCGATCTGTGAGTTGGTAGCGGGTGATGTTTCCGCTGAGGTCACCAGTCTCGAGACGGAAGGCATGCTGCGCGAGGGGCGCGAGTACGCGGCGATCACACCCAACGTGGTGGTTAAATGTCCTCTTACTACTGACGGTTTGAGGGCCACGCGGCAGTTAACGTCGGAAGGGATTAGGGTTAAAGTCACTCTCTGCTTTTCACCTGCCCAGGCCGCGAAAGCGGGCGCCGCCTACATCAGCCCGTTCATCGGGCGACTCGATGACATCGGGCAGAACGGTCTGGAACTCGTCCGTGACATCGTGGAAATCTATAACAATTACACTTGGAAGACCGAGGTGCTCGCGGCCAGCATTCGCCATCCCATTCACGTGATTGAAACGGCGCGCGCTGGCGCAGATGTGGCCACGATGCCATTCAAAGTGAGGCAGCAACTTATCAAGCACCCGCTGACTGATAAGGGACTGGACCAATTTCTCGCCGATTGGCGGAAGTCAGTCTCATCAAAGCCGGTCCAAAACGTCAATCCCTTAAAGGAGGTCGTTAATGTCAGACAGTAGCCACCACT
>DATEIS010000031.1:0-2585 GCA_035278765.1 Pyrinomonadaceae bacterium | reverse complement strand
GTGTCGTTGGTGGTCTTGCTCAAAGAGTAATTGCCATTGAGTTGAAACATTCGGCTGAACCTGCTGTTGAAGCCGAGGAAGAATTGTCGCTGATTGAACTGTCCACTCGCTTCGTAACGAAAGATATCGCCCTGGGTTGGATCAGGCCGGATGCCGTTGCGCGTGACATTAGTAATCGTCCCCGGCAACGGTGCATTGACGTCACGCGCGCGAATCACGTGCACGATGCGGATGTTGTAAAAACCAACGAACATCGTGATGTTCCGCGGCAGTTGTCGCTCGACCTGTGTGCCAACCACGTAAACAGTCGGAATCTGGAGATTCGGATCGACTTGCCAGACGCCCTGTTGATTCGCCGGCACATTGGAAACATCTGGAACCGCAGTGGGACTCCATTGATTCAGGACGTTGTAAACCGCGGCAACGTTCGGTTGTTGCTGCTGGATCACTGTCGGCGCATCTTTAGCAAACGGCTCCGCAATCTGAGTCTGAATCACGTTCACGCCGTTAAAGCGAATCGTCTGAAGCGTGGAATTTTCATTGAACCGGTTGTAAAAGAAGCCAGTGCCGACGCGAATCACCATCTTTGGTGGTTTCGCACTGTTAGCAGCTCCGGGCGACCAGGCAACGGCGATACGCGGCGCAAAGTCGAGCTTGCTGTGTGCGTTCGTTTGTATCTCGTATCGCAGACCATAGCTGAGCGTCAGGTTTGGTCTAACGCGCCAATCGTCCTGAACAAACACACCATAATCCGTTTGACTCACATCGGCGAAAGGATTGCCGGCGTTGAGTCTGAACGAGCTCGCTCCACCACCTGCTGCGCGAATCTGCGCGGCTGAGAAGCCTTGTTCCTGAAGTTCCAGTGTTTTTTGATAGCGCTGAATACTCGAAAGACCAAAACCGCCGGTGAAGATCCAATTACCGCCGAAGTTATTTTCGTTCGTATCGTCGAGTTTGATATGGCGTACGCGTCCGCCAAATTTGATGGCGTGCGTGCCCTTCTGCTTCGCTGTGAAATTATTCAACTCCCAACTCTGGCGCACGTTGAATGAGTTACCAACCTGCGATCCGCCCGAGCCAAACGAACCACTTACATCCAGTGCCGGGATTGAAGTGCTACCAGTGTTCTCGGTGCGATTGTGCGTAAACTGAAAACGAGTCTCGTTGACGGTGGTCGGATTCAGAATGGCGGTTTCCGTCACCTGCACATTCTGATTCACGGAGAGAGAGTTGTAAGCGCGCTCCGGCAGATTGAAGCCGCTAACGCCGAGGTTGTCGGCGCGAGAGCGATTGTAGTTGTAACGAACGATGAGGGTGTTATTCGTGTTGATTGCGTAATCAAATCGAGGACTCAGAAACAAATTGCGTCGCGGCACCAGAAACGCCTGTCCAAAGTCCACTTCGTTAAAATTCTCGTCGAGCACAGTCGCAACCACCAGTTCGTTGTCGTCCGTTTCAATGCGCCCGAAGTTGAAAAAGAACGAAGCCTTCTTCTTCACGAGTGGTCCACTCACGTTCATCTCGTACTGCCGAATTTGAAAAGGAGTGCGTTTGTCGGAAGTGCTTGCGAACGGGTTGCGCGAATTGAGACTTTCGTCGGTGAAGTTCCACGAAGCACCGCCGCGGAATTTGTCAGTGCCGGGCCGCGTGAGAATGTCGATACGTGCTGACGGTTGATCGTTCTCTGCGGCAAACGGATTTTGATTGATACGAATCTCGCGGATCGCATCTTTCGACGGAAGATTGCCGCCCGTGAAACCGTCGATGAAGATCTGCCCGCCGTTTGGTCCAACCGAAGGACCAGCGAGGGCCTGAAGTGCGGCAGCGAGTTCGTCGGGATCGTCCGGTAGCGCGTCGAGGTCTTTTCCGGCAATCACGGTTTGATTCGCGTTGTTGGTGGCTTCGGTGCTGACCGCAGTTTCAGCCACAGTAACCTTCTCTTCGATCGTTACGCGCAATGTGAGATCGACAGTCTGTCGCGCCGTGGTGAGGTCAACCTCCTTGTTTTCAGACGGCGCGAAGCCTGGAGCGGCGGCTGTCAGCGTGTACTTGCCCAAAGCAAGTCCGGCGAAGTTGTAGACACCCTCGCCGTTGGTCGTGGTCTTCTTTTGCACTCCGCTGGCGTCGGTAAGAGTTACGTTGGCGCCGACGATGGCCGCGCCCAATTCGTCAGTAATCAAGCCTCGCAACGTTCCGCGTGCTTGTTGTGCAGAAACAAGTGCAGCGGAAAGGATGATCATCAAGCTGACACAGCAGAGCTTTCCGGGGAGATTTCTCAGGGGATTCATTTTTAGACCTCGAAAAGGAATTCGTATCCACAGATTACGCAGATTTCACAGATTTGGATCTGCGTAATCTGTGGATAATGGTTAGGGCAAGCCGATGCCGAAGGAAATGCCGCTGCCACCTAAGCCGGCAGCCGGATTGGGTGCCTGTCCCGCCGCTGGACGGGGAGCAAGCATCGCGAGCAGAGTGTCGGCACCCGAAATCAGCGAAATCGCTGTCAGACGGCTTGGATCCGCACCCTGCGTACTGGAAACGATGATAGTGTCGCCAACCTTAACATCTGCGATCGAAATAGTTGG
>DATEIS010000030.1:0-3056 GCA_035278765.1 Pyrinomonadaceae bacterium | reverse complement strand
ACCTGGAAGTCTCCGGTGTTGCTGATTCACGGTGACGACGATCGCAACGTTCGTTTCAGTCAAACAACAGATCTGGTAAGACGACTGGAAAAGGCTGGGGTTACGTACGAGGAGATGGTGATACCCGACGACACGCATCACTTCATGCGCCACACAAATCTCGTTAAAGTGAACGCGGCAGTAGCGGCTTTTTTCGACCGTGTGTTTGGAATGAATCGTGGCAGCGAATAAAATCCACCATTATCCGTGTTCGTCCTGCGGCGCCGATCTTCTTTTCGAGCCGGAGGACGGCTTCCTGACGTGTCCTTACTGCGGTTACAAACAGGCGATTGCGGAGAGCACCGAACGAGTCGAGGAACAATCATTCGAGCAGCACCTCCAGGTTCGTCCCGATCAGATGGCGCCGTTGGCGGTCAACGCACTCGAAGTGCAGTGCCAGAGTTGCGGCGCCAAATCGATCTTCACGCCGCCTGAGGTCGCCGGGCGATGTGATTTCTGCGGCGTGCAAATCGTGGCCCAGCCAAAGTCGGCGGATCCAATACTCACGCCCGGCGGTGTGTTGCCATTTGCGGTTACGCAGCAACACGCCACTGCAGAGTTGCGACAATGGCTTAAGACCAGATGGTTTGCGCCGAACGGTTTGAAGTATTTCGCGCAGCCGGATGCGATCCAGGGCGTCTATCTTCCTTTCTGGACTTACGACACATACACCACCACTCAATACGAAGGACATCGCGGCGAGTACTACTACGTAACCGAAACCTACACAGACCGAGACGCGCAGGGACGTGCGGTGCAGCGAACGCGACAAGTGCGACACACGCGCTGGTATCCCACTTCAGGAACAGTCACGGGCTCATTCGACGACGTGTTGATTCCGGCAACGCTTTCCTTGTCGCCGGCTCGTCTTTCATCGTTGGAACCGTGGGATCTGGAAGCGCTGCGTTCGTACGACCCGGCGTTCTTATCGGGCTTTAAAGCGCAGCGTTATCAGGTCGATCTTGCGGGCGGATTCGAACGCGCAAAGGAAGTCATCGCGCCTGCGATTGAGAGTAAGGTGCGCAATGACATTGGTGGTGACGAGCAGATGATTGAGAACCTCTCAACTGATTATTCCGGCGTCACTTTCAAGCATTTGCTGCTGCCCGTTTACGCGGGCGCGTATCGCTATAACGGTAAGCCTTACCAGATCATGGTCAACGGCCGCACGGGTGAGATCCAGGGCGAGCGTCCATACAGTGTCTGGAAGATAGCGTTGCTCGTACTTACAATTCTGGTCTTTGTAGGGATCCTGTTGATTGCGTTTAGCGGACGCTCCAATTAATTGTCGTTGCACGCAACTGTCGAATAACAACTCTTAATCCACCGCGATTCCCAAACGATCGGCGCACTTAAACAGCGACAAGCCCAGAATGCACGCAATCACGAGATAGAAGTAGAACGTGCATATCGCATTGAGAAAATTACCGACAAGGTTCCCCATGTATGGAAGCGCAAACGGTGAGGTCACAATGGAGATTATCCCGCCCACCACAAGCGCAACCAGTTGGACCATAATCACCATTCCGAAACCCTTAAAGTAAGTGGCGCCCATTCGGCGAATCGTGTCCAACCCAACGAGTGGATTCAATACCGAGCCAAGACTCTGTGTATAACCGGCGACTGTGAGGGCCATTGGATAATAGAAGACTCCCCACGCGATAAACACCAAAAACAGCAGAACGAAAATAATTCCGGCGCCAAGATACGGCATCAAGTACCTCAGAGCACCGGCAGGATCGGCTGCTTCCTCTCTTGCCTGTTCCGCGTCGCGCGAAATCTGCGCACCGGGTCGCGTCTGTTGCAGCTTCTCGTTTGCTTCCGCGAGTTTTTGTGGATCGGCGTTCGGATCGGTGATCGTGTCGAGGTCGTCGGTAGTGACTGACTCTGATGCCTGGTCTCCATGCACTAAAGACGATGCTTCCACACCGCCACCACTGACCACGCCGAATATCAATGCAAACACGAGCACGATGAGGGGACCCCAGCTAACAATCATGATTCCCACACCGAGAAATGCTGGAACAACAAGATCGTCCCAAAACGAGAATGAACTGAAGTCAGGCATGAAGCTGCGATTGAGTCGGCCCCACGCAACCTGGCTGATGACGTGTGAGATGCACCCGAACAAGATCATCCACGCAACGATGCTCCCGCGAAATCCTGCGAGCATGAGCAATGCGTAGATCACAGCACCGGTCAGTAACGCAAACTTATGTTGGAACGGATAACGAACGGCACGGACGAAGTCTTCCATTCCGAAGCCTGAGCTTTGGAGTGCGACGCGAGCGGATTTTTCAACTACGGCTCGATACTCGTGACACAAGTCACCGCACAACGGACACATCGGCACTTTGCCGGCGGCGAACTTCGGACACTGCGCGCAAAAAACAGCGCCGCACATGCGACACACATAGTCCGGAGCAACATCGGGGTGGTTGTGACAAGCAGTCGCATGGTGTTGTGGAAGGGCCTGAGCGGGTTGGGCCGTCGAGTAGTTTGGCGTTTCGCGAAATTCAGGGTTGGACTCTACGAAGGTTTCGAATGAGATGTCTTGCGTGGGAGCAGGCGTTCTCTCTCCACTGAAAGCTGGCTTGAGTTTTGGGACGCGTCCCGCGTCGATCCAACTCAGGTTACCTTTGCAGACTTTGTCGGTTGGTAGAACGCAACCTTCGACGATCCACTGTTTCAGCGTTTCGAGATCAGTTTCGAAAATTCCTTCAATGGTACTGACACGCCAAACTTCCGGTTGTGCACTCATGGGCATTGTCCTCTTGGGGTTGGCAGGTTGAAGTGGGACTGCCAAGTAGGTGAGCTGAACGGGCAAGCGGGTGTCTGGACCATACCCGCAGGTATGAATACTAAGGCCCGGAATTTACCCTCGTCAACAATTTTTTCCAAAGATTTGCAGATTTATAGGTGCAACTGTAGGGGCGGCCCTCCGTGGCCGCCCGTGGTTTTGAATCGTGTTCGCGAAACTCGAGACCATGAATTCTTGAACCCGAGTTAAGCCAGGG
>DATEIS010000029.1:0-9315 GCA_035278765.1 Pyrinomonadaceae bacterium | reverse complement strand
GCTTCGTAAATGCGTTGATCGTAACGCACTTCCGTGGTCCATTTGGACGCCTTAAGGACCAGCTTAAGTGTCTCGCGAGCACGCTCAGCAGGCGAGCACAGGATCAACTCGGGAACGCTGGCGCTGGTCTTGAAGTAACGGCCAATCGTCTCAGCCGCTCGTTTACCGCGACGATTCAACGGGCGGTCGAAATCGGGTAAAGTCTCGTCTTTCCAACTCGATTTTGCGTGACGCAAAAGGAAAAGTGTTTTCATCCAGAATTAGTTTAGATATGGTTTACGTTGCTGTAACACAGTTTACCTAAAGTGCCTGCAATTGAAACTCGCAGCGATAGACATCGGATCTAATTCCATCAAACTCGCCGTCGTTGACGCGGCCGACAGTAATTCGTTTGCAGTCGTCACGCGCGAGAAGGAAGCCGTCAGGCTCGGACGTGACACGCTTCAGAAGCGTCATCTGTCACGCGACGCGATCGAACGCGCGCTGGGCTGCATCCAGCGGTTCAAGACAATTGCCGAAACTCACCAGGCGGAAAACATCGTCGCGGTGGCAACTGCGTCTGTGCGCGAAGCGAACAACGCCGCGCATTTTATCAAGGCTGTCGAGCAAAACACGGGTCTGCGCGTCGAAGTTCTCTCGGGCGTTGAAGAAGCGCGACTCATTGGTCTGGCTGCGTCGCACGGCTGCGGTTTGAGAGATGCAACCAATCTCAACATCGACATTGGCGGCGGTTCAACCGAGATCTCAGTTTTCTACAACGGCACTTCGGTCTCGCTGCTGTCGTTAAAACTCGGAGCCGTCAGACTAACAGAACGTTACCTAAAATCCGATCCACCGAAAGCAAGGGAGATCGCTGCCCTGAAGGCTGAAGTGCACGCGGCTTTCGAACGGCCGCGACGCGAGCTTCGCAACGCTCGCTGGCAACAGGCATCGGGTACTTCAGGAACAATACTTTCGATCGGCACCACCCTGCGTGATGCCGGCTCAAACAACATCGATCGGAAAAATCAGGCAGTTCAGCCCACTGAAACTGATATTCCGCTCAGCAAACTGGCGGAGTTTAACGCGCAACTCGCCAATATGGATATGGCCCAGCGACGCGCACTGCCGGGAATCACGTCGCAAAGGTCTGAAATCATAATTGCGGGCAGCCTCATTTTGGAAGAAGCGATGCGGGCGCTGGGGATTAACGTCATACGGACATGCGACTGGTCTTTGCGCGAAGGCGTGATTATCGACAGCCTGCGCGAAGTCGAAGACGAGTCTCGTCCGGCTCCGAATTTTGCCGATCAAAAGCTGAGGGCTGTGCATGCCGTTGGTCGAAGGTTTGGTTACGAGGAGAGTCACGCACGGCAGGTTGCAAAACTCGCTGAAAAGATTTTTGACTGTCTGGCGCCAACTGAGAATCTCTCGAGACATCAGCGCACGCTCATGATGGCGGGCGCGTTGCTGCACGATATCGGCTATCACATCGCGCACGATTCGCACCAAAAGCACGCGCTGTATTTGATCAAGAATTCCGAGTTGACGGGGTTTTCGGAAGCCGAGCGTGCTGTTATTGCAAACATTGCGCGTTATCATCGTGGACCATTGCCTAAAAAACGCCACACTGACTTCGCGGCTTTGAATTTTCCCGACCGTGAGATTGTATGTAAGCTGGCTGCAATCGTGAAGTTGGCGGATGCGCTCGATCGAAGTCATGATAGTCGTGTTTATGATCTACAGTTCAATTTGCAACCGGGTCGTCTCAAGGTTGAGTTGCTGAGCGAACTGGATGTTGAGAATGAGTTGTTGGAAGTGCAACGAAAGCGAGATCTTTTTGAAGAGTCGTTCAAACGAAATCTGAGTTTCGGTATCCGCAGATTACACAGATAAAACTGGATGGCAAAAGCCAAACGAATCAAGGGAATCAATTGCAATTCCGAAGCCCCTGCCGGTATGAGGCTTGTGCTCGTGACGAGGTTCGGAGAGTTGTATAACTTCCGGGCTGCCGCACTTGATTGGAGCGATCCGGAAGGGGTTCACTCGATGCGTGTCGCTTCGCGTCGTTTGCGAAGTGCGTTGCGGGATTTCACGCCGTATCTGCACAAACGTCGTCTCTCTTCTTCACTCAAATCGTTGCGCGATATTGCGGATGCGCTTGGTGAAGTGCGCGATCAGGATGTCGCGCTCATGGCGCTTGAGAAGCTCAAAGAACACTCATCCGACGAAGTTGCGCCGGCTTTGAAACAGTTCATCGATGCGCGGACGGAGATTCGCGACCAAGCGCGCGAAGAACTCGTGACGATGTTGGCGGACAACGAGCTCAAAGAACTGGAATTGAGTTTTACCAACGCTGTCGATGAAGCGACGGCGGGGAGAACAACGCGGAGCCAGGCGCCACTTTTAATCAGTTTCCGTAAGATGTCGCGCGCGATAATTCTCGACCGGCTGAAGGAGTTGGAAAAACTGAGTAATGGATTGTTCCGGCCTTTTGAAGTCGAAACTCTTCACGAGATGCGCATCGCCGCGAAGCGTTTGCGTTACGCGATCGAGCTGTTTCAACAGTGCTGGGGACGATCGATTGCGACTTACGCCAAACGCGCGGCTCAGATGCAGACCGCACTCGGCGATGTTCACGATTGCGACGTCTGGATCGAGAGTTTTGGTAATGAGATCAACAAGGCCCGAAAACAGAAACAGGACGAAAATCTCAAAGCCTTTGTGTGGTTGTTGAGTCATTTTGTTAAGCTTCGGACGAAGCACTTGCGGAAAGCGTTGAAACTGTGGAGCGATTGGGAAGCTGGAGACACGAGCGGAAAACTGCGAACCGTTCTGAATACTGAGCCAAAACCCGCGCGCCGCCGCCGCAAAAGCGAGGACGAGTCAGTGGCTACAAAGTCTTTGTCTCAGTCAGCGCCAGACTTATCTCAGGAGCCAGCACCAGACTTGGACAGGGTCAGTACCACCTCGCAGTAGCGGGTGGGTGCGCAGCCTTTTAGATTGAGTGGGGGAGAAACATATTTATGCCATCAAGAAAAGCAGAAGCTGAATGGTTAGGTAATCTGGCAGAGGGAAGTGGCAGGTTGAAGGTCGGTAGTGGCGCCTTCGATGGTCCATATTCATTCAAGTCGCGATTTGAAGAGGGTGAGTCGGCTACCAATCCGGAAGAGTTGATTGGTGCGGCGCATGCCGGTTGTTTCACGATGGCACTGACCGCCGCCTTGTCGCGTGCCCAGATCAAGCCGACGCGCATTCATACCACCGCTACCGTCAAGCTCGAAAAGATCGGCGAAGGGTTCTCGATCACAGGGATTGCGCTCGAGACTGAAGCAGAGATTCCCGGGTTGGACGATGCGAAGTTCCAGGAGTATGCGAAGGGTGCAAAGGAGAATTGTCCTGTATCAAAGGCGCTTGCGGGCACGGAGATTACGCTCGTAGCCCGGCTGAAGTGACCCATTAGCGGCTCTTTTTTCGCGTATAAGGATAGGCTTACTGTTTATGTTCGGACTGCGGCTCGAGCTGGACAAGGAGGGCCGCCATGAAAAGATGTCCTGTATGTGGAAAGATTTATGGATTTGAATCGCTGCGGTTTTGCCGCTTCGATGGATCGCGTCTGGTTGATGCCTCGGCATGCGAGGCACCGACGATTCTGTTGAACCCGCATGAGCTGCCGCAGAAGACTGGCGGACTGCTCGTCGAGAGTGTGACCGGCGAGCACAAGATCCACCGCTTTACTTAGACAGGATTAACAGGATGTTTTCAGGATTTACAAGATTCAATCCTGCAAATCCTGTCTATCTATTGCCAACCGCCACCCAGCGCCTTGTAGAGTTGGACCACTGAAACCAACTCATCCCGCTTCGTCTCAGTTAAGTTCAACTCAGCATCGAACACTTCCCGATCGGCATCGAGCGCGTTGAGTAGGGTGTCTACGCCTCCTTCATACCGCAGATGCGCGAGACGCGATCGATCCTGGAGCGTCTTGACGAGCAGCTCCTGCTGAACGCGGATCTCTTTCACCTTTCGATACTGCACCAGCGCATCCGAAACCTCTCGAAACGCATTTTGAATTGTCTGCTGATACGCCACGAGCGCGAGTTCCTGTTCTGCTTTCGCAAACTTGACGTTCGATTTGAGCCGGCCGGCCGTGAAGATCGGCTGCGTCACCTGCGGCACGAAACTCCACGCGCGACTCGGTCCTGTGAACAGACTCCCCAATTGATTACTTTGAAATCCGAGGAGGCCGGTCAAACTGATGCGCGGAAAGTACGCAGCCTTCGCCGCCGAAACGAGCGCGCGTTGGGCCGCAAGACTCTCTTCCGCGGCCCTGATATCCGGTCGACGTTCGAGTAATGACGAAGGCAGGCCGGCGGGCACCGCGGGTATTTCTTCCTGTTCGGCCAGCGGCTTTCCTCGAGCGATCGATCCCGGATTGTTACCGAGTATGAGACTGATCTGATTCTCGGTTTGTGCGATTGCGCGTTCAGTGTCGGGGATTGTTTGCGATGCCTGGTAGACGAGCTCTTCCGCCTGACGCACATCCAGCATCGTCGCGAGACCACCCTGTTGACGCGCCTCGATCAGCTTTAACGAATTCTCGCGTGTGGCGAGTGTGCTCTTGGCGATATCGAGCTGGCTATCGAGTTGGAGCAGATTGAAGTAACCGGTCGCAACGTCACCCACGACTGTTGTCATCACTGCTTTGCGATCCTCTTCAGTAGCACGCAAGTCCGCGCGGGCAGCTTTGGTTTGATTTCGTAGACGGCCGAAGATATCGATCTCGAAAGTCAGCAGATTCAACAGAACACTGCCGACACTGCGACGCTGGCCGCCTTGTCCTGTTCCAGCCAGTTGGCCGTTTTGTGAAAGCCGGTTGGTGGTTAGGTCGGCGCTCGCCTCGAACTGCGGGAACTGGTCGGAACGTGCGAGACCGAGATTTGCGCGCGCCGCATTGATTCGTGCGCCTGCGGTGCGTAGATCGTAATTCTGGACCATCGCAGTCTTGATCAGATTCTGGAGTTCAGGGTCTTTGAAGACCTCAAACCATTTCAGATCACCGATAGAAGTTTGATCGACTGTTTCTGCACCACGGAATCTATCCGGCGTCTTAACCTGTCCCGCGACGGTGATTGGCAGAAGGCTGAAAACTAACGTTAAAGAAATGATTACTTTGCGCGTCCGATTCATAGGTCAATATTCAACAGGATTAACAAGATTTACAGGATTAATCTCCCGATACCGGCTCCAACTGCGGTTCTGGATGCTTTCGCCCAAACCGCAACGAGAACTTCTCGACCGCATAAAAACTCACCGGTATCAAGAAGCTGGCTATCAATGTGTCAGCAAGCATGCCGGCGATCACAACGGTGCCGAGTATCTGTCGCGCTGCAGCACCCGAACCGGTTGAGAACCATAACGGCAAACAACCGGCGATGAACGCAAGCGATGTCATCAGCAATGGTCGACGTCGCAGCCGTGCACCTTCGAGTGCCGCATCCATGAGCCCGCGGCCTTTCTCGAATTCCATCTTCGCGAACTCGACGATTAGAATCGCGTTCTTCGCCGCCAGACCAATCACGACAATCAATCCGATCTGCGCGTACACACCGAGATCAAACCCTCGCAACCAAATGCCCACGAACGCACCGAACAACGCAATCGGCACCGTCAACAAAACGGAGAAGGGAAGCGACCAACTCTCGTATAGCGCCGCCAGAATCAGAAACACGAAAACAACTGAGAGCGCCAATGCCTTAATCGCCGCGCCTGAAGTCTGTTTTTCCTGGTATGAAAGATCGGCCCAGTCGTATCCAATCTCTCGCGGCAGTGTTTCATGCGCGACCTGTTCGAGCGCCTCCATCGCCTGGCCCGAACTGTAGCCGGGCGCTGCGGCGCCAAGAATCTGCGCACTGCGATAGAGATTGAAACGATTCGTATACTCCGGCCCGCTAATCTTCTTCGTGGAAACTAAAGCCGAGAGCGGCACCATCGTGCCTTCATTATTGCGCACGTAGTAATTCCCGATGTCTTCCTCGGTCCGGCGCATCTCACCTTCAGACTGAAGAAACACGCGCCACTGCCGTCCAAATCGATTGAACTGATTCAGATAAAGCCCACCGAGATACGCCTGCAACGTTTGATAGACGTCGGCAACAGCCACGCCCTGCTTCAACGTCTTGTCGCGATCGACGTCGGCGTAGATCTGCGGCACGTCTGCTGAAAACTGCGACATCACACCCGCGAGTTCCGGTCGTTTGCGCGCAGCCGCGATAAACGCCTGCACATTCTGATCAAGAAACTCGACCGATCCACCGCTTCGATCCTGTAGCCACAATGAGAAGCCACCGGCACTACCGAGACCGGGAATCGACGGTGGCATGAAAGCAAACGCCTGTGCCTCGGGAATCTGCGTCGCAAGCTCGCCGTTGATCTTTCCGACAATCGTTTGCGCCTGAAGCTCGTGCGACGTTCGTTCATCCCACGGCTTGAAGCTCATGAAGAAAAATCCCTGGTAACTCGCCGAAATACGATTCAACAAACTAAAGCCTCCGATGCCGGTGTAATAGCGAACGCCTTCAGTGTGGCCGAGAACGCCTTCCACTTTTTTGAGCACCTCGTCAGTGCGCTCAAGCGAAGCAGCAGGCGGTAGTTGCACGTGCAACATCGCATAGCCGTAGTCTTCTTCCGGCAGGAAGCTCGTCGGCAGGGTTCGACCCATGAATACGTCCGCGAGCGTGAACGCACCGATGATTACGACGCCAATCACGGCCTTGCGCAGTATTGCGTGACTCCAGTTCAGGTATCCATGCATTACCTTATCGAAGCCGCGATTGAACCAGCCAAAGAAGCGCGCCAGTACGCCGGTTGACTTCTTTCTTGGTCGCAACAACAACGCCGCCAGCGCCGGAGAGAGTGTCAACGCATTGAACGCGGAGATCAGCATCGAGATCGCGATCGTCATCGCAAACTGATTGTTTAGTCGTCCCTGAATACCGCCCATGAATGCGACCGGCAGAAACACCGATGAAAGAATCAGTGCGATTGCGATTACTGGACCGCCTACTTCCTTCATCGCCTGTATGGTCGCTTCGCGCGGAGATTTCCCCTCTTCGATGTGATGTTCGACCGCCTCGACCACAATGATCGCGTCGTCAACCACGAGACCGATCGCGAGCACAAACGCAAATAAAGACAACGTATTGATTGAGAAACCCAGCAACGGGAAGATGGCGAATGTGCCGATGAGTGATACCGGCACGGCGATCACCGGTATCAACGTTGCGCGCCAATTTTGGAGAAACAGAAAGACGACGATGATCACAAGCACCATCGCTTCGATCAATGTGCGAACAGTTTCCTTAATTCCTTCACTTACCGGCAGCGTTGTATCGAACACGACGGCGTAGTCGAGATCGTTGGGAAAACGATCTTTCAACTCAGCCATCGTCTTCTTTAGACCTTCAGCAGTTGCGAGCGCATTTGATCCAGGCGCCTGAAACACAGCCACGATCGCGCCCGGTTGACCATTCATGCGCGAACTTTGTTGATAGTTGAGCGCGCCCAGTTCAATACGAGCGACGTCGCTCAAGCGCACCACTGAACCATCAGTGTTTGCACGCACTATAATCTGTCCAAACTCTTCCGGAGTTTCGAGTCGTCCCTTTGCACGGACGGTGTAAGTCTTTTCCATGCCTTCCGGCGCCGGCGCTGCGCCCACGCGTCCTGATGGATTGACGTTACTCTGCGCGCGAACCGCAGCGGCCAGATCCGGAACTCCCAAACCAAGCTTTGCAAGCACGTCCGGCTTTACCCAGATGCGCATCGCATAGTCGCTCGATCCAAACACTCTTACTTCGCCGACACCCGGAACGCGATAAAGAACATCGTTCACGTTGATGTTTGCGTAGTTGGCGAGAAAGAGTGAGTCGTAAGTCTTGTTTGGCGAGTAAAGACAGAAGACGAGCATCGGCAGTCCGGTCGACTTCCGTGTCGTCAAGCCAAACTCATTTACGTCAGTCGGAAGATTCGGCTGCGCCTGGGCCAGACGATTTTGCACGTTGACCTGATCGATGTTGACGTCCGTGTCGACGCCAAACGTAACCGTCAACTGCTGGCTGCCATCGTTGGCGTTGACCGACTGCATGTAGAGCATGTTGTCGACGCCGTTCATCTGTTGCTCGATTGGGGTCGACACTGACTGCTCGATCGTGATCGCGTCAGCACCGGTGTAGTTGGTCGAAACGATGATCTGCGGTGGCAGAATTTCGGGAAACAGTGCCAGCGGCAGACCCGACATCGCTATCAGCCCACCTATCACGGTGACGATCGCGATCACAATCGCGACGATCGGTCGATTTATGAAAAAACGTGAAATCATTTGTTTATTGATTCTGTCTGCACGTACGGCTTCGGCTTGACGACCATTCCCGGTCTGACTTTTGTCGTGCCTTCGGCAACGATCACGTCACCCGTCGTAAGACCTTCCTTTATCACCCACATCGAGTCCGTGCGTTCACCGACCTTCACCGGACGAAACTCGATCTTGTTGTCTGCACCAACAACGGCGACTTGATACGTGCCCTGCAACTCCGAGACTGCGCGTTGCGGCACCATCAAAGCGTTCTCTTCCAGACTCGTAACCGCTCGCACTTTGCCAAACTGTCCCGGTCGTAAACCGTTGTTTGGATTCGGGAAGATTCCCGCGATGCGAATCGAACCAGTCTTCGGATCAACTTGTCGGTCGGCGAAATAGAATTTGCCTTTGTCGGGATACGTCGATCCGTCCGAAAGAATCAGCTCGAGCTCCAGGTTGTCGAGACTGCCGCTCTGCTCCGCCTCGCCGAGAAATGGTTTCGTGTAACGCAGGTAATCCTGTTCGCTGAGCGTGAAATAGACCTTGATCGGATCGAGTGTCGAAACGGTCGTGAGCGCATTGCTCGTCGTGCTCACGAGATCGCCGACCTGCGCCTGGGCCAGTCCGGCGACACCGTCGATTGGCGAAACAATCCTCGTGAAGCCGAGATTCAGTTCGGCCGTTTTCACTGCGGCCTGAGCATTCGCGAGTTGTCCATTTGCCGTCGCGACTCCGGCTTTTGCCGTGTTAATTTGCGCCTTCGCGTGTGCAATCTGCGCTCTCGCGGCTTCGACACCGGCGCCCTGCGCATCGACTTGCGCCTTTGAAGCAGTATTCGACTGCAGCGCGTTGTCGAGATCCTGTTGCGTAACCGCCTTCTGTTCGGCAAGTGGCCGGTATTTCTTCACGTCGAGATCTGTCTTGACGTGATTTGCCTGTGCTTGTTCGAGTTGCGCCTGTGCTTGCAGGAGTTGGCTGTT
>DATEIS010000028.1:0-2761 GCA_035278765.1 Pyrinomonadaceae bacterium | reverse complement strand
TCAAGATGCTGGGCTTTCATCCTCAGGTGGCCCAGGCTTACATCATCGAATCGCTCACGAAGGTAATTAATTTCGCGTTTGCATTTGTTCCGGGAACGATCGGCGTCTATGAGGGTGGCACCGAAGTCATTCTTCAGAAGGGACTCGGGTTCACACCTGCAGCGGGTCTGGCGTTAGCCCTCGTCCGCAAGGCTGCCATCGTCGTCTGGACATCAATCGGCCTCCTCGTACTTACATGGCGCACGCTACCAAATGCGTGGCGCCGCATCCTTGATCGTAGTCCGCGTTTACAACGTCTTATGGATAGTCTCGTACTTTCAAACATCGCTCATCGACCAGCTCGCACTGCGGTCAGCGTTCTCGGCACCGGTGTCGGAGTGCTGCTGATCGTCTTCACTGTCGGTCTCGCTCACGGTGTTCTGCATGAACGTGGACGACGCGAATCAAACATCGGCGCGGAGATCATGATTCGCGCCTCCGGATCGATCAGTCTTGCGGGTGCGTCGCAATTCAAGCTTCAGGCGTCACACGCAGCAGAAATCGCAACGATCCCCGGCGTCCGCGCAACCACGCCGATCGGTCAGGCAGTCGACAGCAGTGATTCGGGCTTTGGCTCGCGATTGCTCGACGGGATTGAGTACGACCAGTATGCGAACATTGCGCGAATCTCAATGCGCGAAGGCCGGCCACTGCAATCAGGCGACGAAGCGATTGTCGATCCGGAGTGGAAGAGAAATCGCAAAGCTAATGTAGGCGACACGGTCGTGCTCTTTCACCGGCCGTTCAAGATCGTCGGCGTTTACGAACCACCGGGCGGCGGGCGTATCAAAATTCCGTTGAAGACAATGCAGGAACAAGTCGGTGCTGAAAACAAAGCATCCGCGATCCTCGTCGCGTGCGACGATCCAACAAAACAGGATGAAGTAGCAGCGCGCATACTCGAGCGCTTTCCTGATGATCAACTGTTATTCACGCGTGACCTTCCGGAGTTGTATGCGTCTGGTGTGCCCGCGTTGAATGTATTTCTCAACGTCGTGGTCGGCGTTGCGGCGGCAATCAGTATTCTCGTGATATTGCTTGCGATGTATACCACCGTTACCGAACGCACGAGACAGATCGGCATTCTCAAATCGCTGGGTATGTCGAAGACGTCTATCGCGTGGGTAATTGAGCAGGAAGCGATTATCGTCAGTGTGCTTGGGGTAGTCGTGGGAGTGTTATTGACGATGCTTGCACAACTCATCGTGACCCGAACCACTAGCTTGATAATCGAAATCGAACCACGGTGGGTGCTCATTGCCTTAGCGGTTGGGTTGTTTGGTGGAAGTATCGGGGCTTTGTATCCAGCTCTTCGAGCGGCGCGACAGGATGCCGTTGAAGCCCTAAGCTACGAATAGGTTGGAACCAAAAGTTCCCGCAAGTCGTTTCGACAATTATGTTCTGCCAACAGTGTGGTACAGAAGCTCAGGGAAACGTCCAGTATTGCCGTGTCTGCGGTTCTGATTTGAAGGATCGTGGTCAACTGCCGAAGCTTAAAGACCTAGTCAACACCCTGAAGATCGAGCCAACCAAAGACCGCCCCCAATGGCTCAAGTTCCCACGAAAGAAAACCGCGGCAGAACGACGTGAGCAACACATCACGAAAGGCGTGGTTTCGCTGTTTTCCGGAGTTGGTCTAACGATTTTCCTTTACTTCCTGTCGTCAGCACTCGTACTGAAACTTCCGCCTGACATCATCATCCAGATTCCATTTGAGATCGATCCGGTGGTGAGGGTGATCTGGCTGCTTGGACTCTTGCCGGCAACCTCCGGGATAGGTCACATCATTGCGGGTCTGTTGATTCGTCCAAAGCCCGAGGCGCAAGAGCAACAGATCGATCAAGTCGTCTCGCCGCCACGCGAGCTAAGTGATAATCCAATAACGCATCCGATACCCGTTAGCGTCACCGACCACACCACAAACCTTCTCGAACACAAAAAAGCACAAACGCTCAAATAACGCGTTTGTGCCTTTTGTGCCTTTGTAGCTTTAACTAATACTCTTTTCGCGGCCTGATCCGAATGGCGTAGTCCGGCCAACAATCACGCGAATCGAAATTGTCGAAGCTGTCTTCGTCGTCAAGACCAAACGGATTTCCCGGTGTGGCTGGCGCCGGCGCGGCAAACTTCGGATCCAACGCTTTCGCAATCTGATCGCGTGCATCGGCAAGATGCGCGCGCGTTTGTCTATCGGTGGCTCGGGCACTCGCAGTCCCGAGCGCTGCACTCAAATCGCGAAGCTCAGCTTTGATCAACGCACGATAGTCGTCCGTGACCGAAGGTCGCACATTCAACTTATTCGAAAGCAAGTCGATGTACGAGTTTTGAAGATTACGACGGTAGACATCGATCTTGATTGGACCAGCACCTTCAAGCTCACTCCAGATACCGCGGCGCACGTCAGCCATGAAATCCGCGGGTTTATATGCCGCGACGCCGTCGATTGCTTCCTGCTCAATCAGACGATCGAACCGCGCATTGCTCAGCAGCGAGTTAAGAATTCGTTCCTGCGCCTGATTCACTCGAGCGAGTGTACCGGCCGGCTCGATACGTCGCAGTATTTCAGCCTTCAGTGCCCAGTTCGGCGTTGCGAATGCGTTCTCATTTAGAAAGCGTACTGCTGCGGCCTGGCGTTCCCTCGGCACGATCACGAAACGCACACCATCCTGTCCGCCATGCTTCTGTTGCGAATTGAAGCCGCCGACGATGCCGGTTACGTGGT
>DATEIS010000027.1:0-9643 GCA_035278765.1 Pyrinomonadaceae bacterium | reverse complement strand
AGACGCTGCAACAATCAGCATCAGTGGCAGCAGTTGTCGAGGCGGCGCCGAGCTCCGCTCCTGTGGCCCAACCCGAAGTGAAGCCAGTAGCAGTTGAGTCGCCGTCAGTCGCGATTTCCAAACAACCAAACACGCGTGCCAAAATCGATCCTCCTGCACCGGTAGTCGGTACATCCGATGCCCGTGCTCGGAAGGTCCAGGATCTCACGGGTGAATGGCACGTCATCAACACGGTCGAGAAGACGGGTTACAAGTCCTTTGACAAATTGCAGCTTGGCTTTCGTTTGAAGATCGATCAGAAAGGAAAAGAGTTCACTGCCAAAGGTGAAAAGTTTTCCGAGAACGGAAAAACGCTGCCTGCTGTGAGTAGAACTCCGATCCACGTGACTGGCTCAATCGAGGGCGACAAGGTGGTCGCAACCTTTGTTGAAGACGGAAGAGCGCGAAGAAGCAACGGCCGTTTTGTCTGGAGACTTCAGAATGGCGGCGACGCGCTTGCGGGAACGTTCGTTTCGACCGCTGCAAATACTCGTGGCAGATCCGCAGTAATGAAGCAATAATAGCGGAGTGCCGCTCCCCCAACTCGCCATACTTCAACCGCGCTGGGTACTTCTCTGCTCACTGGCCGGTGCTGCACTCGTCGGACTTTACCTGCTTAGTAATGAACATGTCAGAGCGAGTGTTCTCGATCCGGGAGGCACGTTCCAGTACTTCGTGCCGTTGATGATTCCGTGTTTCGCGTTCATGATCGAGCGCGTCCAAAATGTGCGGAAGGCTAACTTCTTTCAACATGGAGTTGATTTCCTGGTCTTTGGTTTAGCTGTCGGGAGAGTATTAGGAAAAGAGGTTCTGCATATATCGGGTCATACTCTGCTGCTCAGTTATATGTTGGTGAGCTCGAGGTCCAGGATCGTTTTGATCTCATCGATACTGGTGCTGGCCCAGACGCTGTTCCTGAAGTATTACCTCTGGGGTGATTTCGTGACTTCAAACGTAGGGATGATTGTGGGCTGCGTTCTGGCTTTGATCGTTAAGTTGGTTTCGAGAAGATTTACCACGGCCTAACTCAAAACCCTGGGACGATGAATCACGTAATAACGCCGAAGGCGTTCGCTAATTTCAGCCCGGGGTTGGAGCGCAGCGACAACCCCGGGATCGCTTTAAAGTAGGCAATTAACCCTGTAAGGGTTTTCCTTGAGAGGAACCCTTTCAGGGTTATTCGCGATTTGAGGTTCCTTTCCCAGGCTTCTCGCTGCGCTCGAACCCTGGGCTGAAATTAGCGAACGCCTTCGGCGTTATTCAAAAAGAAAATTTGGGTTCGTGATGAATGATGAAGGAAAAATGTCCGATGAGGTTTGCGGGGGTTGTGGCGAGGTCGTGTCCGAGGGCACAGCCGGATGCGTAAAGTTGTTTGAAGCAATCCTCGCCAGAGAATTCGGCGACTACCGCTACGGTAAAATCCATCGCCTGACAGTGGATTCCTACGCGCTCCAACATCCTGACGCATACATGCGCTCGGGGAAATCATTTGCCGCACATCTGACGGGCATGTGCGCCGCGCAGGAACGTGAAGATGTATTCGCTGTTAATCAAATCGTGCAGCGATGGTTGAGTACAAACCCGCAGATAGATAAACCTGCCCACCTTCCGGAACAACGAGGTAGTCTCACCATTTCCTATATTCTTAATGCTGAAGATGCGGAAGAACACATTAAACGTGTCCGTGAGTGGGCGCAAAATACCTGGGCTGCATGGTCTGAGCATCATGATTTGGCCAGGCGCCTGATTACTGAAGCGACTGCTCACTCAAAAAAATAATCCAGACTTGATGAAAAAAATTATTCTCCTCTTCACCGGCTCCTTTTTGGTAACAGCAGTTTTCTCGGCATCTTTAAAAGTGTTCTTCCAGGCTGTTAGCTGGCGAGAAGTTCTAATCAAGGGACTCGTAATCCCGTGCTTTACCTGGACAATCCAGCTAATTTTGTCGGCTGCCTTTTTGGATGGAAAAAGTCGGTTGAGGTATTGGAATCGACTCGGGTGGGTCTGTTTGATCGGATCTAGCGCCCTCTTGCCGGCAGCGTTTTATAACATTCTGACCGTGCAACCGTGGGTGTGGATCTCGATCATCAATGTATTGGCGAGTGTGGTCTTGATGGCGATGACGTTGCACGTGCTGCTGCGCCGCGATGGTTTTCGCTGGCAATGGACTCTTAGTTGGGTGGTGCTGATCGTCATCAACATGTCGCTGTATCTATCGTCAGTACTGTAGTGGGTCGGTTTAAAGGTTCACGCAAAGGCGCGAAGGTACGCAAAGGAACTAAGAGATGTCTTAGCATCTTCCCAAAGTATCGATTACGGCTTTTCTCCTGACGGACGAAGCAAGCAAAGGCGTAAGATCTGAAATGGGTCTGGCGCTTTTAGATGTCGCAGATGTGATTCGCGGTTTCCCGGAAGTAAGTCGTACGCGCAAAAAAGTTGGACCAGCAGATCATTAACAAACGAAAAGACGAGTACAAATCATACGAGAAGCTAACTCCGCCACGTGTCATAACATCTGATGGTGAAATCGTTGCCGGCAAGTACAAACGAGAAAATCTTCCGGCAGGAGCGATTATCGGCCTGGCGGTTTCGTCCGGAGTAATCAAAGGACGCGCGCGTGTCATCTTCAACATGGAAGATGCCGATCTGGAAGACGGAGACATACTCGTCACTCCTTTTACCGACCCTAGCTGGACGCCATTGTTTGTTTCTATAAAAGGCCTGGTCACCGAAGTAGGCGGACTGATGACGCATGGAGCAGTCATCGCGCGTGAATATGGCTTGCCGGCAGTTGTAGGAGTGGAGAATGCTACAAAGTTGATCAAAGATGGGCAGAGGATTCGAGTCAACGGGACGGAAGGATATGTAGAGGTCAACGTTTGAGTTGCTCGCTGGTAGTGGGAAGATGCATATGTTTTTTCGGGTGTTCTGCTGTTTAGTCGTATTGGCGATAACTACTGCTGCCCAGCCGCGAGGTTTTACACTCGAGCCGAACAAACGGGTTGCCATTGCGGTTTCGCCGGACGGAAATATCATCGCGATCGCGCGCGGCAACGACGGCGCAAACAGGCGGTACGGCCGCGTGGAACTGTGGAGCACGAGGACCGGAGAGTTGCAGCGTACGATCACCGGTTTCGATGGACCAGTCTGGTCGCTCGCCTTCTCGCGAGACGGAGAAACCGTAATGACGGCCAGCACGGAGTATCGCGACTCGAAGATTCAGTCGTCGGTTAAGAAGCACGATGAGGAAGTTGCCGGCGAACTGAAGTGGTGGAACACGCAAACTGGCGAGTTCATCAAGAAGGTTCCGGTCGGCGGTGAAGGTTTAAGGAGTCTGGAAGCAACCTGGTCTGCGGCGGGCAACGTCGTGGCGCTCGTTGAGCGAAGTGCCGGGCTACAAGTCACCTTTGCCGAGTCCGGCGCCTTTGGCGGCCAGCGCTCAACTACGAATAACATCAGTGTTGAAAAAGCCGAGTTGAAGCTGCTCGATGCGCAAACTGGTCAGCGAAAAATTAAGCTGGATGACGCCATCACGACCTTCACCGGTAATATGGGACGGCTGTTAATCCGATTGGAACGTCCCGTGTTTTCACTCGACGGAACGAACGTTGCCGCGTTGGTGGGTCAGGACGTAAAAATTTGGGATGTTCGCAACGGCAAAAAGATTCTGACGATTAAGAACCTGAAGGGTTGGCCCACCGCACTTGCGTTCTCGGAAGATGGACGGACGCTGGCAGTGGCGACTCTAAAAGTGCCCGGCCGTGACAGTGAAATCACTGTTTGGGAAGTTCCGTCAGGCAAGTCAATCAACAAGCTGAAAGGCCACAACGATTCGATTGCATCGCTTCAGTTTGCTGCGCAGGGTCGCGCATTGCTGATCGGCAGTTTGCAATATGAAGAGCAAGCTGCAATCGGCAGGGTAAAGATGTGGGACTTGCGCGACAACCGCCTCGGCAGACTCAACGTGCAGGCGGACGCAGCGGTCTCGTCGATGATGCTTATTCCCGATCAGGGTGCGGTCGTGTTGCAGTCTGGTTCCGACGTCGAACTAAGGGATGCAAAGACGTGGGCAGTCAGACACGTATTTGCACCAACCAACGTAGACGAGAAAGAGTCGTTGCGGCGACGCGGACTTTTACTCACTGCGAATCGCGCTTCGGCGGTAGCGTTTTCGGCAGACGGACTGAGCGTGTCGGCGACGATCGAAGGCGAGGGAAGTAAAGTTTGGGACGTGCGCACGGGTGAGTTGAAAGTCAAAACTCCTCCCACCGAGCAACTCGATGATTCTTTAACTGTTTTATCTAACGGCCGGTTTATCGCTGAAGCGAACGTGCAAGATGGAACGAGTCAAATCCAGATTCGTGATGCGAATAGTAAAGCAGTCATCAGAACAATCGAGGTTGGTCAGAAGATCACAGCAATAACGATTGACAGTCGCGGGCAGTTGGTAGCCGCTGCGCTCGCTGATTGCTCGATCGGATTGTGGGATCTAACAACGGGCACACCGCGAGGAGCATTCAAAAAGCATCAGGACATCGTCAATGCACTCGCTTTCTCACCCGATAGTCAAACACTTGCCAGCGGTGGCGACGATCGCGCGGCGATTCTCTGGGACGTTCAGTCGGGCAAAGCAAGACGAACTCTCAAAGGCCACGATGTAACCGTCACCTCGTTAGCCTTCTCACCCGACGGCTCGATCCTCGCGACGGGCAGCGGCAATGCAGCGGTAGTGCTGTGGAACGTTGTCACCGGCAAACTCGACCGCATCCTTCGTTGATTAGGACTTCAACAGCGCGGATGTTTCGTCACGACTATGATGCGATTCTGATCGTACCCGTATTGCTCGAGCGTGAATGTACTCTAATCTGCACGCTGTAGGTGCCCGGAAGCAGAAGAATAAGAACAGCTCTCGCAGGATATCTGGACGAAGGTATTCTCGGCTGGGATCGCGAAGCATGTCAAATATTAGTAGTGCATCAGTTTGAAATACGCCGAAGGCGTTCGCTAATTTCAGCCCAGGGTTGGAGCGTAGCGAGAACCCTGGGGAAAAATTCAAAATCGCGACCAAACCCTGAAAGGGTTAGGCAGTTGGCGAACCCTTGCAGGGTTAACACATTCTTTTGATCTGATCCCAGGGTTCTCGCTACGCTCGAACCCTGGGATTAATTCAAAGTTCTGTTTCAACCCTGAAAGGGTTCCTCTCAATTGAAACCCTTTCAGGGTTTGGTCGCGATTTTAAATTTGCCCCAGGGTTGTCGCTGCGCTCCAACCCTGGGCTGAAATTAGCGAACGCCTTCGGCGTATTTCAAACTGATGCACTACCCAATTTATTTCTCAGTGAAATGATTTGTACTCCATCAGATGTAAAGTATATTGCCGGATATGCCAGGGCAGATGTCGCGAAGAATGAAAACCACACCAGATCAAATTCTTAATACTTTGTTTCGATTAACTAAAGGTGGTCTGGAAGTTCTAAACGGTATCGTCACGTAACAAGTAACGATAGATGAGATTGACATGAACAATTTGCTTGAACGTTGCCCGGTGGTGATTGAAACTCCCGTGGCGTGGGGACAGATGGATGCGTTCCGTCACCTCAACAACACTGCTTACTTTCGTTTCTTTGAGAGTGCCCGCATCGCGTATTTCGAGAAGTTAGATCTCCTGGAGTTTATGGAAGCTACCGGCGTTGGACCGATTCTGGCTTCTACAAATTGCCGCTTCAAGATCCCTCTGACTTATCCCGACACGGTCTCAATCGGCTCACGTGTCTCGGAAATCCAGGACGATCGCTTCACGATGGAGTACTACGTCGTTAGTCATAAACATCAGAGGGTTGCTGCGGAAGGCACCGGCTTGATAGTGTGTTTCAACTACACGGAAAACAAGAAGACGCCGGTTCCTGCGGAAATAAAACAACGAATCGAGGCACTCGAAGCCTCAGTCAACTGAGACTCTTCGGTCGGACGAGCAATTATGCTGACAACACGTCGAATCATCATCGTTCCGGGTGTGCTCTTATCGCTCTTTATGGCAGGAACGATAAGCGTTGGCCAGGTGCGTTCAGAAACAACCATGAAGAAAACGGAGTTGGCCCAAGCGGCGGCTGTGTTGAAGGCATTAACAGAAGACTGGGCCCTCGTCGACGAAGGTCCCGAAATTGACTTCCTGGTCTTCGTGAGTGAAGGCCGCGAAGAGTTGGACTTCTACCCGAAGAAGTCGTTCATTGGGATGATGGAGAGTTCAGGGCTGATTGAGAACTCTGATAAACAAGGCTCGTCTGTGCGTCAACCTTATACATATTACGAAGGGGGACCTTCAGTATGGAAAGAGGTGACTGTGGCCGGGCCCATCGTATTCGAATATCGGGTCACGCAAAAAGGGCGGAAGTTACTGCGTGACGCGCCCAGGCTGATTGGTAGACCGGTTCGAGCGCTGAGACCCGCGACTTCGCCCGTCGACATACAGAGCAAGCCTTTGCGTGTAGTGACTTATGATCGGCCGGCAATACAAAAGTTAGTAGACGCATTCGACCAGAAGGCAGCGGCGCTAATCGAGGCTTCGTTCTCTCCCAGGAATGATCTTGCTTCCTCTAGTGGCCGTGTCGTGTGTGGACCGAGGCTATGGAAGACGCTTGAGCCACACGCGCGACGCAACGGCCTGCAACCGTCAGGTTCTCTTCATAGCGTCACTTACGATCTCGCAGGCGCCGGGCAGAAAGTGAGCGAGAAGCAACTTGAACACAAGTTGATATTGCCCGCTAATGAAGCTCGGCTGTTTTGGCAAACTCTCCGTGAGGCGTTCAAGATTGAAGGGCCATTAACAATCAGGCGCGCCGTGAGTGCTGAACGATCAGCTTATACATACCCCGAGCCGATTGAAAGTAATGATTTTCCAACGCCCGATCTTGGGGATCTTGCAGTCTTATTTATCGTCGAGGTGAACACGTCGAGATTTATGGTTCTCGTTAAGAATATGCCGGACGACAACATGGCACACTTTGAACCCCAACTGAGCTGGGTTGAGACCATGCCTTAAATCAAGAGACCCACACTCGCGGCCCGGATCTGTTCGATCATTATTTGTTTCGACGAAACGAAGCTCTTGAGAAACAATGAACGAGGCCCGCGGGAAACCCTGGATTAACGTACTTCATCTGATTTCCAACCAAGCTGGTTGAGCTAGCTTCGTTAAGCGCCTCTCGATCTACAGACCTGACAAATTGTTTGAAAAGAATTAGTAATCTACGAAATTGTGGAGGATTATCTGATGTCTAAGACTACTTTCAGAATTATTGTCTTCGTCGTAATCCCGGTGCTGCTACTGGTGCAGGCGAGCTCTTCTCTCACGTTTGGATTACCTCCCGGGAAATCGCCTCAACCTGCTACCGAGTTCCGACACGCTGTTACTCGTTCAGAGGACGCAGGCAGAATCATGAGCATACTGGCGCAACTCCCCGACAGTGGAATGCCCAAAGAGCTGATCGACCGGGCAGAAGCGATCGCCGTGTTTCCTAAAGTTGTGAGACACACGGATATTATTACGCACGTGAGTAAAGGCTACGGCGTAATTAGCGCGCGTCAGGACCAGGGTTGGACGATGCCGGCTTTTTACCGATTTCGTGGCGAAGGTTTTGGCGGTCCCTTTTCAGATCCGGATGCCAAGTGCGTCATTCTCCTCTTCATGAATAAAGACGCCCTGAGCTGGTTTGAAAAAGGTGGCGTGTCCTTGAAGAACGAAAGAAAGGCGGTTGAGGGACCAGTAGGAACCATTACTGTACAGCAACGAAAGGAATTGGAGAACGTACCGATTCTCGCCTATTCCTATTTCAACGGCGTACTTAAGGGCACCGCATTCGGGAAGAGCTTTTGGAAGTCCTTTAGCCTGAATCCCGATAACAACATCAACAAACCCGTATATGGTGTGAAGGGCCGTGAAGTGCTGACCGGGAAAAAGATGGATCCCGCCAGCGTCCTAACCGGCATATCCGCGTATCGCGATGTGCTGACCAAACACTATGGCCGCTCTTAAGTCGAGTCCGCGCTTGGAACGGACTCGACCGGCGATAGTTTTAGGCAATAATTCGATATGAATAGGTCTATGAAGTTTTCCCGGCATACCGCACACTACTCGACATGAAAATTGCAATTGTGACGGGTGGAAGTAATGGCATCGGGAAGGCAACAGCTTTGGAACTCGGAAGACGAGGGATCAGCGTGATTCTCACGTTTAATTCCTACGAGGAGAGGGCTGCGACAGTAGTACAGGCGATTGAGGAAAACAAAGATGTTCGGGCAGTCGCGCTTAAATTGAACCTGACCGAAACATCTGGCTTAGCAAGCTTTATTGAAGAGATAAAAAGCAAACTCAACGAAGTTTGGAATCGGACCACTTTTGATTACCTGGTCAATAACGCCGGCACTGGTGGTCCAATGATGTTTGCCGAAATGACCGAAGAGTACTTCGACCGCATTCTAAATACGAACTTCAAGGGTCCGTTTTTTCTAACCCAACAGTTGGTCCAGCTTATTGAAGATGGGGGATCGATCGTCAACGTCTCGAGTTCATCGAGTTCCGGCGCGTTTCCCGGTTACTCCGCCTATGGCTCTTTAAAAGCGGCAACGTCCTCATGGACTCGATACATTGCTAAAGAGCTCGCACCGCGTCGCATTCGGGTTAATGCGGTATCCCCTGGGCCAACTCATAGCAACTTCGGAGACGGAGCATTCGACAAGCATCCGGAGTTTATCAAGCCACTGGCGGATCAAACTGCTCTGGGCAGAATCGGAAAGCCCGACGATATCGGAAAAGTGATTGCGAGTGTCCTGTCCGAGGATTTTGGTTGGGTAACCGCACAGGATATCGAGGTATCAGGGGGACATCTTCTCTAGCCTGACGGCTTTGCTTCAAAAGTCGGGAACCATTCTTGGATCGGGTCAGTACAGGGAGCGGTAGCGACCTGGTCCCATGGGTTGACCAGGTCGCTACCGCTCCCTGTACTGACCCGATCCAAGTGCAATTCCTACTTCCATTTGCTTTAGCTTTGAAGCATCGAGAGCGGGAGAGGCGCCAAAGTATCTTGAATACTCACGATTGAATTGGGATGTACTCACGTAACCGACCTTAAAGGCCGCATCAGAAACGGAATTATCACTAAAGACCAAGAGCTTTCGTGCCTCAAGCAATCGCAACTGCTTCTGAAACTGGATCGGGCTTAGGCCGGTTATCTGTTTGAATTGGCGATGAAACGTCGCGACCCCCATACCAGACTGAGCAGCGAGCCGTTTTACATCAATCGCCGCGGCGCAGTTTTCACGGATCGTCCGAACAGCGCGACGTATTTTCGAAGCCGTTCCACCCACCAGACATAGCTGTCTTAATCGCCATCCCTGCGGACCAATAAGCACACGAAACAGGATCTCGCGTTCATAGGCAGGAGCGAGGGCCGGAATATATTTCGGCGTTCGCAGCAGCCGCAACATCCGCAACCATGCATCCACAAATTCCTCGGTGGCGTCGCAGGCGGAAATCCGGGGAGAAACTATTTCTTCTCCATGATTCGGAGAATCGTTAAATAGCTCGAGCAGAGAGTTTTCATTTATGT